>NZ_CBDDRA010000002.1:0-394738 GCF_965232925.1 Tumidithrix helvetica PCC 7403
AATTCCTACGTTTGGACTTACATTTTCCAACATCTGCTCTCTTACTGCTATTTCTATCCCTTCTAGCGTTTTCAACTGCTCTGCATCTTTGGTTTCCGCATTCCGATACAAGATTTCAGCGATCTCTCTTGTACAGGCTTCTAGTCTTTCTTTGTCTTCTGGACTCATTGTTTTATAGGGCTTAACTTTGATCTATTATCCCACTCTGCTTTGCTAAGTATTTCTACTTATTACCTAATTGAGATGCTCCCAACGTCAATTTGATGGGATCTATTAGGTTTTCACTGAATTTCGTTAAATTAATATTGAATCTGTATTTTTGAACAGTTTCTTGAACGTGGTTATAAATGTCGTCGTTACTTATAAAGCCAAGATTGTAATCACGCATATTTTCTTTTTGCTGCACATCATCTTTTATCTGAATCTTGACATATGAGTATTTAGTATACTGAATTTTTAGGACAGACTATTGAGTGCAAGTTTAACTCCTTTTATGACGTTGGATGGTTTTATAGTTGCCTTGATTATTCTATAGGTCGTAGTGCCGTCACAATTTGCTCTGCTGAGATAGCCCCGTCGAATGATATGCAACATGTTGAAGCCGTAGATTTTTTACAGAAGTCAGACCCCATACTTGCCGAGATTATTGCTCAAGTCGGAGCATGTCGTTTAGGTGAAGAGAGAGTGGAAGGAGATGTCTTATCTGGATTGGTGCGATCGATTCTCTATCAGCAACTGTCTGGTAAAGCCGCAGCGACTATTCATCAAAGATTTCTACAACTTTATCCCGATCGCTTACATCCCACTGCCACAGATATTCTGAATACTGACGATGATGCTTTAAGAGTGGTAGGAATTTCGCGACAAAAGATTGGATATCTCAAGGATTTATCTCAAAAAGTAATCGATGGATTACCGAGTCTCGCAGAACTAGAGAAAATGGATGATGAAGCGATCGTCAAGACCCTGACCGAGGTCAAAGGCGTGGGACGTTGGACAGTACAGATGCTATTAATCTTTCGGATGCATCGCTTGAATGTCATGCCTGTGGATGATTTAGGCATTCGCATGGGTATCAAAAAAGTGTATGGCTTGGACGAGCTACCCAATAAAAAACAAATAGAAGTCCTCGCTCAAAAATGGCAACCCTATTGCTCGATCGCTTCGTGGTATCTATGGCGCAGTTTGGAACTTAAGGCATAATTGCGAAAAGGAGCTAGGAATTTAGCAGAAGTACTGCGTTCCTAGCTCCTCAATTTTTAATCTAGATTCTCAACAGAGAACGATTAGCCAAGCACTTTGCGGCTGGTGGCAATCACGTTATCGACGGTAAAGCCAAACTTCTCGTAGCAAATAGGACCTGGTGCAGAAGCGCCATAGGTATCAATTCCGATCACGGCTCCTTCAGTACCGACATACTTATGCCAGCCCATCGTCGAACCAGATTCTACGGAAACACGCTTCTTCACGGATGGAGGAAGAACGGAATCCTTATATTCTTGGGTTTGCTCTTCAAACAGTTCCCAGCAAGGAAGTGAGACGACGCGAACAGCTTTACCTTCTGATGCGAGGGTTGCGGCTGCTTTGGTTGCCAACTCTAGCTCGGAACCTGTAGCAATAATGATGAGTTCGGGATTTGCAGCATCGACGACCACATAGCCACCTTTCGCCACACCTTCAACCGATGTACCAGGAAGGTTTTTAACATTCTGACGGGTGAATGCCAAGAGAGAAGGACGTTTGCGGTTGGCGATCGCGACTTCATAGGCACCCACGGTTTCTTTGGCATCCGCAGGACGCAATACCAACAAATCTGGGATTACGCGAAGAGAAGCTAAGGTTTCCACAGGTTGGTGGGTAGGACCATCTTCACCTAGCATGATCGAGTCATGGGTCATGATGTAGATCGCACCAACTTGTGACAATGCCGACAGGCGAATAGCACCACGCATGTAGTCAGCAAACACCAAGAAGGTAGCACCGTAGGGAATCAATCCACCATGTAACGCCATCCCATTCATAATTGCGCCCATGCCATGCTCGCGCACGCCAAAGCGGAAGTTACGACCTTCGTAAGAGCCCGCTTGGAAGTCAGGAACACCCTTGACATAGGTCATATTGGAGTGAGCCAAGTCAGCCGAACCTCCGAGAAACTCAGGTAGGACAGGGGAAAGAGCATTCAAACATGCTTCGGACAATAGACGGGTAGAGGTTTCTTTTTGGGTGACAGGTTCGAGCGCCTTTTGCCAACCATCTGGTAATTCCCCAGCCATAATCCGCTTAAATTCAGCAGCTTCAGTAGGATAGGCCTTTTCGTAAGCAGCAAAGCGTTCGTTCCATTCTGCTTCGGCAGTAGCACCCTTGTCGATCGCTTTTCTAAAGCGCTTGAGAGCATCTTCAGGTACGACAAAGGGATCGTAGGTCCAACCCAAGTTGGCACGGGTAGCGGCGACTTCATCCGTACCGAGGGCTGCCCCATGCACGCCAGCAGTACCAGCTTTTTTGGGCGAACCATAACCAATGGTGGTGGTGACAACAAGTAAGCTAGGCTTATCGGTAACTTTCTTGGCTTCTTCGATCGCCTTGGCAATGCTGTCTAAATCTTCGTTGCCGTCAGCAACATATTGAACGTGCCAACCGTAAGCTTCATAGCGCTTACCGACATCTTCGGTAAAAGCAAGATCGGTGCTGCCGTCAATGGAGATACTGTTGCTGTCATAGAGCATGATCAGCTTACCTAGTTTCAGGTGACCGCCCAGAGAGGCTGCTTCCGATGCAATCCCTTCCATGTTGCAGCCATCACCTAAAATCACATAGGTATAGTGATCGACGATATTATGACCTGGTTTGTTAAAACGTGCGGCTAAATGCGCTTCCGCGATCGCTAACCCTACCGCGTTGCCCACACCTTGCCCCAAAGGCCCTGTGGTGACTTCTACGCCTTCGGTTTCAAAGTTTTCTGGATGCCCAGGGGTTTTACTGCCCCATTGGCGAAATTGCTTAATTTGATCTAGGGGTACGCTATCGTAACCAGTCAGGTGCAATAGGGAATATTGCAACATGCAACCGTGACCTGCCGACAGCACAAAGCGATCGCGGTCAACCCATTTAGGACTTTTGGGATTGAACTTAAGAAATTGGTCGAATAGCACAAAAGCCATTGGAGCCGCACCCATAGGCAATCCTGGATGACCAGACTTTGCTTTTTCTACTGCGTCTATGGATAAAAAGCGAATTGTGTTTATGCAGAGTTGTTCTAAAGTTTGGGTTGCCGCAGCCATAATTGTCTTTTACCTGAGTTTATACCTAGCTATATTCTCACCCAAGCTTGACACCAAACAATAGAAATTTTTAATTTTCGTGGGTTTTGGTACCAACTGCGATCGCTTTGGTATGTTTAGATCGTTTTAATATCAGATTTATGCGAGGTAAAGATGACGAATTCTCAAATCTATGGTTAGAAATCTCCTAAAAGGGTCTGGTAGGATCTGTTTAGGATTTGGTCGATCGCTCGATCGCGAAGAAATTTATTTCAAGGCTCATCTTCAAGGTCGCTGAGGAATTACGAAAAAATTCCAAAAAGCTCAATTTTCCCTAGGGTGAGCTTTTCGTTTAAAGTTTTAGTCTTAAAGTTTGTGGAATTCTACTACCTAAGTCCTACTAAAATTAGAGTTTGGGATTGAACTTTAATTTACATAGCCTCTCATCTAAAATCCCCATCTATCACACAAGGGATTTACTCCCTAAAATATTCAGACTAGAGATTTAGCCCCTAGATAAAAACTAGATAAAACATGAAAAACTTTTTTAACAACCTCCTCCGCTACCCTAAATTCTTGGCTTTAATTACAGCGGGAGTGCTTTCGATCGTGATTCAGCCCATTGTGCCTTTGTTAAAACGACCACTTACGGCGATCGTGCTCATCATTGCGCTTGTGAGCGGCTTTATTGGGGTATCTCTAGTTTTACGTGCCATGCTGGGATTGGATGCAATTTAGTGAAGAACGAAGCATTCGAGACCTACAAGCTCTCAGGGATTACGAAGAATGATGTCCGAATGCTTTGTTCTTAAAGTTAAGCCTTAAAGTTAAGAAGCGATCGCAAACTTAAAATGCTTTACCAAGACCAAGACACACGCCAGGTGGGCAATCACAATTCGGCGATTGGCTGCTGTTGCCATCTTGATGACCCATTAAATATGCCATCTCTGCAACTTTTACGCTCAAGTTGGTCAAAGCCAAGGCAACATAGGGATCTAAAGGCTCGGTGATATCCATATATAGCTTTTCAATAGAACGAATAAGGGGCTCTGGAGCTTGAATCATAAGTCCTCCTAACACATCATAGGTACGTTTTACGTAAGCATTCGCTCTTGCAAATATGGAAATAATGAGTATAAATGCTTGTTAGAACTATAGCTTTGATATCAGAGTAAACTGTAATCAGAGATACGAACATCCATCTTTTTGCCATATTGCTAGCAGTGGTATCGCGCTAAGTATTGATAAATATACGTTCTAGGTTTTGAGGTTGAGATTTTATGGCTACTAGTCGGCGAGTTGCACGCGTTGCAGAACTAATCAAGCGAGAGGTTGGGAGCATGCTGCTGCAAGAAATTAAAGACGATCGCGTGGGCGTAGGCATGGCAAGCGTGACCGATGTGATTGTCTCAGGCGATCTCCAACATGCCAAGATTTTTGTGAGTATTTACGGTACGGACGAAGCCAGAGCCGAAACCATGGAAGGACTATTGGCATCCACAGGCTATGTGCGACGAGAAATTGGGCAAAGATTATCGTTACGGCGCACACCAGAAATTGTGTTTGAAGAAGATCGTTCGTTTGAGAGAGGCGTAAAAGTTCTATCTCTGATCAATCAACTCAGCCGCGATCGCGAAGAAAAAGAAGCTAGCAATCAAGGTTCTGATAGTGAAGAGAATTCGTTACTCTAGATTGAAGATAACAAAAAAGAGCGTTCGGGGATTTAATCCCCGAACGCTCTAAATACTATTGAAACTATCGAATCGATCGATGAAACGGAAAAGCTAGATGTACGATAAACGCATCAACGCTTTAGGCTTCAACTTCGCTCTCTTCTTCAGCAACAATTTCTTCCTCAGCCGCGATCTCTGCATCTTCTGGAACATCGTAGGCATCATAGTCAACTTCATCAACTTGACCGTGACGACCTTCGTAAATTGCATCAGCCAGTTTGCCCACGATCAGTTTGATCGAACGGATGGCATCATCATTCGCAGGAATAGCGATATCCACAGTGTCAGGATCGCAGTTGGTGTCTAACATAGCCACAATAGGAATTCGTAGCTTTTGGCATTCTTGAACGGCGTTATACTCGCGCTTTTGGTCGATAATCACCACAATGTCTGGGGGCTTGCGCATGGTCTTGATCCCGCCCAGATATTTTTGGAGCTTTTCCATTTCACGGCGCAAAACGGAAGCTTCTTTTTTGGGAAGGCGATCTAAAGCACCGCTTTCGTCGCGACGTTCTAGATCTTTTAAGCGCTCGACGCGAGTTTTGATGGTCGTCCAGTTGGTGAGCATACCCCCCAACCAGCGTTGGTTGATGTAGTAGCTACCGCAGCGTAGAGCTTCTTGGGCAACGATCCCAGCGGCTTGACGCTTTGTACCGACGAACAATACCTTTTTGCCCTGTTCGGAAGCTTGGCGCATGTAGTTATACGCTTCATCCATATACTGGGCGGTTTGCACCAAGTCAATGATGTGAACACCATTGCGTTCGGTGAAAATGTATGGTTCCATTTTGGGGTTCCAACGACGCGTTTGGTGCCCAAAGTGAACTCCTGACTCTAGCAACTGGGCTAGGGAAACAACTGGCATATATGATTTTCTCCTTGTGTTCGGGTTTATCCTGGCACTTGGGCGTATTTTTGGCAGTTTGCTGTTCGTTCTTGGCTGTTAGCTGTTTGGCGCTAAATGCTAATGACTAACCACTACTTGCCGATAAAACACCCGAATCCCCAAGTGTGTGTGTATTTTTTCAGCTTTTCTAGTCTACACCAATCTGCTCAAAACCGTTTCTTAGGAACCCTGCCGAATTTTGACGATCGCTGCTCCAGTCACTACCGCGTAGATCGGCAAAAAGCCTATAAAGAAAAACAATAAGCTAAGCAAACGGGTCTCACCCCTTAAAATCGGAATCACGGCGATCGCGGCGGCAAGCATCAGGCCAACATTCACCCCAATCCACCACATCGATCGAGGCAGCGATCGCCGCAAAATTAACCATTGCAATATGCCTAGTAGTAAACCTGAGAAAGCTACCCAAACGGTAGCCATCGCCAATGCTGGCAGATGGACTAAAAAGGAAACCTCTTCAAAGCTGCCGTCTAGATTACCGATGACGCCCGATACGGGCATATAGGCCAGCTCACCGAGAGCGATCGCCACGACCGTCCATCCAACTGTGCTTGCCAGAATCCACCAACCCGAACGTTTAGTGAGTTTGCGCACAACAAACCATTGCAAATAGCCAATCGCTGCCCCAAAAACGATCGCCCCAATTAGGATCGCCCCGAAAATAATACAGCCCGTTGCTAGAATATTCTGGCGGCAAAAGCCAAAGGACTGTAGGGTAGGTCCTAAAAAATATAGACCGACGAGACTGGCGGGAATGCCAAACACATTACCGATCAGAAAGCCACTGATCGTGCATAACACCCAGCGCCACCATAGCCCCACGTCTGATAATTGTGGTTTCATTGACATCTGCGTGTTACTCAGTCTAACTAGACAATTTGTAAAGGAAGTATGAAGTATAACAAGATTACGAACTAAATCAGCTCTTCTGTTACCACCCGTCGAACGATCTCTGTTACCGCTGTTGCCATGCGGGCATCGACTTCCAAAGCTTCTTGGATCGGATCGTTGAGTTGCTTGGCGGCGCGTAGCGTGAAACAAAAAGATCGCAACTTTCCCCCATTTGAATTTTTTGTAAGCCGATCGGCAAATTGGACGAAGGCGGTGTAGGTGGCTTCAGTCCGATCGCGAATGAGGCTACGACCAAAACCCATTTTTGAGATCACCACAGGGGCGCTGATTTGATTTTGTAACCCTAGGGTGGCGATCGCCGCATCGACATAACGGGCTGTATCCATACCCATAATACGGACGAGGGTTTGGAGGCTATGCCACTGGGCCCCAGGCAGACGCGCTGTGGCTGGGATAGCGTGATGCCATCCTAGTAGGGAGATAAAACGGGTGAGATCATAGGCGGATAGGGTATTGCTCCCACCATTTTTGAAATGGGTTTCGGTGGCGGGCGGTAAAATTGTACGCTTGGTATTTGGGTCTAACAAAACGGGCTGACTGATATAGGGCGGTTCGCCATATAACCCTTTAAACTCTAGGGCTTGATTGCCTGTCACTTGCTGTACCCATCGATCGAGCTGGGAAGGCGTGGCAAATTGCTTGCACATGGCTGCCAAAGCATTGGAAGTCAAGGCTCCAACTTCCTCGTAACTAACAATTCTTTGGAGGACTTCTGCGATCGCGATCGAACCTTTTTGTTTTTGAGCATCGGTAACGAACAAACTGGCGATCGCGGTCTTGGGGGCAACTTGATTTGCTTTCGAGATCAAGTGCAAAATTGCTAATATCTTGGTAGAACTCCAAAATTCTACGTTTTTGAGCATATTTTTGCCCAACCAGCGGGTCATGATATGCCCATCCACCAAACTACCGATACAGACACAAGCCTCAGTGATATCTTGGTGCAAAAAATTAAGGCTGAGGTTATCGATCGGGGGAATTACCCCCAAATTAGGATAGGGTGTGAATCTTACGCGGAGGTTTGTGCTTGCCAACATAGCAATTTGACCGTAGGAAGCGATGGCGATCGCGGGCAAAGTAGCTAAGCGGTTGGCAAATTGACCGATCTCCTGTTTAAACGGAGAAGCAGGGAAGCTATAGCTCGCAGAGTCATTCGTGACGGTAGAGCCATTTACGCCTCGATCTAAAATGGCAAGATGCTCTTCGGTTAAGAATTTCTGCTGTAACAGAGCATCTTGAATTTTTGAGAATTTTTGAAAGATGCGATTGGAATTGCTAGCGAGATCGAGCACGATCGCTACGACTTCAGGAATGCTCAGGAGACTATTTACGGCAGGATTGGAGCGATCGTTGAAGTCTATGCCTAGCTTTGGATCTAAACCCATATCTAAACTTAGAGCGTCACTAAACTGAAATAGGGCTGATTGCGTGTACTGCCCCAAGATCCCATCTACGCCAGCGTCATATAGCCCTAACTGCTGTAGATAGCTCTGCACGTGGGTGACGAGGTCAGGATTGGCTTTTAAGCGATCGATCGAGGGGGCAAGTGCTTGCATAGGATGAATTGCTTTAATAGTCTCTCAGCAAGCGAATTTGCGCCAAGGTGAAAATAACGGGAATAATGCGACTGTAGTTGGTTGCGATCGCCCGCCAACCCAAATCCGCAAAAAACAATCCCCATAAAGTTGGCGTAAGCAGAGCAAAGGCAGTACGAGCGGCGGAGTATTGGGTGGCTGCTGCCACCATGCCTCGTTTTGCCAGGTAAGTAGATAGGTATGCCTGCAATCGCGTCGCGATCGCTGTGCCTCCAGCTTTGAGTGCCTCCCGACCGACTTGATAGGTGGCAAAATGCCAAGCCATTTGTCTTGCAATCAAGAGCATGACCGCAGGCTTGACCACAGTCGTCACTGCCAAGGCACTGCCCCCTTTAAGCACCAGACTGATGGGGTCGCGTTGGAGGTCGCGGGGCAGGGACTTTTGCAAATCTGACTCAGTGAGGGCAGATTGCATCGAAGCATTGAGGCTATTTTGCTCTGAGGGTGACATGCGTTGCCAAGAGCGACTAATGAGGCACAAAAACAGCTCTGATTCGATCTCGGCTACGGTCTGAGTGGCGGAGTATTTAACCTTTAGATGCTGACAAACACGCTCCAAAACCTGACGATAGCTGACTTGAGCCGTTTTTCTCTTTAAGACTGTAAAGCCATCAGCCGCCAAAAATTTGAACCGCTCGATAATTGCCGCAATTAACTGCGATCGCTCCTGACTTTGCACCTGCGCGACGGGTGGCATGGCAAAATAGTCAATGGGATTAAATTTTCGCCTAAATAGAATGTCAGCAATCCGATCTAGTTCATCATCGGTTGCTAAGGCTAAAGCAGAACTTAACTCATCCATCGGCTTCCTTCTCACCTGTATTTTTTAGGCTACTTGCTAGACGCAACTTGCCAGTTGATACTTCCACAATCATACTCACGTTTACACAATTCTATCGTCGCTAAGATTACTCTTACCCCCAGCAACGCAAAAGTTATTTCATTCGTCATCCAACCCAATCTATCACTCTAAATGAACACAGCAAACCGTAATACCCTGTGGGCAAGTATCGTAGCGGAAGAACTCTATCGGTCTGGCGTTCGTACCATTTGCATTTCGCCGGGTTCGCGCTCTACGCCCTTGGCGATCGCGTTTGCTGCCCTACGATCGCAGGTAGAAGGTTTGGAGATTTTGATTCACATTGATGAAAGATCGAGTAGTTTTTTTGCCCTTGGGTTAGCAAAAGTTCGATCTGAGCCTGTGGTTTTGCTCTGTACCTCTGGGTCGGCAGCGGCAAACTATTACCCTGCGATCGTGGAGGCTTACTATAGCGGCATCCCCCTCGTGATCTTAACTGCCGATCGCCCACCAGAACTGAGAGACTGCGGAGCAGGACAAACGATCGATCAGATTAAGTTGTATGGAAATCACGTCCGTTATTTTTTTGAAGTGGGGACACCCGCCATATCAGGAATGCGGCTGCGGTATTTGCGATCGCTGGTTGGTCGCGTGGTGAGTATGGCAGAGGGTAAAGCCTATACCTTGGCAGGACCCGTGCATCTCAATTTTGCCTTTGCCGATCCCTTAATCCCTGTCAAGGTGACGGACGATCTGCCCGAGGATTTAGAAGTTTCCGATCCCACGGCATGGCATGGTAGACAAAATGTCGAGCGTTCCGAGCAAACTTCAGATCGAAGCCCAATCCCAAGCCCATCTCAACGTCAAGCCTATGTGCAAACGGTCACAGGCAGAATGATTTTGAGTACGGATGCGATCGCCACCCTTGCCAACCAAATTACCAGCCATCCTCAAGGTGTAATCGTTGTGGGTGTCTATGACGCTCCTGCGAGTTTTGCTAAAGCAGTGCGGAGATTGTCGCAGGCAACGGGCTATCCTTTGTTGGCAGAGTCCACGGGGTTAGATCGGCGGGGTGCGATCGGGCATTACGATAGCTTTTTGCGATCGCCGCAGTTTTGCCAAACCTATGCCCCCGAGTTGGCGATCAGGTTTGGGGCGATGCCCACATCTAAGCGCTATCAGCTTTGGCTAGAGCAGCATATTCAGTGTCAGCAAATTATTGTGGGGACGGGGAATAACGACCCCACCCACGGCTTAACCCAGTCGATTTACGCCAACCCGATCAACTTTTGCGATCAACTTGCCGATTATCTCGAAAACTACACCCTGCCCAGTTGGCGAGATCGCGACCAAAACAAAAAATGGCGGCAGGGGTTTGAACGTGCAGAAAGTATCGTGAGCGCTGCGATCGCCGAGTTTCTCGCCTCGGTCGATGAGTTGTTTGATGGCAAGGTGTTTGCCGAACTGGGGAAGTGGTTACCAGCCAACACGCATATTTACATTGCCAGCAGCACGCCGATCCGCGATCTAGATACCTTTTTTCACAGTCAGCAACCGATCAAAGTCTTGGCAAATCGTGGTGCGAATGGCATTGATGGCACGCTGTCCAGTGCCTTGGGGGCAGCATGGGGATGCGAGGAACCGATGCTGTTAATTTGTGGCGATCTGGCTTTTTATCACGACCTCAATGGGTTGATGGCGGTAAAAAAATACAACGTGAATCTGACCGTAATCTTGCTGAATAACGATGGTGGCGGCATTTTCGATCTATTGCCGATCGCGAATTTTGAGCCACCCTTTGAAGAATTATTTGGCACGCCCCACGGACTAGATTTCGCCCCGATTGTCACAGCCTATGGCGGCGAATTTGTGGAAATTAAAGATTGGCAGCATTTTCAACAGGCAGTTTTAGATTCTTTGCAGCGATCGGGAACGCAGGTGTTAGAGGTCAAAAGCGATCGCAAACAGAATAAGGTGCTACATCAGATGCTTTGGTCAAGAATCTCAGATCTAATCGATCGCAGTTTTAAAGCTCCTCCGCAAAGTCCAATGTAGAAGAATTCATTCACTTTGATTGCTAAGAAGCGAACTTAACTATACTGACGCAAATCGATTATCAGGCGTTGTGTCGAAACCTATCGAGTCCATTGAGAATCAATTCCAGCCCGAACTCGAAATCATGAATACCATTATAACGACCCTCCATAACGTAATGTGTGAGCTGGTTCATATAGGGGTATTTGTCAGCGGGGATGAGCGAAAGTCCATGCGCTGCTGCTTCCGAATAATCCGACTCATTGATGGGAAAGTTCAGCTCCTGAAGCGTGAACCCATAGATGTGACTATCGATCGCATTCCACGCACGATCGGCCATCTCTAATGAAAATCCCGCCTCATACAAACAGCCTAGGGTCGCATCTATATAGCGCAACATCGCTGGTCCCACATTGAGCCGTGACATCAGCTCCATTGCTGCCCAAGGATGACGTAACAGAACCTCGTGAGCTGAGTTTGCCCGTCGCCCTATCGCTATCTTCCAATCAATGCCAAGCTCAGGCACCTCGATCTCACCAACCACAATGTCCACAAGCCCATCCAGCATGTCGTCTTTGTTGGCAACGTGGTTATAAAGCGACATCGCCTGAACGCCAAGCTCCTGAGCCAGTTTTCGCATCGAGAGCGACTCCAGCCCATATTCGTCAGCGAAGCGCATCGCTGCACGTAAAATTCGTTCTCGACTCAACGGAAAGTGGGGCAAAGTATCTAAGTTGCTCGTTTTATTCATCTCACCTGTCTTGAATTGCGCTATAGCTGATAGCGCCAATCTATCCTTAGAAGGATCTATCCGCTTACTATCTTGACAAACTTACGCCGTAAGTTATGCTTACACTGTAAGCATAACTTATGAGTAGCTAGCACCTAAGTTATTTCCATCCAAATGGGAGAAAAAGCTATGACAACGAATACCCTTGCTCCTGTCCAAGGCGATCGCAAAAGCAATGACAAAATGAGTGCGATCGTTCAGACCGAGTATGGTTCAACGGATGTATTGAGTTTGCAAGAAGTTGACAAGCCTGTCGTATCAGACAATGGCGTACTGGTAAGAGTTCGCGCCGCCGCTGTTCATGCTGGCGACTGGCATCTGATGCGTGGGACTCCATTCCCGATCCGCTTCATTTTTGGCGGGATCCTGAAGCCCAAAATCAAGATCATCGGTACTGATGTGGCAGGACGGGTCGAAGCAGTTGGCAAAGATGTCACCCAGTTTCAGATTGGCGATGAAGTTTTTGGGGATCTAACTGAATGTGGTTTCGGCGCATTTGCCGAGTATGTCTGTGCCACCGAAGCAGTCTTGGCGTTTAAACCCACCACGCTCTCATTTGAGGAAGCGGCTACTGTTCCTGTGTCAGCCCTTGCCGCTTTACAGGGACTGCGAGACTATGGGCAGATTCAGGCTGGACAAAAGATCTTAATTAATGGTGCATCTGGTGGTGTGGGTTCGTTTGCGGTACAGATTGCCAAGGCATTTGGGGCGGAGGTGACTGCTATCTGTAGCACGAAAAAAATGGAGATGGTGCGATCGCTTGGTGCAGACCATGTAATTGACTACACGCAAATAGATGTGACTAAAAACGGTCGGCATTATGACCTAATACTTGACGTAGCTGCCTACCGTTCAGTTTTCGACTATCTGCCAATCTTGCCTCCTCAGGGATCCTACGTCTTGGTCGGAGGCTCTACCGCTCGACTTTTTCAAGTGCTGTTTTTCGGATCTTGGATTTCGAGACTCAGTCGCCGACAAGTAAAATGCTTGGTTTCAAAACCAAATCAGGCGGATCTGTTAGTTTTGAAGGATCTGATTGAACCAGGAAAAATCACACCCTTTATCGATCGCCACTACAGCCTCAGCGAAGTGCCAACCGCAATTCGTCACATCGAAGAACGGCAGGTGATGGGGAAAGTGGTCATTCGTATATAAAAAATTAAAACCCCTCCGCAACGCCGTCTTACCGCAGTTTTTGACCCGGAATAACCAGGTGGAGGCAGAACACTTAGCTAACTTAAGTTCCCAAATACTTGTCTGGTTTACTGGTGCTAAGAAGAGGACGCCTCCTCAAAAACAATCATAGATCAAGAAACATTGTTGGTAGTCACGCACGCCACAGAGAGGCAATTACCAATATAAGCCCTTATTTGCCTATCGATCGATGACTTTGCCGTTTTTCTGTCCTGAGAAGTACAAGATGCGAAACATTTGCGTCAAAAAGTTTTGCCAAGCCCGTGATAGACCTACGCGAATGCTTCAGGCGATATCGCCTGAAGCCATAGGAATTTTTATCCCATAGAGATCAATGTATTTACAAGATTAGGCTTGAGGTAGGGATTTTAATAGACCATCACAGGCATCAAAGAGTAAATCGATCGCGTAATCGAAACCTGAAACTCCACCATAGTAAGGATCGGGAACTTCGCGATCGCTGTGGGTTTGGCAATAGTCACACATCATTTTGACCTTGTGGGCATATTTCCCACTGGGGTCGAGGGACAAAATATCGCGGTAGTTATGCTTGTCCATCGCCAAAATCAGGTCGAAGTTTACCAAGTCACTCGGTTCAAACTGACGCGCTGAGCCAACCAGCGTTAAGCCCCGTTTTTGTGCCGCCACATTCATGCGCCGATCGGGCATCGCGCCGACATGATAGCCCGCCGTACCCGCTGAGTCGCAGGTAATCCGATCGCTGAGCCCAGCTTTCTCAACCAGATGATTCATGATGTTTTCCGCAGAGGGCGATCGGCAAATATTCCCCAAGCAGACAAACAGAAGTTTTTGTGTCATTGCTTCTTCTTCTCTGAATTTATATAGCGATCCTTAATTGTTTGTGAATGCAATGGGATTCCAGTCCTTAACCGATCTCGTCAGATTTAGAACCTGTATAAATTAGACCCTTGCGGAAATTGATACTGAGTGGCTCGCCATCGCGGATATTGCTGGTGGCATTCTTGACGCCAACAATAATGGGAATCCCTAGCTTTCTACCAATGACGACAGCATGAGACTCAAGACTAGATTCTTCGGTCACCACGGCTGCTGCCTTGCGAATGATATCGACGAAATCTGCATCGGTGCGATCGACCACTAAAATCTCACCTTCGTTAAAGTCCTTGACATCCAAATAATGGAAAGCAACTCTTGCTCGACCATTAACGATGCCTTGCCCGATACTCAGTCCTTTACCCACCACCGACGAGACAAACTCTACCTTAATCAAATCCGTCGAGCCTGCTACACCTTGCAGCGTGCCTGCGGTCATCACGACGAGATCGCCTGCTTCTACGAGTCTCCGTTCTTGGGCGAGATTTAAGGCAGCTTCAAAATTTTGACGTGCTGAGGGCAGAGACAACACCATCAAAGGCTGCACGCCCCAAACCAGTTGTAATTGACGGGCGACATCGACTTGAGGCGTCACCGCCAAAATTGGGATGGGCGGACGAAACTTACTGACATTACGGGCGGTAGAACCCGTTTTGGTTAGCGTCAAGATCGCGGCGGCATCTAATTGGGTGGCAATGCGACCCACCGCTTGGCTAATGGCGTTTGGCACAGAGCGCCCCGAACTTTCTACGGGATGGAGATTGTGCTCTTTTTCAATGCGCAGCGCAATTCTAGCCATGGTCTCTACGGCTTGGACGGGATACTTTCCAACCGCAGTCTCATTGGAGAGCATGACCGCATCCGTGCCGTCGATAATCGCATTGGCAACGTCGGAAATTTCAGCGCGGGTGGGGCGAGGGTTGCTCACCATGCTGTCAAGCATCTGGGTTGCCGTGATTACAGGGATCCCCAATCGGTTGGCAGTACGAATTAATTGTTTTTGTAGTAGGGGCACGTCTTCGGCGGGGACTTCTACACCCAAATCGCCTCTGGCGACCATCACCCCATCACACACCGAGAGGATTTCCTCCATGCGCGCGATCGCTTCGTGTTTTTCAATCTTGGCGATCACGCCGACATGCCGACCTGTTGCGGCAATAATTTCCTTGATTTCTAAGATGTCTTCGGGGTTGCAGACAAAACTCAGGGCTACCCAGTCAACGCCTTCGCCTAACCCAAACTGGAGATCTTCGCGATCCTTTTCAGTCATGGCTTTGACCGAAAGGTGTACGTTGGGAAAGTTAACCCCCTTGCTATTGGACAGTACGCCGCCAACCACAACGCGGCAATTTAGGTCTTCGTTTTCTAAATCTACGCTTTCGACGATCATTTCAACCTTGCCGTCATCCAGCATGATCGTGGCGTTGGGTGGTATTTCTCGCGCTAAATTTTCGTAGGTGATCGAGCTGCTTGCCTGCGTACCAGGGATTTTACGGCTGGTGAGCGTAAAGCGATCGCCTTTGTTGAGGTAGATCGAGCCATCGGTAAATTTACCCAGTCGAATCTTAGGACCTTGTAAATCTTGGAGAATCCCCACGGGTTGGTTAAGCTCGCTGGAAACCTGTCGAATCATGCAAACACTACGGTGATGATCGGCGTGAGTCCCGTGCGAAAAGTTGAGTCTAAATGTGCTAGCACCTGCTTCGATCAATTCTCGAATTACTTCTGGACTGCTAGTAGCAGGGCCAAGGGTGGCGACGATTTTTGTGCGGCGAAATACTTCTCTGACTGTCATTTGGGTTAAAAGTTTTAAGGAAAAGCAAATGTAGGCTATTTGTTGCTTTTGCCTTCACTAACATACCAAAATCTATGGCGATCGGTTGTCAGTTATTCAGAAAAAGCTGTCAAGAGGCTATTTGCTGTTAATGATTAGCTGCTTGTTAGTTGTCAGTTGTCAGTGGCAATCACCTAAATACTAATTACCGATAACCCACGAACCGATAACTAAATAACCCATAAACAATTACCTTTTTTAAATCAGTCCTAAACTGCCTGTGTCACAAGGCTTTCCCGAAAAGCTAAAGGCTAATCGCTAATCGCTAATAGCTTTTAACCCCAATTCACAGATACAATTCTTAATTAGCAACAACCTAAGTAATTAAAGTATGGATTTAGCAAGTCTCAATGCCCTGCTTAACACTGGTGTGATTCTGCCCGAACTCATTGTCATTGTGACGCTTGTGGCAGTTTTGGTGGTCGATCTTGTCTCGTCTGGTCGCCAATCATCCAAGTCTTTGTCTTATATTGCGATCGCAGGTCTAGTGGGATCTGTGGTAGCACTTGTGTGGCAATGGACAAATATCACCAACCCGATTTCCTTTATTGGGAGCTTCAACGGAGACAAACTCAGTATTATCTTTCGCGCCATCATTGCAGCCTCGGCTTTGCTGACCGTCATGATCTCAGAGCGATATCTGCAACAGTCTGGTGTCGTAGTAGGTGAGTATCTTGTGATCCTGCTTACGGCTACGGTTGGGGGGATGTTCCTCGCTGGCTCTGACGAGATGGTGATGATCTTTGTTGCATTAGAAACCCTGAGTATTGCCTCCTATCTTTTGTCGGGCTATACCAAGCGCGATCCGCGTTCAAATGAAGCTGCCCTGAAATATTTGCTTGTGGGTGCATCGAGTTCGGCGATTTTTCTCTATGGCATGTCTTTGTTATACGGACTGTCTGGCGGTGAGACGACCTTGGAAGCGATCGCGGCAAAGATTGCCGAAAGTGGCTTAAGTCTGATTATTGCCATGGTATTTGTGATTGCAGGGATCTCCTTCAAACTATCGGCAGTGCCTTTCCACCAATGGACTCCCGATGTGTATGAGGGATCGCCTACACCTGTGGTTGCCTTTTTGTCGATTGGCTCGAAAGTTGCAGGGTTTGCCCTTGCCCTACGGTTTATGCTGACTGCCTTCCCGCTGGTTACGGCTCAGTGGCACTACGTGTTTGTGGTGCTGACGATCTTAAGCATGGTGCTGGGTAATGTGGTGGCGATCGCGCAAACCAGTATGAAACGAATGTTGGCTTACTCTTCGATCGGGCAAGCTGGATTTGTGATGTTGGGGATGGTGATCGGCACAGAAGCTGGCTATTCCAGCATGGTTTTTTACCTGTTGCTCTACCTGTTCATGAACATGGGTGCTTTTGCCTGTGTGATTCTGTTTGCGTTACGCACGGGCACAGACCAAATTACGGAATACAGCGGTTTGTATCAAAAAGATCCCCTGCTGACGCTTTGCCTGAGCGTATGTCTCTTGTCCTTAGGCGGGATTCCACCCTTGGCAGGTTTCTTTGGCAAAATCTATATTTTTTGGGCAGGCTGGCAAGCTCAAGCCTATGGTCTAGTCATTCTGGCGCTAACCATGAGTGTGGTCTCGATCTACTACTACATTCGTGTGGTCAAGATGATGGTGGTTAAAGAGCCACAAGAAATGTCTGATTCTGTCAAAAACTATCCTAACATTACCTCTGGGAGTACTGCATGGTCGGCAATTGGGATGCGTCCTTTGCAGGTTGTCCTCATCCTGACTTTGGTCTTTACCAGTTTGGCAGGAATTGCCTCCAATCCCTTATTCACCTTAGCAAACCAATCGGTTGAAGGTACGAATTTTTTGCAGTCGGCTGCTCCCATAACGCAACCCGTTGCGGCCTTGACTCAGCCATCTGATCAGATTCTGGTTAAGTAATTCTCACGAAAATTCATCCATTCCGATAAAAAAGGAGCAGTTTATACTGCTCCTTTTTTGCTTGTTCGCTCTTTTTTAATACCATTTTCAAAAAATGATGCAACGCATCTTTTTGAAAAAAACGCGCTCAGCGCGGAATCTAAAACCTGATCTGTCGCAAATATTTAGGAAATTGGTATAACGTGAATTCGGGTTAAGGACTTCGGAGCAAAGCAGTCCAACTTGTTGGAACCGAAGAGTTTTATCCCCCTGCCTTGCAACAGGGGGAGATGCAGAGATCTAGTTTCCTACCCCTAAGCCTCAGATCCAGCTTCTACAATTCTTTGGAATAGATAGCCCGTGCCGCGTGCCGTCAAGATCAGTTCGGGATTGCTGGGATCTTCTTCAAGTTTGGCGCGGAGGCGAGAGATATGCACGTCTACCACCCGCGTATCGACATGACGCTCGGGTGTATAGCCCCAAACCTCTTGCAGAATGTCAGAGCGAGAAAAAGCCTCCCCTGATTTACCGACCAGTAATTCTAAAAGACTAAATTCCATTCCCGTGAGTCGAATGCGCTCATCGCCTTTATAGACCTGACGCTTGTTGGTGTCGATCTTAATATTGTTGATGTGAATCACGCCCGAACTAGGAATGCCCGAAGTCCCGTTGCGATCGAATCGACGCAATACAGAACGAATGCGAGCTTCTAGTTCTTTGGGTGAGAATGGTTTGACTACATAATCATCTGCCCCCAATTCCAATCCCGTAATCCGATCGGCAACATCACCAAGCGCAGTCAGCATAATGATGGGCACGTCAGATTCTTTGCGTAGTTCTTGACAAACTCCATAGCCATCTAACTTAGGCATCATGACGTCAAGCACAACTAGATCGGGGACTTCCTTCCGAAAAGTTTCAATAGCTTCCTCACCATCTGCGGCGGTTACTACTTCGTACCCAATCATTGAAAGCCGTGTTTCTAAGATGCGACGAATGCTAGCCTCATCATCGACAACTAAAATCTTTTCCTTATGACTTTCCAAGCTATCTCACGCTCCAAATTATTCTGCTAGTTTGCAAAAGTTGATATTTACACTTCTTAATCAATGCTAAATGATGCAATGAAAATATCGGTGAAATTCAGCTTATTTTTAGGCTATTTGTGAAGGTTTAAATATTTTTAATTCGTGTTTATACCTTTGTGTCTGTAAGTTTACAAGAAATCCGTAACAGTAATTCCAAAACAAAACTTAAACTTTTTTAAACTTCTGACAAAATGCGATTTTCTTCATTTATTAGGACTCACACAATAGGCTTGCCTAAAAACATGCTAAAAGATCGATCTTTTTGGATTGGGTTGCATCTAAACATCTTTTCGTAATTTTCAGATCCCACGCGCTTTGAGTCAAGAACTTTCGTTCTTCGCGAATCTATATAAGGTCTAAGTTTCATACCTGCGATCGAATCGCTATGTCTTGATGGTAGGTTAGTGTGCAGGTAAAAAATATTTTCGATTTCCTTATAGGTTCCTTTGTAAGTACATGGTGCAAGCATTCACACCTTCTCTAGGCGCTCCTTTGGCATTCCCTCTTGCCGCAGTGGTCGGACAGGACGCGATTAAAACAGCATTACTTCTGGCTGCGATCGATCCGACGATTGGAGGTGTGGCGATCGCTGGGCGCAGAGGCACAGCCAAGTCCGTCTTAGCTAGAGGATTGCACGCGCTGCTGCCACCCATTGAAGTTGCGATCGGTTCTATTAGTAATTGCGATCCGACCAAGCCTGAGAATTGGGATGATGCCTTGCTCAAAGCCACCGCAGGCTTGTCCCCCGAACAGGTGGATACCCAAGTCATTCCCGCGCCCTTTGTCCAAATTCCCTTGGGCATCACCGAAGATCGACTGCTGGGGTCGGTTGATGTCAGTAAGTCCGTGCAGCAAGGGCAAACCGTATTTCAGCCCGGGCTATTGGCAGAAGCCCATCGCGGCGTTTTGTATGTCGATGAGATTAATTTGCTCGACAACCAAATCTCGAACCTACTGCTTACGATTTTGACATCAGGCTATAACCAGATCGAGCGCGAAGGCATTAGCTTTCAACATCCCTGCCGCCCTTTGTTAATTGCTACCTATAATCCCGAAGAGGGCAATCTCAGCGAACACCTGCTCGATCGCATTGCGATTACCCTATCTGCCGATGGCGTGCTGTCTTTAGACGAACGGGTGGAAGCGGTAAATATGGCGATCGGCTATGCCAGTTCGCCCACCGACTTTCTGGCACAGTACGATGAAGACCTTGATAACCTGCGCACGCAGATTGTACTGGCACGCGAGTGGCTCAAGGATGTGACGGCAACCTCTGCCCAGATTAACTATCTCGTTAGTGAAGCCCTACGCGGAGGCGTGCAAGGACATCGCGCCGAATTATTTGCCCTAAAAGTTGCCAAAGCTGCCGCTGCCCTTGATGGCAGAACCACGGTGAATGCCGATGACCTCCGCCAAGCCGTAGAACTGGTGATTGTGCCGCGATCGACGATTCGCCAAGATCAAGCGCCGCCACCGCCACCGCCACCCCCCGATACGCAAGAGCCTGAAAGCAATTCCGAAGAAGATCGAGAAGACCAAGACGAGCCCGAAGAGTCTAGCGATCCGCCGAGTTTGCCCGAAGAATTTGTCTTCGATCCTGAAGGCGTAATTCTCGACCCCTCCGTGATGTACTTTGCCCAAATGGTGAAGCGTCAAGGTAAATCTGGAGCACGAAACCTGATCTTTTCGCAAGAACGGGGACGTTATATTAAGCCCGTACTACCTCAAGGCAAAGGCGATCGCATTGCCGTCGATGCCACCCTCCGTGCTGCCGCCCCCTATCAAAAAGCCAGACGCAGCCGCAACCCCGATCGCAAGGTGATTGTCGAGAATGTCGATATTCGCGCTAAACGCCTCGCCCGTAAGGCGGGGGCATTGGTCGTATTTCTAGTGGATGCGTCCGGCTCGATGGCATTAAATCGCATGCAGTCTGCCAAAGGCGCTGTATTGCGCTTGCTCACCGAGGCATACCAAAATCGCGATCAGATTTCTCTGATTCCGTTTCGCGGCGAAAAAGCCGACGTGTTATTGCCTCCGACCCGTTCGATCGAAGCAGCGCGCAGACGCCTAGACCAATTGCCCTGTGGTGGCGGTTCGCCCTTGGCGCATGGACTCACCCAAGCGGTACGGGTCGGTGTCAATGCCCAACAGTCTGGGGATGTCGGACAGGTAATGATCGTGGCGATTACCGATGGCAGGGGCAATATTCCCCTAGCGAGATCGCTGGGTGAAACCATCGATCCTGAAGTAAAGCCAGATATTAAAGCGGAGTTACTGGATATTGCCAAAAAGATTCGGGCGCTAGGTTTATCTTTACTCGTGATCGATACCGAAAATAAATTTGTCTCGACGGGGTTTGCCAAAGAACTCAGTGCTGCCGCAGGGGGCAAATACTATCACCTGCCCAAAGCCACCGACGAAGCGATCGCCAATATGACCCGCAATGCCATCAGCGACATGCGATCGTCCTAGATTTGAGCATCCAATATCCCTAACCATCAAAAAACGATAACTGACAACTTCTTAACCCACTTTATGTTGCAAATACCTGAAAGTCTTGAAGATGCCACCGCACAAGCGATCGCCGCTTTAAATACTGGATTAGATGCTGGACTCACAAGAATTCTGCTCGATCTGCGCTTTACGGAGCTAAAGCCTCTCCCGATCGCCTATCAGATTGCCACCAACTTTAGCCAACGCTTCGGACAGGAATGGCAAGCCATCTTTGCCGATGCTGGGGCAGCAGCACTGGCGAAACGCGATTGGGCGGATTTGGAAGTCTCCATGCGAGGCGTGAATGAAGGTCGCGCCGCCATTCGTCCTGAAGACAAAGCTTTTTTATTGGTCGCGCCTAGCTCCGTGGAAGTGACGCAGGTGGAGAAATTATTGGAATTGGCAGGCGATCGCCCCTTTGTCATGTTCAATCCCCGCCTAGAAAATAGCGAAGTTGGCGTAGGTTTGGCAGCGCGTAAAATGCGAGAACGCTTTCTCAATACCTTTGAGGTTTGCTATTTCATTCAGCCCTTAGAACAAGGGGCTCTGTGGCGTTGTTACCCTCAAGCTTGGCAAGTCTGCGAACAAACTGAGTCTGGTATGCAAACGATCTTAGAAACTGAGCAACGCCCGAGCATCGATGATATAGACCGCGTTTTCATGAAAAAAACAGGGAAGCAGACCTCATTTTTAGTCAAACTACAGCAATTCTTTAAGAATATGTAGAATTTATCTCGGCCAAAACCATGAAAGATTCCCTTTATGAAACCGACTTTTATGCTTGGACAAAAGAACAGGTGGAACTATTGCAAAAGCAGCAGTGGCAGACCCTAGACCTGTCAAATTTAATTGAGGAAATTGAATCCTTGGGAAAGCAGCAACGGCAAGAACTCAGAACTCGTTTGGGCATTTGGATCGGACATTTGCTCAAATGGCAGTACCAACCTGAGCGTCGCAGCCGAAGTTGGCTGGCAACAATTCGCGTGCAACGTCGAGATTTACAGGAACTACTGGAAGACAATCCCAGCCTAAAATCTTATCTGCAAGAAGCTTTACCGAAAGTCTACAAGAGCGGTACAGATCTGGCTGTAAGGGAGACAGATTTACCTTACAAAACCTTTCCCAAAGATTGTCCCTATAGGTTCCTTGAGATTCTGAATGATGATTTTTATCCTGGAGCATCGGGTGTGGAGGACTTTATTTGATTTCTAGCGAATTGTTCGCTTTTTAACCCTAGGTTTTAGGGGTGAACTTGGCTGAGAATTGCCCCTAGTCTGTCGTAGTCATCCTTGAGTAAAATTCCCAACTTGCGTCCTGCCTCCACCAACCAAGGGCGATCGCATTTTCTAATCTGATAGACATCCCGTAAAACCGCCGATACCAACTCATCGACGGGGGCGCTAGACATTTGCGTTAGGGTGCGCAGGAAATAGAGTTCTTCCGAAAATCGCACGATCTCCTCTGCCTCGCAGGCATAGACCGCCTGATGAATCTGAGGAGGTTGTGCGGGGAGATGTTGATAGACCCTGCCCCCCGAGACAAAACCCAAAAGCACGACCTTGATCTCCGTTTTGAGCATGGCAAAAATCTGGGGTTGCTGTTCTCTCAACTCGTTCAGCGATAGTCCTAGCGCTACCGCTCGATGGACGGAGTCAATCGGTACAGTCGTGGCGTGGTAGACCACACCATAGGTAATCGCGCCTTCATTTTCTTGCTGGGGCGACTTTACCCAACTGCCAAAGGCGGGCATGAGTGGAAAGCTCAAATCGTCTGGTTCTAGGCATTGCGCCACAAACTCTGTGGTGGCCGTGGCAACCACCTCAGCAATGTGATTGGGTTGAAGGTGGCGGGTTTGAGGCAGGGGTAAGCGCATAGCTAAATATCAAAATTTTGTCGAGAATTTTGCGGAGAAAAATCTGCTTGCGAGAAATTAGGGATAAAGGGTTTCCGTAGTGCCAATTTCCCAAGATGGTCGATTACGCGCCGACCACCCCATCGCGCCACGATTTCATCATCATAGCGATCGCCTGAGTCTAAAACTTCTTTCACAGCTAAGCTCAAATTGGTGCGATCGCAGGAGGTTCCTAACAGGGTGGCATGAATGCGAATATCGCCATCATCATCCATACTAAATCCACAAAAGTGGGCGCGATCGTTCAATTTTAATAAATATCGCAGCAGATCGGGGTCGATCTCGACATCGGTAACGACATAAGACCAGATGCTAATGATGGCTTCGGCTTCACCCCAGGGTAGCACTTCGATCGCTGCTGCCGTTGAGCCCTGTCGCAGCAAAAAAAGTGGTAAATCTTGAGCGGGAGTTGTAGCTCCTGCATAGATCTCCTTAACCCAGCCTGCTATCTTTTCGTAACAAGCCTGTTGTGCTGCATTTTGAAACATCATAGTTTGTCCACACGATCGCCCTTATCTAAGTTTACCGAAGGCGATCGACACCCATACGATAATAATGAAGTTATACCAATTTCTCTTGAAATTGCGACAGATCGGGTTTTGTGTTCCGCGCGGAGCGCGGTCTTTTCAAAAAGATGCGTTGCATCACTTTTTGAAAATGGTATTACCCTTATCAAAACTATGCAAAAAACAGACATCATTGCAGCATTACAAAATATGATTGCGGGCTGTCCGCTAGAAATCATCGAATGTATTCATTCCTTTTCCCAAGCTTAAAAAATAATGTTTGAGATATGACAACACAAGAACCTCTTATTACTATCGGTATGCCTATATATAACGAAGAGCGATTTCTTCGTAAAACCTTAGATAGTATTTTGGCTCAAGACTACAAAAATTTTGAATTGATTATTTCTGATAATGCTTCAGAGGATGAAACTCAAAATATTTGTTATGAATACGCTCAAAGAGATCCTCGTATTCGATATTTTCGTAACGATCGTAACATTGGATCGATTAAGAACTTTGCACAGGTATTACATCATGCAGAAGGTGAATATTTCATGTTTGCCGCAGGTCACGATTTATATCATCCTCAATTTCTTTCACAGTGCGTAACTGTGATGCGGCAAGATTCATCTATAGTTCTTTGTTATCCTCAAACTGCTTGGATCGATCTGCAAGATCGAGTACTTGGATTTTTCCTTGGGACTTTAGATACGCAAGGCATGTCGCAGGTGTCTCGATTCCAACATGTTTTGTGGGGATTGAACTATTGTTATCCCATCTATGGATTAATGCGTACTTCTGTTGTCCGTCATGTTAATCATGACCGCCTAATTATAGGCCCTGATGATTTGATGTTAGCCGAGTTGTCATTAATAGGAAGCTTTGCTTTTATTCCTGAGCCACTGCTTTCGATGCGTAAATTTGATGATTCTGGCGATTGGGGTGTTTACATAAAAAAAATATTTGTGGGCGACGTATTGCATCAGTCACCTGAGCAACTTGTTTTACAGATTCTTCAAGCCTACTTACAACTAGTACCAACCTATATCGAAGATCTCAACGATCGTGTAGTGGCTGTCTTATCAATTACTAGCTTTGTGATGTTGAAATCTAAATGGCTTCTTCAAAGACTTTCAGAAGTTACATTTTTACCAGTCGGAAGCGCTGAGGAAAAAGCTCAAATTCAGCATTTGTTTAGTCACCTTAGGATCTCTGCTCAGTCCTTGACAGATCGATTTTACACTTTCCCTGATTTGACAGAAGCTCCAGAATATAAGAACTTTCCTAATCCTGAAAATTCCATCAAGGTAGAGAACTTGGAGTCTTCTGCTACCGCAACACTTGACTCGCTCGGATCGCTGGATTTCAACGCGATCGTTTTTCCTAGTTGGCAAGATGGACTTGAAGCCGTTTATGCTTCCCTAAAGCCTGCGATCGCGAGCATACTTAATCATTCCCAACGCGATAGAATGGCTCTCCTAATCGATGTACATGCCATTGATTTTGAAACGGCTAATGACTTTCTCACAGAGTTTTTATTGGAAACGATCTTCCAAGAAGATCTCGATTTGGAAAAAGAGCCCCAGATTTCTTTAGTTCATGGGTTAAGTATCGAACAATGGCGATCGCTAAGGTCAAAGCTCAATGCTAGAGTCATTATCGATCGGGAAAATACTATTCGCATCAAGGAATTAGGCTTTAACGACTATCGATCTATTCATGCTTCTGACCTCTTAGCCACAGTCTTTGAAATTCCTCTGTCGCAATAAATTTTCTAAAAATGTACCAATAAATCTTTTCATTAGTAATCATGCGATATAGAGAGCGCAAAAGAAAGCTCAATGCTAAAATCTAGTTTGATATCAGAAATATCGAGTGAATCCAAGTATTTAATTTTATCCATTATCAGTGGTTCAATTCATTCCTTTTCCCAAGCTTAAAAAATAATGTTTGAGATATGACAACACAAGAACCTCTTATTACTATCGGTATGCCTATATATAACGAAGAGCGATTTCTTCGTAAAACCTTAGATAGTATTTTGGCTCAAGACTACAAAAATTTTGAATTAATTATTTCTGATAATGCTTCAGAGGATGAAACTCAAAATATTTGTTATGAATACGCTCAAAGAGATCCTCGTATCCGATATTTTCGTAACGATCGTAACATTGGATCGATTAAGAATTTTGCACAGGTATTACATCATGCAGAAGGTGAATATTTCATGTTTGCAGCAGGTCACGATTTGTATCATCCTCAATTTCTTTCACAGTGTGTAACTGTGATGATGCAAGATCCATCTATAGTTCTTTGTTACCCTCAAACTCATCTTATCGATTTAGAAGATCGAACCATTGTAGTTTTTCCTGGAAATCTAGATACACAGGGTATGACGCAGATGCCTCGATTCCAACATGTTTTGTGGGGATTGAACTATTGTTATCCCATCTATGGATTAATGCGTACTTCTGTTGTCCGTCATGTTAATCATGCCCACCTAATTATAGGCACTGATAATTTGATGTTAGCTGAGTTGTCATTAATAGGAAGTTTTGCTTTTATTCCTGCCCCTCTTTTCTCAATGCGTAAATTTGATGATTCTGGCGATTGGGGTGTTTACATAAAAAAAATATTTGTGGGCGATTTATTACATCAGTCCCCTGAACAGTTTGTTTTACAGATTCTTCAAGCCTACTTACAACTAGTACCAACCTATATCGAAGATCTCAACGATCGTGTAGTGGCTGTCTTATCAATTACTAGCTTTGTGATGTTGAAATCTAAATGGCTTTTTCAGATACTTTCAGAAGTTACATTTTTACCAGTCGGAACCCCTGAGGAAAAAGCTCAAATTCAGCATTTGTTTGGTCACCTTAGCATCTCTGCTCAATCCTTGACGGATCGATTTTACACTTTCCCTGATTTGACAGAAGCTCCAGAATATAAGAACTTTCCTAATCCTGAAAATTCTATCAAGGTAGAGAACTTGGAGTCTTTTGCTACCGCAACACTTGACTCGCTCGGATTGCTGGATATCAACGCGATCGTTTTTCCTAGTTGGCAAGATGGACTTGAAGCCGTTCATGCTTCCCTAAAGCCTGCGATCGCGAGCATACTTAATCATTCCCAACGCGATAGAATGGCTCTCCTAATCGATGTGAATGCCATTGATTTTGAAACGGCTAATGACTTTCTCACAGAGTTTTTATTGGAAACGATCTTGCAAGAGGATCTCGATTTGGAAAAAGAACCCCAGATTTCTCTAGTTCATGATTTAAGTGTCGAACAATGGCGATCGCTAAGGTCAAAGCTCAATGCTAGAGTCACGATCGATCGGGAAAATACTGTTCGCATCAAGGAATTAGGCTTTAACGACTATCCATCTATTCATGCTTCTGACCTCTTAGCCACAGTCTTTGAAATTCCTCTATCTGAGTAAATTCCCTAAAATGCACCAGTAGTTTTTTGCGCTCCCAAACCTTTCTCCCCAAAGAGCGATTGACTAAGCTACTATTACAAAGAATTCAAATCCCCAGCGATCGCGATTGAAATTTGTATGATTTGTTGGCAAATTCTTCCAACTTGTGAGCCTCCAGTGTGGTTAGCCGATCGCATCGGGAATTTTGCTGCCCAACTTTTGTGGCAACGCGGGATTAGAAAACCAGAGCAAGTGGAAGCTTTTTTATCGCCAGAGGCCTATCACCCGACCAGTGCTTTTGCTTTTGGGGCAGAGATGCAAGCCGCGATCGCTAGAATTCAACAAGCATACGCAACAGGTGAGAAAGTAGCGATCTGGGGAGATTTTGATGCTGATGGCATTACCGCCACATCGGTGTTATGGGAGGGATTGGGTGAATTTTTCTCACAATCGCAGCAATTGAGCTATTTCATTCCCGATCGCCTCACAGCATCCCACGGCTTATCCATAGAGGGGATCGATGCATTAAAGCAGTGGTTTCTAGAAAATTCCCATAAAAATTCCTATGAAGGTTCTCATGCAGATTCTGATAACAGTTCTCTTGAAGGTATAAGCAGTGATCGTTCCTCGGAATCTTGCGAACAGGGACAAGGCTTGATCGTTACCTGCGATACGGGCAGCACCAATCTAACTGAAATCCTCTACGCCAGCTCGCTAGGAATAGACATCATTGTTACCGATCACCATACCCTGCCTGCTGAACGTCCTCCTGTCACTGCCATTGTGAATCCTCGTTATCTCGATCCCGAGCATCCTCTGTTTCACCTCTCAGGTGTAGCTGTTGCCTATAAACTGATCGAGGCACTTTACGAAACCCTACCTGATGTGCCCCAGCAACCTCTTGAGAATTTATTAGACCTCGTGGCGATCGGTCTGGTTGCCGATCTGGTGCAATTGGTGGGGGACTGTCGCTATTTGGCTCAACGAGGCATCGAAGTCCTCAAGCAAAAATCGCGGCTCGGTGTGAAGTTTTTGTTAGAGCAGTGCAAAAAGGCAGGCGATCGCCCCACGGACATTAGTTTTGGGATTGCGCCGCGCATCAATTCGGTCAGTCGGATTTGGGGAGATGTGCGTAAGTGCGTGGAGCTGCTGACCAGTAAGGATGAAGCAAGATGTCAAGAATTGGTCAAATTAGCGGAACTCGCCAATACCCAACGCAAGGCACTACAAAAGAAAGTCTTTGCTCAGGTCAAAGCCAAACTCGATCGAATCGATCTTTCCACTATGGGAATTTTGGTGCTGGACGATCCGCAGTGGTCGGTGGGAATTTTGGGACTGGTTGCAGGTCAAGTTGCCAGTGAATATGGCAGACCCGTTATTCTCTGTACGATTGAGGATGAGGATGGCAAAAGTATCGCTAAAGGCAGCGCGCGATCGCCTTCGGGCATCGATCTATATGACCTAATTAAAGGGCAAGAGCACTTACTGTTGAGTTTTGGTGGACATCCACTGGCAGCGGGACTGAGTTTGCCTGCCGAAAATTTGCCTTTGCTACGGGAAGCCTTAAATCAGCGATTTTGGAGCCAGTACGATCTTTCCACAACTTCCCTAGATCGAACTTCAGGCAGAAAGGGGATTCTATCCAGCCTGCAAATCGATCTCGTCGTAAAGATTGCCGATCTTGGGCAGCAGCTATTTCGCGAACTAAAATTACTCGAACCCTACGGCATGGGAAATCCTGCGCCTAAGCTTTTGATTCAAAACTGCCACTTTGAGGATAAATTTAACGCCAATATCAAGAATATTCGAGGTCAGAAGGTTGAATACATTAAGTCCGAATTCTCTCTGGTCGATGAAACGGGTGAAATTCGCGGCGATTGGTGGGGGCATTACAGCTACGAGATTCCCGATGGGGTTTGTGATGTCGTCGTCGAGCTGATCGATAATTCCTTTAAAAAGACCTACGAAGTCAGAATCATCGATATTCATACTCAAGAAATTGTAACTTCAGAATTGGAACTTGCGAAGTCCATCGAAGATATCCCCACAGCATCAGCTAGCCCCTCAGATATCGCCATCCTAGACTGGCGCGGTAAGTCCACACCCTTGCCTGATGGCGTAATCGCTTGCGATCGCTGCCCGACGAGCTGGCAAGAAATTCACGCGCTGATCGAGATTGCCGCGCGATCGCAACAGCCTCTAGCTCTAATCTATCCCCCACCTGAAAATATGAGAGGCGGTGAGGCATGGCGGATTTTAGTGGGTATTGCCAAACACCTCGATCGCACGGGTAAAGTCATCGATCTCGATCGCTTGCAGTCCAAGTTGGGAATTCGCGATCCTAAAATTCTTCAAGAGGGTCTAACTGCCTTAGAAAGCTGTGGTTGGTTTGTGAATCAAATGGAAGGCGATTCCCAAAACGGGGATGCGTTCCGCCGGATTGCCATATCGAATCCTCCTCAAACTCTAGCTGCATCGTCATCAGCACAGAAATTTATCAAGTTGGTAAACGAACTAGCGTTTCAGCAGCAATTTTTCGATCGCCAAACAATTCAACTTATCCCAGTTTCATAGCAGCTTTGACTCCATTCAGCTCGTCAAGAAAGAGGCGTGCAGGAAAAAAGTGCTGCAATCATAATGGCAAGGACTGATGGAGAAGAAACTCGCGAATTGCGGAATCTTCGGTAAGACCGATCGCGCGCGCATAAGCCTGTCGAGCTTCAGATTTGTATCCTAGCTGCTTGAGTAAGTGCGCCTTTAGCGCCCAATAGGGTTGGTAATTTTTTACAGCTTCCGTAGGCAGAGCATTGAGCCGTGCGAATCCCTGTTCGAGTCCTTTTGCTTCGGCGATCGCTGCCGCATGACTTACCAATGCACCTAGCGTCGGTGAAAGCTGAATCAACCCTTCATATATCAATGCCAAGGCTTCCCAATTGACTTGCTCCGTCACGGCACGTTGGCTATGGATCGATTGAATCGCGGCTTCAAGCTGGAATCTTCCCATCTGCTTAAACGTTGCTGCCTGAGATAGTTCGGCTTCTGCTTCAGCGATCGTAGGCTGCGACCAAAGCTTGATATCTTGCTGTAATAGCGGGATATAGGCACCGCTAGCGGTGCGACGAGCATCGCGTCGGGCTTCGCAGTAGAGCATAAGGGCAAGTAATCCGCGTGCTTCGGGTTCTTGGGGCATTAACTGCACGCACAGGCGCGCTAGCCAGATCGCTTCCTCTGCCAGTCCTCGATGACGCGAATCGCCTCCATCCACAGTTTCCCAAGCATTGGTGTAAGCTGCATAGATCGCTTCTAACACGGCAGCTAATCGAATCGGTAATTCTTTCGCCGCTGGCAATTCAAATGCAATACCCGCATCGCGAATTTTTGTTTTTGCCCTGACCAATCGCTGACTCATCGTTGTAGGAGCAACTAGAAATGCCGATGCAATCTGTGCAGCATTCAGACCGAGAACAGTTTGCAGCATCAAAGGTGTATGAATTATGGAATCGATCGCTGGGTGGGCGCAAATAAATAGTAGCTTGAGGCGATCGTCTGGAAAGGTTGCTGTTTCTAAAGAAGGTTCTGTTTGCGATTCTATCTCGTTCAGTTTGAAAGTATCGAAAATTTTGTCGCGAACTTGCTTGCGTCTTCCCGCATCAATCAGACGATGTCGCGCTGCCACCAACAGCCAAGCTTCAGGATTTTTTGGAACTCCATTTTCTGCCCAAGTTTTTAGGGCAGTGAGGAAGGCATCGCCGAGGGCATCTTCGACGGCAGCTACATCCCGCGATCGCGCTGCCAGATAAGCAACCAATCTTCCATAGGAGTTGCGTGCTGCTAATTCTGCCGCTCGACGTGCATCCATCTGTTTTTAGCCCCTCGGTGCGGTTTGTTGCCAAGCTGGTAATTGCTCGATCCGCGCATACCATGCCTGAATATGAGGATAGTTTTCTAATGGAAATCGTGCAGGCACTGCATAGGTCAAGTCACTGGCAACGGAGAAGTCGGCTAAGGTCAAGGTGTTATTGACTAGGTATTCCCGATTTGCCAGATGATTATTCAAGGCGATCGCTTCTTTATGAAAGCGATCGCTTGCCTGCTGGACTACTTGCGGATTTGGTTCGTCCAGTTGCAACAAAGCCTTCACAAAGTTCTCGAACTGTAATGGCTGACAGACTTGAGACCAATGAGCCAGTTGCCAACTCTGCCAGCGCATGATATCAGCCCGAATTTGTGGATTTTCTGGCCAGAGAGAATTGGGAGTTTGACTAGCCAAGTATTGCACGATCGCTGTAGATTCCCAAAGGATAAAGTCGCCATCTTGCAGAACGGGCGTGCGTCCAGTGGGATTTAACTGGATAAATTCGGGATTGTATTGCTCGCGTTTCTCTAAGTCCACTAATCTCAGATCGATGGTCATCTGAAGATGAATGGCTACGGCATGGACTTTGCGGGTGTTGGGAGAGGGTGGGAAGTAATAGAGCTTCATAGAACGTTCTCCTATTCCTAATTCATGGGTAGTAAAGGACGTACTTCAACCGCGCAATTACTGGCGGCAGGGCAACGGGCGGCCCAGTCTAATGCGGTATCTAAATCGGGAACATCGATCACAAAAAATCCTCCTAGTTGCTCTTTGGTGTCGGCATAGGGACCATCTTGAACTTTTCGTTGTCCATTTTGGAGGCGTATCGTTGTGCCTGTGGAACTGGGATGAAGTGCCGCGCCACCCGCTGCTATTCCTGTCTCGGATAGGGCTTGAGAGTAGGCGTTGTATGCGGGCATGTATTTTTCGCGATCGCGGAAGTCTTGCTCGGTCTCGTAAACTAGAACTGCATATTTCATGGGAGTCTATCCGTTTGGGGTTTGATTAAAGCACAGATATTTTGATGCTTTATACCTCTATGACGAACGAGGCATCGCAATTTCGACAAAAGTAAAAAAATTGTTTTGTGAGTTTGAAAAATTGTGAGATGCAGCGATCGTAAGCAAGAAGCGATTGATGCTGATAAAATCTCACTAATAATGAAGGTAAAGCCGATGCCCTCGAACAAGTAGAAGTCCTCGCTAAAATTGCCGTTCGCGACAAGCCCGACGAAAACCAAACCTTGCTGGCAAGGCTATCAGAGCCTTAGAGCGCATCATCAGTGCATTTCTGCTATACAAATTATCGAAGCCGTCGGCCACTTTTTCGGCTTGGCTTAGGTGTTGATAGATACTGCACTTTATGATTTTATGCTTAGATCGGCAATTTTGTTTTTCTTCCAGATACTCTATTCAATCATATCCAAAGGCGCAAAGCCTTGACGTTGCGTGTTTTCGGTAATGACGCGAGGTTCGAGGAACTGGAGCAGATAGTCGGGGCCACCCGCTTTGGAACCAATGCCGCTGAGCTTAAAGCCACCAAAGGGTTGGCGATCGACCAAAGCCCCTGTGATACCGCGATTGACATAGAGATTCCCGACCTCAAATTCGCGATAGGCGCGATCGATGTGGGAAGGCGTGCGGGAATAGAGACCGCCTGTGAGGGCATAGGGGGTGTTGTTGGCGATCGCGAGAGCCTGCTCGAAACTCTCGGCTCTGATTACGGCAAGTACGGGGCCAAAGATTTCCTCTTGGGCGATCGCACTTTCAGGCTCGACTTCTGAGAGAATCGTGGGACTGACATAATAGCCATGCTCGGGAACGGGCATCTCTAGTGCCACCTTGGCGGTTTCATGTCCTTTGGCAATGTAGCTGCGAATCTTGGCTTGAGCCTCAGCATCGATCGCAGGACCCAGTTTGGTATTGGGAAGATGGGCTTCATTCACAACGAGGGAACGGGTTGCTTCCACCAGTCGATGTAGGAAGTTGTCATAGACAGGCGATAGCACGACCACTCTAGAACAAGCAGAGCATTTCTGACCAGCATAGCCAAAGGCAGAATTCATCACACCCACAACCGCTTGATCGAGGTCGCTACTTTCATCAATCACGATCGTGTTTTTGCCACCCATCTCAGCAATCACGCGCTTCATATGCTTTTGACCGGGGCGCAAAATCGCAGCATCGGCATAGATTTGACAGCCCACCTGTTGCGAACCTGTAAACGCAATCAAATGCACGTCGGGATGTTTGACCAAATGCGCTCCCACTTCCGAACCGATGCCGGGAAGATAGTTAAATACTCCTTTGGGCATTCCAGCGGCTTGCAGGACTTCGACGATTTTTGCCCCCACCACAGAGGACTGTTCGGCGGGTTTAAGAATTACGGTATTGCCTGCGGCTAGAGCAGCAACACTCATGCCTAAAGCGATCGCAAAGGGAAAGTTCCAAGGAGAAATCACCACCACCACACCACGGGGCTGATAGATATAGGTGTTATCTTCGCCGGGGACATTGCGCTGATGGGGTTGAGAAATTCGCTCCATTTCCTTGGCATAGTAGCGACAGAAATCGATCGCTTCTGAAACTTCCGCATCGGCTTCACGCAAGGGCTTGCCTACTTCCCAGACAATCCATGCCGTCAGTTCTGCCCGTTGTGCTTCCATTAGATCGGCAGCCTTACGCAGAATATCCCCTCTAGATTTTGGAGACAGCTTTTTCCATGCGGGGAATGCCTGTTTCGCTGCTGTAACTGCTAGATCGGCTTGGGGAATGCTTGCCAGTCCGATCTTACCCACCACCTGCTTAAAGTTAGAGGGGTTGAGCGATTCCACAAAGGATGCCGTTGGGATGGATTCCCCATTGATGACAGGGAAATAGGTCTTACCAAACTGATGGAGAACAGATTGGATGGCTTTTTCCGCCGCAGTTCTCTCGCGATCTTGGGAATAGTCAGCGTCGGGAGCATTGACAAAGCCATCGAAGGCAATATGTCGGGATTTCCCATCCGTGGTTTCCATCGTGGGAATCGCCACCAGTTCGTCGATAGGACGAGATTCATTCACGCTTAGGCGCAAAAACGAACTGTTTGCCGTATTCTCTAACAAGCGCCGAATCAGGTAGGACATGCCCGGAATTAGATCGCCAAAGGGACAGTAAATTCTCACCCGATAGCCCAGATCGGCGATCGCTTTGGCAAATTTATCACCCATGCCATAGAGTGCTTGAAGTTCAAAATTGCGGCGCGGAATCTTTAAGGTCTGGGCGATCGCGATCGCTTTGGCGAGAGAACGCACATTATGACTGCCCACTGCGGCGTAGAGATAGTTATGATTCTCTAATAGAATTTCAATCAAGCGCTCGTAGTTGGCATCGGTAGAGCTTTTCTGGGCAAAAACAGGTTGATCCCATCCCTGTTGGTATGCCTTGATCGTTTCTTGATCCCAATAGGCTCCCTTGACGAGGCGCACGGTCACAGGTTTACCCCGTTTTTTTGCCCATGCCACCAGCCCTAACAAATCCTGTTCGCTATCGCGCAAATAGCCCTGCAAAGTAATCCCGACATCGGTGCGATCGCAAAATTCGGGTTCCGTTAAAACCTGCTTGAGAATTTCTAGGGTGAGGTTTTTATAGGCATACTGTTCCATATCAAAATGGACACCACAGCCCAATTCCTTCGCTTTTCTAAGTAAGGTACGAACGGGTTCGCTCACCTTTTGGGTCGTGGTAACTGGATCGAGCGGATCGAATTGCGAATAGAAAGCACTGAGTTTTACCGAAACCTGAACCCTCGGTAGAATTTCGCCATCGGCTAGATCGATTTGCTCGATGACCTGCCAAGACTTGGCTTTAGCCGTTAGCTCCGTCATCATCTGTACATAGCGTTCTAGGTATGACTGCGCTTCCACTTCACTAATCACGGCTTCTCCGAGTAAGTCCATCGTGAAGCAAAAGCGATCGCGTCGTAATTTTTCAATGTTTTTGATCGCCTCCCCTAAGTTAGCGCCGCTGATGTAGCGCCGGGCGAGGGATTCAACCGCAGCAGAGAGGGTGGTCGCCGCCACGATCGCTGTAGGGGAGTTAGGATTATCGGTACTAAAGTTAAGCAGTGATTTGAGCGCAGGCACTTCCACCGCATCGCTGGCGAGATATTCCTGCATATGACGTGCGGTTTCGGGTTTGCTGCGTAGGGCAGGCAAACAGTCAATCAGGCGAAACATCTGTACCCGCAGCCCTTCATTTCCCATTGCCCAAGCCATCAGCTTGTCGTCTAGACGCAAATCATCCTTAAGCTTTGTCCAGAAGGAACCTTTACTAGCTTCTAAAATTTTCTGGGCAATTTCACGGGTTTTTGCCTCATATGGGGTTGAGGGATTCGACATATTCACAACTGGATCGATTAGGGGTAGATTTGCTGGCGTAACCACAGTGGTTGAAACTCCTGTATCTGCGGAAATCCAGTATATCTATTTTCCCACTTCAATAGGAGCTTATGCCATAGGGATTCAACGCAGCAAAACTAGTTACGTCAAGAATTCATCACAATTGGAAGCGAATCATTTCTTCATGAAGTCAAGAATTTATTGCGAATAAGACCAGCTCATACCAGTTTCAATTGCAATTGGCATTATTGATTCAAGGTAGGAACGGGTGGGTTATTGGGCGTATTGGGTTGCGTCTTAATCTTCATGTAGGCTTCGATGACTTTCACGGCGATCGGCCCTGCGAGCGTACTACCACCACCGCCGGCATTTTCGGCAAAAGCAGTAACGACAATTTCTGGGCTCTCAAAGGGCGCAAAACAAGTAAACCATGCATGGTTGGGACGGGGAGGATCTTCGGCTGTGCCCGACTTACCTGCCATGGCGACCTCTTCTGAGTTAAGTGCATTGGCAGTGCCAATCTGGAAGACTGCACGAAGAGCTTGTCGCAAGGCTTCTAGGGTGCTAGGTGCTAGATTAAGTGACTTGCGCCATTCCTTGGAGGCTGTATCTTCGAGCAAGAGATGCGGTTTGATCAAATACCCTCCATTCGCGGGTACAGAGACCATCATCCCCACTTGCAGTAAATTTGCCTGCACATCCCCTTGTCCGATCGACATATTGATCGTGTTGCCTTCAAACCAAGGCTCCTTAATTGTCTTCAGCTTCCATTCTGGGTCAGGCACGAGCCCAGCCGCCTCTTCACTGGCAAGCTCTATACCTGTATGGGCTCCAAATCCATACTTGCGCGCCCATTCCGCCAAAGATTTCTCACCTACACGCCGACCCACCTGTCCAAAAAAGGTGTTGCTACTGTAAGCCATTGCCTCAGAGAAACCAATCGTGCCAAACCCTGCCTTGTTGTGATCCCAAAACTGAAAGCCGCCCACATCCAGATAGGCGTAGGTCGGCAACAGATCGTTGGGTGAAAACACCTTAGACTCTAGCCCAGCTGTCATTGTCACCACTTTAAACGTACTAGCAGGAGGATATCCCTGTAAAGCACGATTGACGAAGGGGTGATCGGTAGATTGCAAACGCGCCCATGTTGCTTCTGAAATTTTTCCCGAAAATACATTTGGATCGAAGGTGGGATGACTGACCATTGCCAAGATCTCGCCATTATTGGGATTCATGGCAATAATCGCACCCTTGATCTCACCCAAGGCTGCCTCTGCGGCTTTTTGTAAATCGAGGTCGATGGTTAAGCGCACCGCATTGCCCGGTTTAGGTGTCTTTTGTCCTAGGACGCGCAACACCTTGCCCATGGCATCTACTTCTACCTGTTGCCCGCCCCACTCTCCGCGCAATATCGACTCAAAAGCATCTTCTACACCAGCTTTACCCATAACATCCCCAGGTCGATAGCCTTTCTCGCGGCGGTTTTTTAAATCGTCAGAGGTGAGCTCGCCTGTATAGCCAAGAACATGGGCAGCAACATCACCGTTGGGATAGTAGCGCACCGCCTCAGGATCGACTTTGACTCCGATCAGTTCGCGGCTATGCTCGGATAGTCTCGTTACCAACTTGGGGCTAATTGCGGCGGCGACGCGGACTAAGCTGGGTGAATTGTAGCCTTCCTGTTCGAGTTTCTCGGCAATCTTATTGGCTGGTACTTCCATAAGTTCTGCCAAGCGATCGATGGTGGCTGGCCATTTTTCCTTGGGTTGGGCGATCGGCCATAGATAAATTGCGTGGGCAAGTCGGCTCGTCGCCATAATATTCCCTTTGCGATCGAAGATGCGTCCGCGTTCGGGTGCCTTGGCAATTAGCCTTATTCGATTATTTTCAGCAAGTTGTCGGTTGCGATCGCCTTCGATTAACTGCAAATAACCAACCCGTCCCCCTAAAATGCCAATTAAGACGATCGCGCTCAAGATAAACATCACCGCCACCCGCATTCCTTTTCCGACGGTGCGCGTAGATTCTGTGGGTAATGTGACCGTTGGTTTGTTTGGGGTTAGGGTCATAGGTTAACTCAGTATGAGTATTTTAGGATTGGCAACTGAACTGCTATAGAATGCAGGGGATTACTTAATTTTACCGTTTTATTCTTTTGTGTCAGCAGGTAAGCCGTCAGAGTGGGATGAATTAGAGGCGCAGTTGCAGCAAGCCGAGCAACTGTTGCAAGAGGTAAAGCAAAGATTGTCGCAGGTTAAGACTGGACAGCGCGATCGCCAAGCACTCCAACAGCAGCAAGCCGATCTGCAAGCAGAAATTAAGCAGAATTTACCCTCAGAGCAGAAGGCACAACTCAAGCAAGAACTCGACAAAATTAACGAACAACTCGAATTGGTTGAGGTAGACCTAGAAAGTCGGTTGCTATCTTGGAATAGTTTTCGCGAACCCTTTTGGCAAATCGTGCGGTTTGGTGGGGTAGGCGTATTACTGGGCGTATTGCTCAAAAGCTGTGCGGGTTAAACTTAAGAAATCGCCAATAACTTCTCGGAACTAAGCAACGAAGCAAAACATTTCTGATTGCCTAATCTTTGCTCGAAACAGACAACTTTAACGGTGCGATCGCTTTTGGTATAACGTTAGACCCGATCTTGCCACACCTGCGGGTCGCGCTTACTGTGAAACACTGCCAGTACCACAACCCGATCGGGTTCAACCTTATACAGAATTAGGTATGGAAACTTACGAACAACTGCGCGTCGAACATCCTCGTAAATAATCTCATAGGCTTCTGGCAATGACTCAATGTGTTCCAATATCTCAGCAACACACATGAGAAAGTCAACTCCAAGCCCTGTTCGCTGTTGCTCGTACCAATCAAATGCTTCGTCAAATTCAGCCTGTGCCTCAACCCGAAATACGATCGGCAAACTCATTAATGTATCCCTGCTCTAGCAAGTGCCTGAGCTTTAACATTGTGCCAAGAGACTACTGCTTGAGGATTAATTTTGTGGTCAGTAAGACGGCGTGATAACTCTTGGCTCTGCGCCTCTGTTAGCTCAAGTTGTCCTGGCTCTGCACTGATGCTGTCCCAGATAGCTTGAACTAGCCAAATGCGATCGTCAATGGTTAGTGCTTTGACTTGTAATAGGGTTGTGGATAGATCCATAGCTATACCTCTCAAATGGAGCCAATAGTAATCTATATCTTAGCTTGAGAGTTTGCTGTAGCGTTATTAAGTAAGTCCTAATCGTTAGGACATAATAAAGCTTAGAAATAACAAGGGGCTTAAGCCCCTTAACCCTAATGACTGTAGCTATAAAACGTAGCAATAGTAGCAACTAACGAAGTCCACTATTTTTGATTGCCTATATCTTTGCTTGAAACAGACAACTTTAACGGTGCGATCGCTGTTGGTATAGCGGTGAAGTTGTGCGGCGGCAAGTATTTTCGAGTCACTGCTAGAGTGTTGAGGCCATCCGCTGCACGCCCTGGTTAGACAATGCAGGAAGACCAATAAACACTCAATCACATCACTGCACGAAGTTCCTCTTGAATAACTCGGCGTAGGGTGTCTTCATCTAGGGGCTGCTTAACCTTTTCTAGATACTGCCGTAAAGCTTCATTCATCATAGTTTGATACCCTTTGCCAGCAGAATCACCTCGTTCTCGAAAGGTTTCTAACACATCATCATCAATATAAATTGTGATGCGAGTTTTGCCTGTTTGGGGAATAACAGCACCCCGCTTGGCTTGACTAAAATCATATTCCGCTTTCATACTTTTGCCTCTCAGAACGGGTCGCTGAACGGGCTGAAATCAGGCGAACACGATTTCCTCGATCCGTATAGACCACAACTAGCAAGCGCCAGAGATGATCCATTCCAATCACAATAAACCGCTGTTCTCCTTGAGCCGTCGTATCTTCAAAAGAAAGCGCATTCGGATCGAACAAAACTGACTCTGCGTCAGAAAAGCGCACTCCATGCTTTTGCAGATTGGTAGCTGCTTTGTTCGGATCCCATTCAACTTCCATGCATACATTATATGCATAAGAACGAGCTTTATGCTAGATGATTGTCTGAGTAGGTCTAACGGTGAAGTTGTGCGACGGTAGACAAGTCTGAACTCTGACCAATAAACTATGTTCCGTCCGCACCAACGCAGTGTTGGGCTGCGTTGCTACATCACGCTAACTGAGTAAGCCCGAACTGCTTCTCATCAAGAGCTACATTTACCATAAAAAACGCCCAGCATTTACAAATTACTAGCTTCTTCTACCATGCTCATTCCTTTGCTACTACGGTATCGTACAGCCCATAATGGGTCAACTCTGGATGGCTTTCGATACCCGTGTAGCGGAGTGATGCATCTTCATATCGCCGGAATGCAAACACGGCCTGGTTCATGTGCTCGGTATTGAATACCTTGAGCTGCACGAGTAAATGGAAGTCCTTTACGGTCAGGCCCGTGACGGTCAGGAACAAATCTGGCTCTAACTTGGTGATCACATCCTGTAGCGTGTTTTCCCGGAAGTCGGTTAGGTACATAAACGCCGGGATGCGGGTGGCGAACTTGATCAGTTTCTCCTGGATTTGCTTGCGCTTGGACTTGTACTCTTTTTCCTCGTCGCTAAGCTCTTTCTTCTCATTGGGCGTGAGATCCGTTTCCTTAGCCTTGTTCTTGAGCCCTTTTACCTTATCGCTCTTGTTGATGATCGTCTCAATGATGTTGTCGCCCAATGCGCGCCAACCTTCAATGCGCTCTACGGCGGCCAGTGCTTCGGGGTTATTCAGAATACGGCGTAGGGTGTCGTTGTCCACGTTCACCAGTAGGGCGCTCTCCCATTTGCGGGCTAGCAGGGTGGCTGAGGTTCCGGCCATCGCAATGTCGAGAATGCCGCCCGCGTCAATCTGGGTCATGTTGGCACCGTCATAGGCCAGCACGGGCAGAAAAGATACGAGATCTTTGACCGCGTTTTCCGGGTTTGGCTCGTCGGGCGCAAGGCCGATGCCATACTCCGAGAGCTGTCGTAGGGCACGGGTGGGAGCAAAGTCGAACACGAAACAGATGGGCTTGAGGATCTCTTCTTCGTTTGGGTTGTCGCCGTTAGGGTTCTTGATCGACCACGGCGACTGCACCCGAAACGCGGCCTGAAAGTAGGTCTCTGGTGATTTTAGGTTGCGTAGCATCAGAATGGATGACCATTGTGCCACTGTCACGCCTGTGGTGAGCTTGCCGCAAGATAGAGTAATGGTTTTGGTCTCGAAGCCGCTGCCGATCGCCTGTCGCACGGGGGGCAATGCCTCTAGTCCGATGCCTGCTGAGGTGCCAGCGGCAACGATCGCCCGATAGTCGTGCCAAAAGGTGTTTTGTCGTTCTGTTAGCAGGTTGGACATGGCGTGGCAGGCAGCCACATTGGGCAAGAACCAGAAGGAATGCTGTAGGTAAGGCAGCAGACGCACATCGGAGTAGGGAAAAGGTGGCCGCGTGCCGGTCTTTAGATTTTCGACGGACTGAGGAGCGTACCCGCCGCGAATGATGTCTAACCACTTTTGCACGTCGCTTTTGTGCTTAAACTGTGCTACTTTTCCAGTCCCAGATGCCTCAAAAAAAGCATTGAGATCAAACTCGTCGAACTCTCCGGCGCTGGCAATTGCAATCAATTCGTCCGGCATCTGGTAGGTCAGCAGTCGCATCTGGGGGAGGGCAGCGTAGGGGTTCCGCTGGTCAGGATGGTTGGTCGCAAAGTTTTCCTTAGCGCGCTGCTCGTCGGTATAAGTCCAGTTAAATATCTGCTCTTCGATAAACTCGCCTGTGGACAGCGCCCGGAACGGTGTGCCTGACAGGTAAAGGTAGGCTTTGGTGGTGATGGGGAGAAACTCTACCTCATTTTCCAATGGCTCCTGCAAGTCGGCGATTCTCTCCTTCAGACGCTTATCATCATCAAGTCGAGCCTCTTCCCGATAAATCGCTTCTTCTTCGCCCTCAAACAGCTCCTTGGCGGTTTCCCGCCACGCGCCAAAGTGGTACTCATCAAAGACGACGAGATCCCAGTTGATTATATGAATCCACTCGTTTTTAACCTTGATGTTGCCTGTCTTACTATCACGACCGAGCAGGTCTTGGAAGGAGCCGAAATAGACGACGGGATTGCGGCGATCGATCTGGGTGGGATCGCCACCGGAGGATTTGGACAAGTACTGCCACCCGTCAAAGTCTGCGTGAGATTCTAGGTCAGTTTGCCATGCATCTTCGACGGCAGGCTTGAATGTAACTACGAGCACTCGCTTGGCACCGAGCTTTTTGGCAAGCTGGTAGGTGGTGAAGGTTTTGCCGAAGCGCATTTTGGCATTCCACAAAAAGCGGGGGACGGCTTGCCTGTCCTCGTTCCAGAGGTCATGGAAGTAGGCGTGGGTTTTGTTGACGGCTTCGGACTGTTCCCGGCGCATGGGAAAGGTGGCGTGGTGGGTGCCAGTGAACCGCTGGCCTGTGCGCAGTTCTGTGAGGACAGTCTGCACATCGGCAACGGTGCAGCGCATCCATTCGAGTTCAGGGTTCTCGAATCCCTTTTTAACCAGTGCGGCTCGTACTTCGTGGTCGGTGAAACTGCTGCCATCGGTGCGATCGGCAGGTTCATCTAGTTCGATACGGTAGTTTTTGATGGCGGCGGTTTTGAGCTGCTCGGCAACACGCTGCTGTACATTCCGGGTGGTTTGCCCCACCTTCAGAAGTCCTTGGTGCGCTTCATCGTCAATGGAATAGGCATAAACCCGCAGCCGTGCTTCGGGCTTTGGTGTAAGGATTTCTTCGATCGTCTTAGTCATCTTCAGAGGCTCCTGTGAGATCCATTGGACGAACAACCTTCTCAATAAAGGCGATCTCACTAGCTGAGATGCCATATTTTGCGTAGAGATCCTCGTCTGTCCACTTCCTAGTCCAATCCTGAGTTGGCACAAAGGTATAAACCTTGCGCGTGATGTGTTGGGAAGGTTTGTGCAGAAGAATTAGAAGTCGAGTTAGCCGACAGGAGAGATAGGACAAAGCACTTTCCACTTCGCTCCTTGAGTCGAACGAACCAACGCAAAGATAAGTCTCTGAAGAGATACTGCCCGGCTCTCCAACAAATGGGGTGCTGATGATTCTGTGAGGATAGGTATCTTTATTGCCTGTTCCTGGGGCAGCGTAGCCCATGAAAATCTTCCACTTGTCGATGAAGTGAACGCCAGTCGATACTTCGCTTCTGGAAATGTACCCCGTACCGCCGTTCTGATAAACCAAAACGTCACCATCACCCTTGGCAACCTTGCCTTTGAACGTTGTATCTAACCCAAACGGCTTTCTAGAACTAACCAATTGGTCAAAACGCTTGCTTTCAGGCAGCGACAACAAGTCAGCATTCCCGGTCTCGACCGCCATAACTTTCTTAAGGATGGATAGCCCCTCATTAAATCGGATAAATACATCTGCACCCTCTTCAAGAAGCGGGCGGGTAGCTGTGGATACAGGCCAATCTTTGAAATGGGTAGAAACTTCGCAGAGTCCAGGATTGTTCCGATCCCAAAGAAAATAGCAAACGCCACCCTTAAGCCCCACGCCCGGAAAGACATCCGAGGCACTGAGAAAGTCATAGATGGAACGCAGGCGATCATCGGAGAGCATTGATTCTCTGAACTCATCTAACCCCTTGCCACCTGCAAACCAACGAGCAGGAATAATCATCAACAGATAGCGTGGCTCCAACGCCTTAGCCTGCTCTACAAAGTGCTGATAGATGGGCGCTGCACTGGTTCCAAAGCCACCATCGCTGAGTTGATACGGTGGATTGCCAATAATCACATCAAATTGCATATCGTCTCCAAATATCTCGGCTACCCGAGTCTTTATGTTGTCAGAATGAATGAACCCATAGGCATAGGTTTCCAATCCTTCACCCCGGTCAAGGATCTCCTGACTCGACCCACAATACACACACTTTCCATTTTTCCACGTATGCTCCGTGCGCTCAAACCAGATGTTCCCCTCATCCCTAACAAACCCCTTGGCAACGGAATGCTCCCCATTGGCGTGCTTGCTGCAATACACACTCCGCCGCGCCAGAAAACTGGTGAGCTGAGTAATGCCAATGCCAAACACCTGCTTTGTGACAATGTGATTCACCCGCTCCTGAAGGTCTGGAATTTCTGCCCTTAGCCCCTCCGTCAGACGGCTGGTAATCTCCCGCAAAAACACCCCCGACTTCGTGCAAGGATCCAGAAACCGCACCGTCTTGTCTGCCCACAGGTTAGCACCGCCATGATTCGCCGCCCACGCCTCCGCTACCGTATCCAGCATCCGGTTCGCAAACTCCGGCGGCGTAAACACCTCATCATTTGAGAGATTGGCAATGCAGGTCAGCACATCCGGGTTCCGCCCCCGCAGCGCAAAACCAACCTGAGTATTCATAGCGTCTCCCCCCCTTCTGATTGCGACCAATCGAGAATGTGCCGCCGCTCCAATTCAGCCTGAAGCTCCTCCTCACTGGGCAGTACAAGGCGGTATTTCGAGGCGAAGAGCTGCTGACTCTCGCTAAGAACGGAGTAACGCACGAGAGTTTCGTCCTTGTCGGCACAAAGGATGATACCCAACGTGGGGTTGTCATCTTCGCCCCGTTTGAGGTCGTCAAACATCCTCACATACATATCCATCTGGCCGATGTCAGCATGGGTGAGTTTCCTGATCTTCAGGTCAATGAGGACAAAGCACTTGAGCAGGTAATTATAGAAGACAAGATCGATATAGAAGTGGGTGGTCTCCGTACTGACCCGAAACTGGCGACTGACAAAGGAAAACCCCTTGCCCAGTTCCATTAGAAAATCACGCAGGCGAGTGACAAGGGCATCTTCGAGCTGGCGCTCGCTAAAATCGCCGCGATCGGGCAGATCGAGAAATTCCAGAATGTAGGGATCTTTGAGTAAATGCAGCGGGTTGGGCTTCTGGTGAGCCGGAATGTCAGATTCAGGAGCCTGTAGAAGTCGCTGGTAGCTGCGGGTCTCGATAGCTCTAGACAAAACCCGCGAACTCCATCCCTGTCGAGCAGTTTCTTCAATGTAGTAGTCACGCGCCTGCGAATCTTCAACCCGCATAATCAACCGCCAGTGAGTCCAACTCAATTCGCTACGCAGCGCGTAGTGTTTTCCCGCGTCGGCGAAGGTCAGGTAGAACTGCCTAAAATTCCTGAGGTTGGCGACAGACATGCCCTGACCAAATTCTTCCCCAAGGGCACGGGCAAGGTGGTGGATGAGCTGGCTGCCGTATTCAGCACGGGCGGCTCCGCCCTGCTCCTCCTCAACAATGCGACGACCGATGCGCCAGTAGGCATCCACCATAGCAGTGTTGGCGGCGGCATAGGCTTTCCCTCGCGCCTCTTGCAAAATGGCACGGACATCATTAAGCAGACTCGACAACGACGGGGACTCTGTCACAGGCTTATCCCTCCTGCTTTGGTATCGATCGGCTTAGCAGCAGCCAGATCGCTCACCGTCATCGGCGGGTAGGTCTTCATCGGCATAAAGATCTCATGCTTACCTAGATGGGCAAAGAGCGAATCCTCCGCGCTAAAGGTCGATGAAAGGGTGAGACTATCAAAGCGAAAGTCACGCCGCTGAAATCGGCCCTTACCCAAGTAGCCCCACTCTGCAAAAGTAATTGCTCGATCGTCTTGAGTACGCATCGTCAGAGCATCGCCATGTATTAGGTTCTGCGATAGCACATAGAATGCCGCCCGGTAGCAATCGTCCGCCTCATCCAGATTCAGGTAATCAGCAAAGATCTCCAGCACATTGGCGCGACACTCAGCAATGTTGTCCGCCAGCAGCTCGACACCGTAAATGCACATTAGCCCCAGCAGCGCATAGTGCCGCCGCTCGAAATCAGACTTGCCATACTTAAGTTCTACAGCAGCAAGCTTGCGCTGCAAGATCTTTACCAAGAAATTGCCACTTCCACAGGCTGGCTCCAAAAAGCGGGAGTCAATGCGCTCCGTTTCGTCTTTTACCAAGTCGAGCATCGCTTCAACCATCCATGCCGGGGTAAAGACCTCTCCATGGTCGGCGACACGTTGTTTTGACTTGATATCGTTCATGGGCTAATAAATTAACTTCGGGCGATGTTTCCCTATGATAATCGCAACCCAACATGAGGATCGCTGAAATAGGGATCTCGATTTAACCCACCGATTCCGACTACTCTATCTTTCACTGACGCTGTAAGTAGCACTTCACCCAACTTATCAAAGTAATTCAGACCACTAAAGTGCTCGTAAATCAGCCGTTCAACAAACCGAAATCACTGGGAAAAGCTTTTCTAAACGAGATGATTAATTGATCCTGTCCGAATTTCTGAAATACGATCGATGTCGATCCGTTTCTAGGAAAATTGTTCGATCGCGGACGCGATGCAATTTAGGTCAAACACGATTGCTGCCAGCAGACTACAGATTAATTCTCAGTTTTGGTAAGGCTTTTGAGCTTTGAAATGATGCCACTAGCGATCGCACCTGCCATCATAATTCCCAACACGGGTTGAATTACAGGCTGCCATAGCTGCTGCCACAGGTCTAAGCCTAAATTGAAATGAAAGCTATTCCCAATCAGGGCAACCATGAACCAAGCAAAAAAGAAAAACACTAAAAATAAATCAAAAACCAGTGCTTTATTAAGCCAGTAGCCAACTTTTTCCATATTCGGTTGAATTTGCGACAGATGGGGATTGGATTTCCGCACGGAGCGTTTTTTGAAAAAGCGATCGACCAGAAATTAAGCTGAAGTGAATTCGGGTTAAGGATTTCGGAACAAAGCAAGCCGACTTGCTGGAACCGAGGGGTTTGATCCCCCTGCCCTATCGGGCATCCCCCTTAAAAAAGGGGGACAAGTGGGTTCTCCCCCCTTTTTTAAGGGGGGCTGGGGGGGATCCTTGGGATGTATGACGCTTCAGGTTTTCTTATCCCGAACTGACTTTAAGCCGAAAAATATCCGATCAAAACTTAAGGGGCAATTAAATAAATAACTGCCCCTAAATTTTTTATTTGAAGGTTTTATTTGAACTTAGGTTTTAAACTTGGTTTTTTAAATCTAGGGTTAAATCTAGGTTTACGTCAGACCAGTTTACTTGAATCCAACCGCTGCTTGCCAAACGAAAGCGAGTAGCAGAAAGAAAATGGGGATAACAGGTAAAACATCCACTAAAGGATCGAAAATCCTGTATGCTTCGGGCAAAGTTGCCAATAGCAAAGCTAGTTGCATTTAAAAACAGACCTCCTTCAAGAGCTAAGATGAATTTTAGCACGATGGGATCATCGTACAATCGTCAGAGCTATTCTCATTGAAATTATGTTTTTAAGCAAATATCAAAAAATTTACAAACAAGTCTTTAAAGCTCTGTCTCTATGCGTGCTGATTGGCTGCCTCACGGTTGCGATCGCAACGCCAGCTTGGGCAGGTATTCAAATTAAGCTGACCGATCTAACCTACGACCTCTGCCCCCCTGAGTTAGCCAAAAATCTAGTACTGGGTGGTGGTGTCATGGCAGCCGACTGCTACTTGATTTCAGGCAAAGCAGTGAATACATCGGGCAAACTCGTGCTTAATGCTGATGTTTTTGGGCGCGTCTATGACGCAAATGGTAATGATGTCATGCCCGAACGCGGTAGATTAGGCTCGATCGCCGAAGTCCCCATGGGTGAGAGTGACTTTAAAATTATGCTCAGCGTGCCCTCCGATCAGGTTCCTCCGTTTAAGCTAGACAAATTTAAAGCTTCTGGGTTTACTGGAAAGGTTCGCCGTTAATTTCGGAACTGACGACTATCAACTGACAACGATTAACTGACAACTGAAGACTGAATAATTGCTGACCTATGGATTCCGATCACAACCCTCAAGAAGAAAATACAACTCCCAATGGCGATCGCCCCACAACGGAGGAAAATTCTGATGTCAAAACAGAAGTTGTCCCAGAGCATTCTGGTGAACCTGAAAATGCCCCCGATCTCCACAATTCAGAAACCTCTTCAGAGCTTGTCGTAGAGAATAATCAAGCAATTCCAGAAAATCTTATCCCAGCAGCAGAGACTCCAGAAATAGAAGTCCAAACGGAGCATGTTTCGCTTGCAACCCCAGAAGCTCAGGAAGTTATCAGTTCAGAAGTTATGCCGTCAAACCATTTAGAAACCCTCCAACAGGAAGCAGCCGCGCTTAATGCCGAAATCGATCGCCTCAAGGCAGCCAAACAGCAGATTCTCGAAGGGCAGATTACAGAATTGCAGCAAGCGATCGCCCGTATCAGCCAAGAGAGTCTAGGCGAGCTAGAGCAACGCAAACAGGAGTTACAAGCTTCGATCGCGGTCTTACAGAGAAAGCAAGAACGCCTGCAAAATGAAATGAAGACTACCTATGCAGGCATGTCTCAAGATATTGCCGTCAGGGTACAGGGCTTTAAAGATTATCTCGTGGGCAGTTTGCAAGATTTGGTCGCCAGTGCCGAGAAACTCGATCTGGTTCCCCCTACGAGTAAAACCCCTGAAGCTGTGGTTGTGGAGAAAAAGCCCCAAGAGCCACCTAAACTATCAGAACAGAGCTTCGGTGAATTTAGACATCGCATCGAACAGTTGCTGGAACGCTATCGTACCCTGCCTGATTATTACGGGCCCGCTTGGAAGCTCCGCCGCACCTTTGAGTCTTCCCATGCCGATCGCGTTGCCAATTGGTTTTTTGCCCAAGCAGGTAGAGGCGCAATTCGCACGATGGGAACGCGGCTGCAAAATATTCTTGTCGCTTCCGCCACCGTCTCTGTGTTGCGATCGCTCTATGGAGAAAAGATTCGCGTTTTGATTCTTGCCACGGCTCCAGAGCGCTTGGGTGAATGGCGGCGCGGTTTTCAAGACTGCTTGGGCTTAAGCCGAGATAACTTTGGTCCCGAAAAAGGCGTGGTGCTATTTGAAGATCCCGATCCCCTAGCCCTCAAAGGCGATCGCCTCGTTACCGAGGAACTCATGCCTCTAATTATCATCGATGAAGCTGAGGAATTTATTTCCGTAGATTTGCTCAGATTCCCGCTCGTGATTGCCTTTGGTCGCGACCCCGATGCCAAACCTTCCTATTCTTCGCGCGATCGAGACAGAGACTTTAGAGACTGGTAAGTGTAGAGCCTTCGGAATATCACATTGCTAGGATTTATAGGGTAAAACCTGCGAAATGCTAAAATTTTGCCATGCAACCTAGAGGGTCTCAATCATGACTTTAGCGACAGCTAGCCCATCTAAACTCATGACCGTAGAAGAGTATCTTAGCTATGACGATGGCACAGACACTCGCTATGAGCTTGTAAACGGAGAATTGGTAAAAATGCCAACAGAATCTTTTGGGAATCTGAATATTGCGAAGTTTTTGCTTTTAGAGTTTGCTAAGTATCTTCCACTCATGCTGATTGCTTACAACATCGAGGTAGAAGTTTTAGGCAAAAGTGTCACTTGTCGCATTCCAGATCTACTGATACTCAGCGAAGAATCAGCCATAGCTTTGCAGGGGGCAAGTCGCAGCTTTGTTTCAATGGATATGCCACCGCCTGTTTTAGTCGTTGAAGTTGTATCTTCAGGGCAAGAAAATCGCGAATCACCAGAGGTGACGCTGCGCGAACGCGACTACCGCTACAAGCGCACAGAGTATGCCGCTAGGGGAATTAACGAATACTGGATCGTCGATCCCGAAATGGATCAAATTACTCTATGTCTATGGGTGAACGGACAGTATGAAGACACGATTTATAAAGGTGATACGAAAATCACATCAACGGTAGTTTCTGGGTTTGCCCTGACTGTAGGTGAAATTTTGGCATTTGGGAAGAATTAAGGATTTGCAGTCAGAGGCGATCGCGGATTACATTCCATTAATTCTCGAACTTGCTCGGCGTGATAGGAACTGCGCGTCAGGGGAGAAGACACGACCTGCAAAAATCCCATGTTTTCGCCCTCTATGCGCCACTGCTCGAACTGGTCGGGATGAATAAACGCTTGCACGCCCAAATGTTTTTGGGTGGGCTGTAAATATTGTCCGATCGTGAGAATATCGCAATCAACTTGGCGCAAATCCTGCATCACTTCTAGAATTTCGGCGCTGGTTTCACCCAAGCCCACCATCAGCCCTGACTTGGTATAGGTCCAAGGTGCGATCGCTCTGGTCTGACGAAATAATTCTAAAGTACGCTGGTATTCCCCTTGAGGGCGCGTGCGCTTATAGAGACGCGGCACAGTTTCGGTATTGTGATTGAGCACATCGGGACGTGCCGATAAAATCACCGCCAAGGCTGACCAATTACCGCACAGATCGGGAATTAGAACTTCGATCGTAGTTTGTGGCATCACTTGACGAATCTGCTCAATGCATCGTACAAACTGCGATGCACCACCATCGGGTAGATCGTCTCGATTGACTGAGGTAATGACGACATGTTTAAGCCCAAGCCGTTGTACGGCGATCGCTAAGCGATCGGGTTCAGTCGAGTCGAGGGGTTGAGGCTTTTTCTCAAAGTCAATATCGCAGTAGGGGCAGGCCCGCGTACAAGCTGGTCCCATGATCAAAAATGTAGCCGTACCGATGCTAAAACATTCGCCAATATTGGGACAAGATGCCTCTTCGCAAACTGTATTGAGCCCTAGATCCCGCAAGGTTTCTGTAACGCTACCCACCCTTTGCCATTGTGGGGCTTTGACTCGTAACCATTCGGGCTTGACTACCATAGATTTTTTTGATTGCGATCTTTGAGAAATGACAAAAAACGGCTTGTACCTATTTTACAGAACCTGTTTCATTGTACATATTCTCAGTAGATCGAACGCGCGATCGCCAAACATCCAGCGATTAGACTCTTATTTGTTGATCTTGCCTTTATCTTGGTCAATCTCTGGATTTATTTACTGACCTTGCGTGGAAGGAGCGAAAAGTCTCTGAAGCTCAGCAAAACTGGCTCTGATAGCATTCAAATATAACTTTTCCTTAATCGCAAAGTGATTCAGGCAAGTTTTTACCCGCAACAACTCTAACTTCACAAAGGCATAGTAACAAGCAAAGATATGATTGCTTTGGGTGTTGACTATTAGTTGGAATGAGCCTACTTCGGGGATATCGTCTTCAAGTAGACGCTTTTGCTTCTTTCTGGGGTGGTAAGATGGGCAAAGCTCATGAGGATTTCCTGATTGTTGTGATTATCATCAGATTATCCTTATGAGTCCCTTTACGCAAAGATCTCTAGGCGTTGCATTTCATCCTTGAATTGGCGATTGCTTGGTTAAAAACGCAATCGTAAAATCGCTTTGTTTATCATGCGATTGCGTAGGGGAGGGGACAAGAACTGAGGATACGCGCAGAATGCACAAATGGTTGTCAGTGGTGGGCATTGGTGAAGATGGGTTAGAGGGAATTAGTGCGATCGGGCGCTCCCTGATCGATTCCGCTGAAATTTTGGTGGGCGGAACCCGTCATCTCGCAATGTTGCCCTCTAACGATGTTCGCGAACAAATTGCTTGGGCATCACCTCTAGATCTGACGATTGAGAGAATTCTCAGCCTTCGTGGAAAAGCGATTTGCGTCCTCGCCAGCGGCGATCCTATGTGTCATGGTGTTGGTGTGACGCTCTCGCGACATATTCCGATTACAGAGATCACGATCGTTCCCTCTCCGTCTGCTTTTAGTCTTGCCTGCGCGCGTTTGGGATGGTCGCTCTCTGATATAGAAACCTTTAGCCTTACCCACCGTCCCGTCTCCATCTTGGCTTCCGCCCTTTATCCCCATGCTCGAATTTTGGTTTTGAGTGCAGATAAAACCACACCCGCTCGCGTCGCGGAGTTTCTCACCCAAGCAGGATTTGGGCAAAGTCAGATTGCCGTACTAGAGCGCATGGGGGGTACGCAGGAGCGTTGGATGGAAGGTCTTGCCAATGAGAAAACCGCGATGTGGCGTACGACAGAAGTTTCTGATTTGAATACGATCGCGATCGCCTGCATTCCCGATCCAGACACTGCGCTGATTTCTAAACCACCCGCGATTAAAACCTCTGGTTTACCTGATGCCGCCTATCACCACGACGGTCAACTAACCAAACGCGAAGTCCGAGCGATTACGCTGTCGAGTCTTGCGCCTATCCCTGGTGAGTTACTCTGGGATGTGGGGGCAGGATGCGGCTCGATTGCGATTGAATGGATGCGCAGTCATCCCCGTTGTCGCGCGATCGCGATCGAACGCAACACGACTCGACGGCAATATATTGCGGATAATGCCTCAGCGCTAGGGATTTCAGGGCTCAAGATTGTGGCTGGTGATGCGCCCGCTGCGTTGGATGGGTTACCCCAGCCCGATGTAATTTTTATTGGGGGCGGCGCAACAGTGGCAGGGCTATTTGAAACCTGTTGGGATGCGCTCCATGTTGGCGGTCGCCTTGTGGTCAATGCCGTTACGCTTGAGAGCGAACAAAAAGTGTTGCAATGGCATCATCAGCATGGTGGAGAATTAATTCGCATTGGGATTCAACGTACCGAAGCGATCGGTTCTTTTTTAAGTTGGAAGCCATCTGCTCCCATTACGCAATGGATAGTTACAAAGAACGAGTGATATCCCAGATACTATAGCGATCCTTTGAGACGACCGGCTTTGATGCCCAATTTCAATTGCCCTGCAAACCGCGATAGTTGGTATTCGATTGACCTGTTGCCGCCACAATGGCTAACGCTTCGCGCAGGCGATCGGTGAATTTCAGATCGCTCCAATCGTCATCCGCCCACCAGAGACCTACCGCCGTCATGAATTGAGACACCTGATGCTCTCCCTCTCGGACGGTTATCAAATAATAGCAATCGTCATTGCGTTGATCGTAACTATCGAATGTGGCAGTCCAAGAACTCGAAGAGTTGATGGGTATGGGCTCATGGAATTGCGGAAACTCAAACGCCATCGAACCTCCAAGCCTGCTTAAGGGAATTGCTCGAAAATATTATACCGATAGGTTCCAAGGTTGGCTTCGACTCCGCTCAGCCAACCTTGAAACTTTAATTGATGGCACATTCACTAGGAATCCATTCCTGTAATCTTCCGAATGGTATTGCCTTCATGGTCGGCTCCCTTCAACATCCGATTCCAATAGACCCAAGGCAACACGTTACGCTTGAGGAACCACATGCTGTAGCGTTCTTGCGTGCAATCGAGCGGGAAGCTGGGATAAGGATTGCCATCATAGTCAAACTCCGCCATGATCGTTTTGCCATAACCCGTAATCAACGGACAACAGCTATAACCGTTATACTTGGCATCGAGCGATCCTTTTTTAAGCAGTGCCAATAGGTTTTGGACGAGGACTGGGGCTTGTCGTCGAATCGCAGCAGCCGTTTTGGAATTAGGGAGCGAAGAGGCATCCCCCAAACTGAACACATTAGCATAGCGATTGTGCTGGAGCGTATATTTATCCACATCGACCCAACCCAATGGGCTTTCCACTGATAATTTGCTGGACTTAATGAAATCGGGAGCACTCATCGGAGGAGCAACATGGAGCAGATCGTAGGGTATAGTCACCTCTTTCACCAAACCATCGATCGTGACGTCAAATATGGCTTCTTTTGCTGCGGCATTAACAGCTTTGAGATTGTGTAAGACCTTCAGATCGATACCTTTCCGCTCCGCCACCTGCATCAATGGAGGCACAAATGTGGGCACGCCAAAAATTTTGGGAGTTGCCACGCAATAGCTAATCTGGGTTTTCGCTCGCACCCCATTGCGGCGGAAGACATCGTCCGCCAGATACATCACTTTTTGGGGTGCGCCGGCACATTTAATTGGCGTTGCTGGAAACGTAAACACGGCATTACCACCCCGAAAATTGTCGATCGCTTCCTTTGTGTAGGTGGCTCCACCAGGAACATAGTTACTACAGACCCCATTTTTCCCGATCGCATCTTTTAACCCTGAAATGCGATCCCAATCGAGCTGAATGCCAGGACAGACGATCAGGTAGTCATAGGTAACTTTTTGACCACCCTGAGCGATCAGGTAATTTTCATCGGGTTCAAATTTGGCAACCGCATCCCGCAGCCAAGTCGATCCCTTGGGAATGCAATCGGCTTCTGGCTTGACCGTTTCCTCAAACTGGAAACAGCCTGCCCCTACTAACGTCCATGCGGGCTGGTAATAATGGCGATCCGATGGTTCAATAATGGCAATATCTAGCGATCGATCTTGAATCAGCAGTTGAGCGGTGACGGTGATCCCCGCCGAACCTCCTCCAACTACAACAATTTGATGATGAACCGCAGGCTGTTGGGTGGAATTTGAGTGAAGTTCAGTAGTAGTCATTTTGGCTATAAATTTTGGCTATGAAGAAGGTCTTTTTTCTTAATTTCGCTCCGACTAGAAATCAAGAAAATTGGAAGGGAACCATCACGCTGCATTGACATAAATTCGTGAGCCATTATAGCAATTGACGGTGATGGCGTTGCGCGTGCGGCAAAGTTGGAGTTGAATTATCCCATAAATTTGTATGGTTTTCTGCGTTCAAAGACCTAGCATTCTGGCTCTATACCTTCAAATCAATAGACCCAAAATTTAGGTTTTCGTCGATCTGTTGCGATCGGCTATAGTTAACAATTATGACGATCAATAATTTTTCACCCCAAGAGATTAAAGCCGAAGGCTTGACCCCAGATGAGTACGCCATGATCTGCGATCGCCTGGGTCGGCAGCCAAACAAAGCAGAATTAGGTATGTTTGGCGTAATGTGGTCAGAGCATTGCTGCTACAAAAATTCCCGCCCCCTGTTAAAGCAATTTCCCACCACAGGCGATCGCATTTTGGTAGGTCCGGGCGAAAACGCAGGGGTAGTAAAAATCAAAGATGGTGTAGCCGTATGTTTTAAGATCGAGAGCCACAACCGTCCCTCCGCTGTAGAACCCTTTCAAGGCGCTGCCACGGGTGTAGGCGGCATTTTGCGCGATATTTTTACCATGGGCGCCAGACCGATCGCCGTGCTAAATTCCCTGCGATTTGGCGATCTCTCCGATGCTTGGGTACGCAGTCGAGTGAATGGCATCGTCAGCGGGATCGCAGGCTATGGAAACTGTGTGGGCGTGCCGACGATTGGGGGAGAGGTCTATTTTGATGCCGCTTACAATCGCAATCCCTTGGTGAATGCGATGGCGATCGGCTTGATGGAAACCAAAGAAATTGTTAAGTCTGGGGCATCAGGCGTGGGCAACCCCGTGCTTTATGTCGGCTCGACCACAGGACGAGATGGCATGAAAGGAGCCAGCTTTGCCAGTGCCGAATTATCAGATGAATCTCAGAAAGACCGTCCCGCCGTCCAAGTCGGCGATCCCTTTTTAGAAAAATCCCTGATCGAAGCCTGTTTGGAAGCCTTTAAAACGGGTGCGGTCGTCGCCGCTCAAGATATGGGAGCCGCAGGGCTGACCTGTTCCACCTCAGAGATGGCAGCCAAAGGGGGCTTGGGTATTGAGTTGGATTTAGACAAAATTCCTGCGAGAGAAACAGGCATGAGTGCCTATGAGTACCTCCTATCTGAATCTCAAGAACGGATGCTATTCGTCGCCAGTAAGGGAAGGGAAGCCGAACTGATCGCGATCTTCCATCGTTGGGGCTTACATGCCGTGGTCGCAGGAGAAGTTTTGGCAGAACCGATCGTGCGAATTCTGTGGCGCGGTGAGATTGCTGCCGAAATTCCCGCCACGGCACTCGCCGATAACACGCCGATCTATCATCGTCAGCTTGCCGATACGCCAACCTATGCGCTCAAGGCATGGCAATGGCAAGAGTCAGCGATCGCTGCTCAATTGGCAGAAACCAGCAACCTCAACGAGATTCTCTTAAAACTTTTGGATAGTCCTGCGATCGCTTCCAAAGCATGGGTCTATCGCCAATACGATCAGCAGGTGCAAAACAATACGGTGATGTTTCCCAATCAGGGCGATGCTGCCGTGATTCGGATTAGAAGCTTAGATTTTGGCGTGGGCGAAGTTCCACCCCTCTCAATGGGGAATCCTCAAGATGGCATGGAAGGTGTAGCTGCTACCGTAGATTGTAATGCCCGCTATGTCTATCTCGATCCCTTTGAAGGATCTAAACTGGCTGTAGCCGAGGCGGCGCGAAATCTCTCCTGTGTGGGAGCCGAACCGATCGCTGTGACCGACAATCTCAACTTTGGTAGCCCCGAACATAGTGTGGGTTACTGGCAACTCCATGAAGCCTGTCGCGGTATCGCCGAGGCATGTCGCGAACTCGGTACGCCTGTTACAGGTGGAAATGTCTCGCTCTATAACGAAACCATTGATGCGGAGGGGAACTCCCAACCGATTTATCCCACACCCGTGATTGGAATGGTCGGGATTGTCTCAGATGTGCGTAAGGTTTGCGGTCAGGGTTGGCTGGGCACTGGCGATTTCATCTATCTGATTGGTTCCAGTCAAGTCAGTCTCGCCGCTTCCGAATATTTGGCGGTGGTTGTGGGTGAAGTAATGGGTAGACCGCTTGCCCTAAATTACGATTTGGAACGGAAAGTGCAGTCGGTCTGTCGCGAAGGCATTGCCAAGGGATGGATTCGCTCTGCCCATGACTGTGCTGAAGGTGGTTTAGCAGTAGCGATCGCGGAGTCCTGTATCGCGGGAAATCGCTCCGCCCAAATCCAACTTGCGAATATTCCTGATATTCAACCGATCGCGCTTTTGTTTGGCGAAGGTGCAAGCCGTATTGTCGTATCGGTTCGAGCCAGCGATCGCGAGGCATGGGAAGCCTATCTCGCGGCTGAACTCGGCAGCAATTGGCAAAAAATTGGACAGGTGGGCAATTTCGACGAGCCTATTTCAATTCAAATTGACGGGATTACACCTGCGATTGAGTTGTCTTTAGCTGAAATCACGGAAGCCTTCACCCAAGCCATTCCTAAACGCATGAAGGGCTAACACGATGCCGAACCGTTGCGCTCCAGAAGTTGTCTATCTGAAGCAACTACACTCTGGCGATCTAGGCGCATAACGGTTGAATTGAGCGGCAAGTGATAGCCTACTAAATTGTCCGCTCCAATAGGATGTTAGACCGTGCCTCACCGATCGCTTATAATACATGTATCCTCGCGTGACTGGGAGTTTAAATTATGCCTCTCTCTGAGTTAATTCCTTTAGTAAACAATCTGAGTCAGCCAGACAAATTGTCACTCTTCAAACTCCTAGCCGTACAACTCCCAGATGCTGAACTACAAGCTATCTTTTCTGCATCAGAGTATCCAGTTTGGTCACCCTACGACGCAACGGAAGCTGCAAATATTCTGATGCAGATGATTCAGAATGAACAAAAGGCATCCACTCGTGCCTAGTACAGTCGAGTTCCCCTTTTCTGACGATGAAGCATTACCCAAAATTCCCATCACTCTGAGTTATGCAGACTTTTCTATCTCCGCGATTGCACTGATAGATACTGGTTCTACAGTCAATTTATTACCTCATGAAATCGGGGTGCAATTGGGTGCAATTTGGGAGGAACAAACTGTCCGCTTGCCATTGGCTGGAAATCTTGCAAGAGTTGAAGCGCGGGGTTTATTTGTGCGTGTTCAAATTGGAAGTCTGGAGCCAGTTCGTTTAGCATTTGCTTGGGCACAAATCTCTCAGGTGCCCTTAATTCTTGGGCAAACGAACTTCTTTCAGGAATTTGATGTCTGTTTTCAGCGATCGCGACGGACGATCGAAATTACTCGCTTCTAAATCGATGCCGATCGCGACAATCTTAAAAGAATCCGAAATAGTTTAGCGATTGTCAAAGAAAATTCTTCCCAAAAATGCTGGGGAAGAGGTCGATTCAAATCGTCAAAGCTAGCTGATAAATTTGGCGGCGGGGAAGGTTTGTTAGAGCTGCTAGTTGACGGCTGGCTTCCGATCGCGATATTCCCTCATCTAATAAACTCTGTAACTCCGACAATAATTTTTCCTCTGTCCAGATCGGAGTTGTTGGTGGGGGCGAACCTGCCAAGACCAGTGTAAATTCGCCCTTGGGTGGGCGTTCGGTGAAATAAGCGATCGCATCTGCCAGCGTTCCTCGCCAAAATTCTTCGTGTAGTTTGGTCAATTCCCGCGCGATCGCGATCGGTCTAGTCGCTTCTAAAGCATTCTGTAAATCTTCCAGCGTACGAATTAAGCGATGGGGCGCTTCGTATAAGATTGCCGTGCGGGTTTCTTGCTGGATTGCCCTGAGGCGGCTTTGACGTGCTTGGTTGTCCGTAGGCAAAAATCCTTCAAACACAAACCGCTGCGGGTCGAGTCCCGACGCGCAAATTGCCGCGATCGCTGCCGTCACCCCAGGAATGGGGACAACCCGTATATTTGCCTGTACGCAAGCCTGCACGAGTTCGTACCCAGGATCGGAAATGGCTGGCATTCCTGCATCGGTGACAAGGGCGATCGCCTGTCCCGCCTGTAATTTCGCCAAGAGTTCGGGTATGCGGGATTGGCTGTTGTGATCGTGATAACTGATTTGGGGCGTGGCGATCTGGAAGTGCTGTAGCAGCCGACCTGTATGGCGGGTATCCTCGGCAGCAATGAAATCTACCTGCTGCAAGGTGTGAATCGCCCGCATGGTCATGTCTTCAAGGTTGCCAATCGGCGTACCCACTAGGTAGAGAATGCCCGCTGAGCCATCTTCAGACACCTCCGATGAATCCGATCGCTTTAGCGCCAATTCCGATCCTCCAAGTCTCTGACCTGACGCTCTAGGCGATCGATCCGTCCGCGAAGCTCATCCATCTCATTTTGACGGGGCACGCCCAAGTCTTGCATGACATTACGAATTTGACGTTGAATCAAGGTCTCGACGTTAACCTGCTCGGTTTTGAAGCGACTGGATAATTCATTAATAAAATCCGTTGCCTGATCGGGGTCGATCTTGCCATCCTTGACCCATTCATCGGTAACTTCTCTGAGTTTATCCACCATGAGTGAGGTTGTCCCCACCCCAATCATTAATAATTGCTTGAGCAAATTGTTATTATCCATAGTTCTTGGCTGAGACCTATCTACATTCTGACTCAGAAAATCGCGATCTAACTAGCAAATCCAGTTTTCTGGCATTTCTCCCCTAGATTGTGTCATAAGAGATAGGAGAGCATTGTTTATTTCTTCGCAGAATGCCAGTTTCATCTAATCAATCTTGGTTAAAAATTATTTTTAAGGTTGCGATCGCCTTTACGATCGTATTCGGGATTACGCTTGGCTATTCTGCCCAATCTGCCCATGCGGCGAGAAGCATTCTCCAGTTCTATGATGGCGATAACATGACGATCGTGCAAAGCGGCATAAAGACAAAGATTCGCCTTGCCTGTATCGATGCCCCAGAGTTACAGCAACCCCTGGGCGATCGCGCCCGCAAAACCCTGAAGACCTTAGTAGGCGATCTACCCATTGCCCTGCATGTATTCAAACGAGATCGCTTTGGACGCTTAATTGCCGAGGTCTATGCCGATGGCGAGAATATCAACAAGCTACTCGTAGCGCAGGGACAAGCCCACTTCGACCGAGAGCAAATCAAAGACTGTAGTGCTTATGAAGCGATCGAACAACAGGCAAAAGACAAGCATATGGGGATTTGGGAACATGGGACAGATGTGCAATTACCCAGCCAGTTTAGGCGCGAACACCGTTAACTTATAAGTTAATGCCAGCAACGCCAGATAATTGGTTAAGTCGATCTGAAATCTACCCGCGAAATTGGCATAAAATCTTGATAGCTTTCGTAACGTCCTATCTGTTCTAAAATAATCAGTACTCAGCTTCTATCAGGTCTATGACTACTGAAGGTCTGAATAGCTTTGACCAAGCAAACAAGTCACTATCACCAGCCATCTTGGCCGATCGACTAACCAAAATCTACAAAACGGGATTTTGGCTTAACCAAAAAGTTACCTCGCTGCAAGCTTGCTCTTTAACGGTTCAACGCGGTGAGACCTTTGGTCTATTGGGACCAAATGGGGCAGGTAAAACCACACTGCTAAAACTGCTCCTTGGTATTGTTCAGCCTACCTCTGGTTCGGGTCAAATTTTGGGCTATCAGCTTGGCGATCGCGCTTGTAAGCAATATATCGGGTTTCTACCCGAGCAAGCCTACTATTATGACTACCTCACAGGTTGGGAATTTCTAGAGTTTATCGGCAGCATGTTTGGGATTGAGTCCAACCTCCGTCGTCAGCGCATTGCCGATCTGCTCGATCTGGTGGGGCTGCCCCAGTCGGCTGCTCGCAAAAAACAGTTGCGTCAATATTCTAAAGGGATGGTGCAACGGATCGGCCTGGCACAAGCACTGATCAACGATCCCGATATCGTCTTTTTAGATGAACCCATGTCTGGACTCGATCCTGTCGGGCGCTACCAAGTACGCGAAATTATTTTGATGCTCAAAAAGCTCGGTAAAACCGTGTTTTTTAATACCCATATCTTGGCGGATGTGGAAATTATTTGCGATCGCATTGGGATCTTAAATAAAGGCGAACTGATTGCGATCGGCACGCTCAACGAGCTACTAGGCACAGAAAAAACCTACCAAGTCAGTGGCTACGGCGGTACTGAAGCAGAGCTAAAACCTTGGCTCCTACATTTTGAGGAACAAGGGGATATGTGGCATGGTCAGCTAGAAGGCGATCCGCAAAAATTTCTAGAAATGCTCGCAGGCATCAATGCCAAAATCATTAGCATGAACCTCTCCCGTCAAACCCTCGAAGAGTTTTTTATCGAGCAAATTCGGGGTGGGTCAAAATCTTAAGTTCAAGTCCCGATCGCTAACTAGCCCTCTCAATTACTTCACGGAACCAATGCTCAGTCGAACTTCTCGTCGCAATTCATTGCTCCCCAGTGTTTCCACCCTGATTTCACATTTTGCTCTCTATACGGGCATCTGCGCTAGTTTGTTTGTCACCCCAGTCTTTGCCGATGGCAGTCTTGCCCTGGTGACAAGGCGCGGGAATATTCGTGTGGCGATCGATGCCTCGGTTGGTGGACCTTACCTGTTTTGGAATGCCAAAACGCAGTTTTACGACGGGTTTGAGTTGGAGATTATTCAAGAAATTGCTAATCGTCTCAAAATCGAAGCACGCCCCATTAATACGCCTTGGGCGGGGCAGCCCGAAAGTTTAGAATCGCATCAGGTCGATCTGATTTTTAGCGTCCGAGAGCAGGGAGCGCTAACTAGCGGAACGAGTAAAGATAAGTTTGCCGAAACAGTTCCCTATTACCGCAGTTCTCAACGATTGTTGATTCGCAAAGATACACTCCGTCTCACGACCCTACGAGATTTAATTGGTAAGAGGGTTGGTGTTGTAGCCAATAGCGGCGGAGCCGCAGTCATAGAAACTTATAATAAGAACAGAGGCAATGCCATTCGGTTGTTTTCCTCGCGCGATCTCGATCGCATGGTGACCCAACTACGCGATCGGCAGCTGGATGCCATGTTGCTCGATGAGCCCGTTGCCGTTTGGCAAGTCAGAAACAATCCAGACCTGACCGCGATCGGTACGCCTTTGCTACCTATCAGTTTGGTGGCGATTGTAAATAAAGATGATGAGTCTCTCAAAAAAGCCGTAGATGAGGCTTTAACCCAAATGCGTCAAGAGGGTACACTTGAAAAAATACTTAGGAGGTGGAACCTATGGGAAAACCAGAAATCTTTAAAATCAGCCGAGGTCTTGCCAGCTATAAGATCCCAGATCATTATGCAATTTTGGGGTTAGCAATGACCACCGATGCTGCACATATTCGCAAAAAGTTTTTACAACTTGCGAAAGTTCTGCATCCAGATGTATTTGGTCGCACCGCTGAGGAAAAAGAGCTAGCCACTAACTATCTGTCTAAAATGGTTAGTCCTGCTTACCAAACCCTGCATAACGATCGCGAAAGAGGCGAGTATCTGGCGACACTGCGTCTATTTGCTCAGGGGCAAAAACAAAAGGCTGAATCCCTCGCTTTAAAGTCCGAATTAGCGCAAAAGCTATATAAGTTTCCCCATGAAATTACCTACACCAAATTTGTTGAGGAAGTCTCGCCTCTCCAATACAAAGCCCTAGACAAAATTCTCGAATATACCGAAGACCTCAGCGAATTAAATTTGGTCTACCTATTGACGCAACAAAGCCTCGTATTTAGTAGCGCTAGTTCTACGCCAAGCGCCACCAGTACGTCTGCCTCGGCTACGGCGAGTTCTAGTACGGCTGAAGTTTCTAGACCACCCGCTCAGTCACCTGCTATGCGGAACATCCAAATGGCAGAACTGTTTATCAGTAAAAAGCAATGGGCTGATGCGCTGAAAGAGTTAAAAGCAGCCGAAAAGCTCGATCCAAACAATGCCAAAATCTTTGGCATGCAGGGTCTAGTTTATATGAATCAAAATGTCGCCATGATGGCAAAGACAAATTTCCAAAAGGCACTGAAAATCGACCCAAAAGAGCCGACTGCCCTGAAATATATCAACCAGCTCAACAGCAGCACCTCAACGCAAGCAGCAAAGCCACCTGCAAAACAACCTGATAAAAAAAGTGGAGGGGGGCTATTTGGTTGGGGCAAGAAGTGACCGATTCCCATTCCCTACCCGTTAGGGATGGGGCTTCTTTTTGAGGTCTGCGATCGCTGCAATAAAGCAGGAAGAAAGCTCCTATTGTTTTTTACCGAGAGGTTTTGCGAGAAGGCTCGCGCTCTAACGGTACTCCGTGGAAGGATGCATAGCATCAACATCGGGAGAATGTCAGTAAGCTCGCTGTTTTAATAACCTTCGTCAGGTAAAACGTTTGGATCTCCACAGACTGAATTACCGTCGCCACCAACTAAAAGTCCTTGTGATCGATGACGATTCGATGACTGCAACCTTGGTGTCTCAATGTCTCAGCGAAGATGGCTACCTAATTAACATCGCTACAACTGCCGAATCTGGTTGGGAAAAAGTCCTTGCCACTCAACCCGATGTAGTAATTAGTAACTGGTCTTTACCTGATATCTCTGGCTTGGCGTTATGCCAGCGAGTCAAAGCAAATCAGGAATATCCCGAACTAAGATCTATATACTTTATCTTGCTTTCTCCCTATGCCAGTTACGAACATCGCATATTTGGGCTAGATGCGGGTGCTGATGAATTGTTGACAAAACCCATCGATCCCTCTGAACTAAGAGCCAGAGTTAGAATGGGTTTACGCCTTTGCTTGCTGTCAAAAGCGCTGACATTGACTAACCAAAAGTTACTTGTACGCAACAAATTACTTGCCTCTTTAGATTTAATCGATCCGCTTACAGGTGTATTAAACCGTCGTGCTGTTAGGGGCATACGTCATCTATTAGAGCAATTCCTGCAGGATGCAAAGGTTGCTCGTGAGGATGAGCAGAATTATTTGAGCGTGTTAATGATTGATGTCGATCGCTTGCAGCAGGTGAATGCTCAGTACGGTCATGCTGTGGGGGATGAAGTTTTAACGGCGATCGCTGGGCGTTTGCAAAATGCCTGTACTCCCAATAGTTTGCTCTATCGATATAGCGGCGGTGCGTTTGTCTGCATAACCCCAGAACTCGAGCCTAGAGCAACTCGAAATTTAGCCGATCAACTCGTGCTTGCGATCGATAGTCATCAGATCGCGCTATCCGATGGTCTACATTTACAAGTTACGGTAAGTATTGGGGCGACAGTTTACAGGGTCATGCAGGATAGCAAGGTAAATATCACAGAATTACTCGGTCGTGCCGAACAAGCCCTTGCGCAAGCAAAGCAGTCTGGGCGAAACTGTATGCGAATGTATGAGGAGAAGGGATGAGATCGAGTTTTGTTGCTATTTGGTAATGGAGATATGAGCGGCAAAAAAGACGGCTGGTTTCGCCTCGCATTGAGTTGGAGGGGTTCAGTTGTGCCTGAGGTACTACCACGATCGCTTTTGTGTGGAGCATTTGGCGTTGTGGTCTATCTCTTACACTTAGCAAAGATTGGTGTTTCGTTACCCTTTTTGAGCAGCCTGATTCCCAATATTGTGTTGGGTTTGTTACTGGTTTTTCGCACAAACACTGCCTACGATCGCTTTTGGGAAGGACGTAAGGCTTGGGGACAGTTGATCAATACAGTACGAAATCTCTCACGGCAAATCTTGGTGGCGATTGCGGAACAGGAACCCAGCGATCGCGACCAAAAAATATGTGCGTTGAAGTTACTGCCTGCCTTTGCGATCGCGCTGAAGCTACATCTGCGCTCTGAGCCGATCGATCGCGAACTGGAAGCCGTGCTATCACCCGCACAGTTCGATCGCCTCAAAACCATGAATCATCCCCCTCTCGAAATTGCCTTTTGGATTAGCCGATATTTGCAAAATCAGTATAAACAGGGCAAACTCGATCGCTATCAGCTAGGCGATATGAGTCAACTCTTACATAACATGGTGGATGTTGCAGGTATTTGCGAGCGTATTCTCAAAACCCCAATCCCCCTTGCCTATGCGATCCATCTAAAGCAGTTGCTGTTGATTTACTGTTTATCGCTTCCCTTTCAAATGGTCGATCAATTGGAGTGGATGACGGGACCAATTGTTGCCCTGATGAGCTTTACCCTACTTGGCATTGAGGAAATTGGCATTCAAATCGAAGATCCCTTCGGACGCGATACAAATGATTTACCTCTCGATAATATTTGCAAAACCATGCAGCGAAATATTGCAGATTTAATTGCGGTCAGTACCGACCCAAATACGAGCGATACGGTTTCGAGTGCCTGTAATTAGAAACGCTTCGTCTTTTAAGACGAAGCGTTTAAGCGTTAGATAAAAGGTGTCTGTGTTGGCAATTTACGGCTCGACCCAGCGATCGTCAGATTTGATCAGGGCAATTAACTGCTCAACCCCTTCGTTTTCAGGTACGCGCTTGATTTCTTCTTTGCCGCGATAGAGAGAAATCATGCCAGGGGTCTTACCGACATAGCCATAATCGGCATCAGCCATTTCACCAGGCCCATTTACGATGCAACCCATCACGGCAATATCTAGCCCTGTTAAATGTTTGGTTGCCTCTCTGACCTTATGCAAGACTTCCTCAAGGTTAAATAGGGTTCTGCCACAGGAAGGGCAAGCCACATATTCCACCATGGTTTTGCGCAAACCTAGAGCCTGCAAAATGCTGTAGCAGACAGGAATTTCTTTTTCAGGGGCTTCAGTAAGCGAGACGCGGATGGTGTCGCCAATTCCCTGTGCTAAGAGGGTGGCAATACCTGCGGTAGATTTGATCCGACCGTATTCGCCATCGCCTGCTTCGGTGACACCGAGGTGTAAAGGATAGTCCATTCCCAACGCATCCATGCGTTTAGCCATGAGTTGATAGGCAGCCACCATCACGGGAACGCGCGATGCCTTGAGCGAAATGACTAAATTGCGAAACTCTAATTCTTCACAAATGCGAATAAATTCTAAAGCAGACTCCACCATACCCTGTGGCGTGTCGCCGTAGGTAAACAGCATGCGTTCGGCAAGGGAGCCATGATTGACGCCAATTCGCATAGCCTTACCCTGATCCCGTAACGAGACGACAAGGGGTTTTAGGGTTTCTTTAATTTTTTCGCCAATTTCTTCAAACTCAGTTTGGCTATATCCTGTACGCCCCACCTTGGGCTTTTCAAATACATAGAGTCCAGGATTTATTCTGACTTTATCCACGTGCTTGGCAACTTCTAGGGCAATTTTCATGCCGTTATGATGCACGTCTGCGACGAGGGGCACATCTTGGTATGTCTGTTTCAGCGTGGCACGAATTTCTGCGAGGGCATGGGCATGTGCCAAACTCGGAACCGTAACCCGCACGATCTCACAACCAATTTCATGCAACCTGCGAATCCCTGCGACTGCGCCTGCAATATCGAGCGTATCTTCGTTGATCATGGACTGGACAACCACAGGATGTCCGCCTCCGATCGTTACAGAGCCGATCTTTACGGGTCGGGTTTTACGACGCACGATCGTGCCTAAATTCTCAGCATTGAGGTTTTCACCAGAGTTTTCACTGCCGACAGATGCAGGGATAGACTCATTCGCTTTTATGCTGTTGATATTCTCAGAAATAGTCTGCATAGATGGTTTATTTTTGCTATATCCAGTCTATCTGAATCCCCTGACATTCATTCAGGAATTTAATTTCCAACCATGCCCCATCATTTAAATTTATGTTAATAAACAAGTTGCAGGACTGTGTTGAATTTACGGCAGGAGATGGCACGCTGTTGCGCGAGCTGCTGCACCCTGACAAGCAAGCGATCGCTTTACGTTACAGCCTTGCCCATGCGATCGTACCCGTCGGTCAAACTTCTCAGCCCCACGCTTTGACTACTTCTGAGGTGTATTACATTCTTAGCGGTAGCGGTGAGATGCACATCGATCGCGAAACCCAAGTGGTAGAACCAGGCGACGCTATTTACATTCCTCCCAATGCGCGGCAATTTATTCGTAATCTTGGCGCTGAGCCGTTGGTATTTATTTGTATTGTCGATCCAGCATGGCGTAAAGAAGATGAGACGGTGTATGCGGAGATATGAAAAAATCTGTAGATCTGTAGGGGTTTAGCATTTGCGCCACCCTTCATAAACTTCTCACAGAAAATCTACTCCGCGAATGCTAAACCCTCTTCCCATCGCAAGTTGTTCCTGCGTTGTGTTTTTTTGGACAAAGCATTCCCATTTGATGATTTTGGTGAAATGCGTTAACGCCTACGGGAATGCTTTGCCCCTACGGGAATTATTTTTCTTTCGTATCTTGGGGGGAGGAACGTATAATTGTAATGCAACCTCAAAGTATTGCGACTTTGGTATTGAGATATTCCCAAATTCCATCTCTGTATATAGTTCCCTAAATGCTTGTAACTAGTAAAGAATATATTGAAGTGATTGCAGATGTGCGAGGTGGAAAACCTTGTGTCTCTGGTACGCGAATTGCGGTTGAAGATGTTGCTTTGATGCACCTCAAGATGAATTATTCGTTAGCCGAAATTGCTGGAAAGTACGATCTAAAAATTGCTTCGGTTTATGCCGCGATCGCTTACTATTTCGATCATCGTGAAGAAATCGATCGGCGATCGCAAGAAGAAGAATTATTGGTTATCGGTTTACAGCAATCTTATCCATCTCAGCTCAAAGAGAGACTGAAGGTACTCAGAGGTGACTAAGATTCGTTTTCATCTAGATGAAAATGTCGATCCAGTTGTAGCTGCTGGGTTGCGGCGTTATGGTATTGATGTCACGACCACTGCGGAAGTGGGACTACGCAGTAAAAGCGATCCTGAGCAGCTTGCCTATGTTTGTCAGACCAAAAGAGTCATTATCACGCAAGATCGAGACTTTCTGATAATTGCAAGTCAAGGATACGAGCATTCGGGAATTGCCTATTGTCAAAAAGGTAGCCGCTCGATTGGCGAGATTGTAAATGCACTGATTTTGATGTATGAAGTGCTGACACCAGTAGATATGAAGGGTAAAATAGAATTTTTGTAGGGGGTTTAGCATTTGCGTCACAACTCATAAACTCCTCACCGAAAATCTACTTCGCAAATGCTAAACCCTCTTGATTTTTCACTAAAGCCACCGCACTCAGTCAAGCTCAGATCGACTTGATTCGCGGCAAGCAGTTCTCTCATCCTTTCTACTGGTCGCCATTTATCCTGATTGGTAATGGTTTATAGGCGAGTAACCCGCGCAGCTCTGGGGCTAGCTATGGACAAAACCTAGAATGGGGTATTGCGTTCAAATTGCCCAAGAGAAATTAGAAATATATCTGATTTTATTAAGAAAATTTAAGGTTTGGAACTTCAGGCGATTCTGCCGATATTGTACTGAGCATAGCTCTTTACCTTAAAGGGAGATTCTAGTGAAAAGACTGCTCAGTTTTCTGTTAGCCATTCTAATCGCCTTTTCTATAGGATTTAGCGATGCCAGTGCAAAATCTCAGTCTAATCAAAAAAAATTTGATTATTATCTGCTCTCGCTGTCTTGGTCGCCCCAATACTGTGCCGATACGGGAATCAGTAATGGCGATCCGCAATGTAAAGGCAGAAGGTTAGGTTTTGTCGTGCATGGGCTATGGCCACAGTATAGTAGCGGTGGTTATCCTCAGTCCTGTGCCAAAACTCCTCCCGTCAGAGAAAATCTTGTCAATCAAATGATTGATATTATGCCCAGTGAGAAGTTGATTCAGCATGAATGGGAAAAACATGGAACCTGTAGTGGATTGACCGTAGACAAATATTTTTCCTCAATCCGCAGTCTCTACAACAGCCTCAACTTACCGCCTGAATACATTCAGCCGACCAAATACAGCACAAAAACCGTTCAAGCGATCGAAGATGATTTGGTCGAAAACAATCCTACCTTATCGCGAGATGCGATCGCAGTGCAGTGTAAAAGACAATATCTTAAGGAAGTTCAAATTTGCTACAGCACAGACCTTAAGCCTCGTGCTTGCGGCAAGGGAGTTACGGATCGATGCCGAGCCTCTGTTGTGCTGAGACCTGCTGACTGAGATAAAAGGATTTACGGAATCAGGGTTTTCTCAATGCGGCGATCGGGAATCAGCCAAATCACTGCAACCAAAACAAATAGCGCACAGGAGAGCCAAGGGAATACAAAGGCAAGAGGAATAGCAATTCCATAAAAGCCGAGTGATATCTTTCCTTTAAAGTCGCTACCGATCGCCACCCCAAGAGGGGAATCTTTTCCGTGGTGGTTAACCAGGGCAATCGTCAAGATAAAGTAGGAGAGTGCCGCCAGAAATAGAACGACTCCATAAAAAGCAACGGGGATGGTGGTGAAGTTGTTTTCACCCATCCAAGCAGTGCCAAAGGGGAATAACGATAGCCAAAATAGCAGATGTAGGTTCGCCCACAGAATACTTCCATTCACATGTCGGACTGCTTGCAATAGGTGATGGTGGTTATTCCAGTAGATACCAAGATTCACAAAGCTCAGCACATAGCTCAAAAACACAGGGATCAATTTACGTAGCTCTTCTAAACTATCCCCATGGGGTACTTTTAGTTCCAACACCATAATTGTGATGATGATCGCAATCACGCCATCACTAAATGCTTCTAACCTCCCTTTGCCCATCTCTGTAAGCCCTCCTGATTCTGCTCGATTTAGAGTAGGTCACGACCACCTTTACTTTATCGCATACTTCGCTGTGCCCAACCGTTTACATTGCGAACTTATTTGCTTTTGGCGCACAAGGTTTTGGGATTCCAAGTAAGAAAATTGGATCGCGCACCAGCGATCGCGAAAATTTGACGACAAGTTTGGCATAATGAAACCTAGTTATCCTAAGAATCTCGATTATGACTGCTACAACCACACCTAACCCCGCCCCTAGATTAGCCTCTCGCCTTGTGAATGGGGTATTGGCAATTAAACCTCTAGCAAACCTCGCCAAGCATCAAGCCCGAAAAATGATGATCGAGCGCGCTGAGTCAATGGGTGTGGCTTGGAGAAATATTGTGGCAGCACTGCGATCGCAAGATTTAGACAGCGACCTCGCACAGGTAGAAAATCCGAACCTGAAATATCCCGAATATTATCTGCGTCCTTTTCATGCCTACGATCGAGGCAATTTGGGTTGGGAAGCGGCAACTGAAGTCGAAGTAGCTGCCTATGCCGTACATTCGCGGATTTGGAAAAAGAACGACCCGCAAGGGGATGCCCAACTGCGCCAAAGTTATCATGATATTCTCACTGCCCAGATTCCATCTGCCCCCCAAGATATTCTCGATGTGGGTTGCAGTGTGGGCATGAGTACCTTTGCCCTGCAAGCCACCTACCCACAGGCAAAAATTACAGGCTTAGATCTGTCCCCCAATTTTCTCGCGATCGCCAACTACAACACCCGTCAGCGTCATCCTGACTATGCGATCGACTGGGTACATGCAGCGGCTGAGTCAACAGGGTTTGCAGATGCCTCCTTCGATCTGGTGTCGATCTTTTTGGTCTATCACGAACTGCCCCAAACTGCGGCAATCGCGATTATCAAAGAAGCCAAACGCATTCTTCGTCCACAGGGGCATTTAGCCATTATGGATATGAATCCCCAATCGGAAATCTACGCCAAGATGCCACCCTACATTCTCACGCTGCTTAAAAGCACGGAACCCTATTTGGATGAATATTTTGCTCTAGATCTTCAGCAAGCAATTGAAATGGCTGGCTTTAAGCGACAAACTCTTACCAGTAATTCCCCTCGCCATCGCACGTTAATTGCGCAGGCTTAAGATACACCAGAATAGAGTTTCACAAATTACACAGGCGATCGCTTTTTTATCCCTTTAGCAGGAACAGATGCCTGTTTTAAAGGCGGAATTTTCTGGATTGCAGATTGGTCGGAGGGGCATAGATCGGCAAGTTCGCAGCGATCGCAGGCGGGCTTACGCGCATCGCAAACAGCACGACCGTGATAAATCAGGCGAATCGACCAATTTTCCCAATCCTCTTGGGGCAAGAGACTAATCAAATCTCGTTCGACTTTGAGCGGATCGTCATGCTTGGTCAACCCTAGTCGTTTTGTTAAACGTTTGACATGGGTATCGACCGTCACCCCTGCATTGATGCCGTAGGCATGGGCGAGTACGACATTGGCAGTTTTACGCGCTGCCCCAGGGAGGGTGATGATTTCCTCCATACGTCTGGGGACTTCGCCACCAAACTGCTCGACTAGGATCGTAGCCGTCGCTTTAATATTCTTGGCTTTGTTGCGATAAAACCCCGTGGAGCGCACCAACTCCGTCAACTCTTCGATATCAGCAGCGGCAAGGGCTGGGGCATCGGGAAAGCGTCGAAATAGCTCTGGGGTAACTTTATTCACCCGTTCGTCGGTACATTGAGCCGAGAGAATCACTGCCACGAGCAACTGAACTGGGCTTTCATAGGTAAGCGTGCAGGTGGCATCGGGATATAACCGCTTCAACCGAATCAAAATTTCATTGGCACGGACTTTCGCAGTCGATCGCTTTTTGATAATCCCCATGGGTTCAAAAGTATGGAATTAAAGGGTTTTGAAAGTGTTTTTACCCATGATACTGAATCGGTGTTACATAAAACTTAACGAACGAGAAATAGACAGAGGCGATCGCATCGCAGTAACCTAGATTGCAATAATTGTTCTTATTTATTTTTAGAATTCAACCTAGTTTAACAAGGAAGACTCTATGGCAATTCAACGCGGCTCTAAAGTGCGTATCCTTCGCAAAGAATCTTACTGGTATCGCGATCTCGGTACCGTAGCTTCTATCGACAAGAGTGGCATCATCTACCCCGTAATCGTTCGCTTTGAAAAAGTTAACTATTCTGGTGTTGCTACCAACAACTTTGCCATTGACGAAGTTGAAGAAGTTTCATAAACGTTAAGCTATTAGCTGTTTATACAGTTAGTAGTTTTACGATGCCTGAGTTACCAGAGGTTGAAACCGTTCGACTCGGTTTAAATCAAAATACACTTGGTCGGCAGATTCGAGGAGGTGAAGTGCTATTACCACGCACGGTTGCCTATCCGAATCTGCCGACTGATTTTTTGTCTGCTCTTGCCGAAGCTGCGTTTGTGGAATGGCATCGGCGGGGTAAATACCTGCTGGGGGAATTGAGCAATCAGAGTTGGTTAGGCGTACATTTACGCATGACAGGTAGCCTGCGCTGGTGCGATGCGACGACAGAGGTGCACAAACACACGCGCGTGCGGTTATTCTTGGATGGCGATCGGGAACTGCGCTTTGACGATCAGCGTACCTTTGGACAAATGTGGTGGGTTCCCCAAGACACAGCCCCCGAAACCATCATCACAGGGCTGCAAAATTTGGGCATAGAGCCTTTCGATCCGCAGTTCACCCCTGATTACCTAGCCAAGCATTTACAAGGTCACGGCGGAACGCATCCAGCAAGGAGTCGCCCGATTAAAAACGCCCTGCTCGACCAAGCGATCGTGGCAGGGATCGGCAACATCTATGCGGATGAATGTTTATTCTTAAGCAAAATTCACCCGCGCCAGTCCGCTAGTAGTTTGGATGAGGCAAATCTGATCGCATTGCACCAAGCGATTATCCAAGTGCTGCAAGCGGGAATCGCCAAAGGGGGAACCACATTCAGTGATTTTCGCGATCTGGGTGGCGATAAAGGCAACTACATTGATACGGCTTGGGTATTTCGTCGTACAGGACAACCCTGTAGGGTCTGTCAAACTGCGATCGAGCGTATCAAGCTGGCTGGACGTTCTTCGCACTTCTGTCCCCAATGTCAGCCCTTACAGCACTAGAGAAGCATTTGGTCATATTGGCTGAGCGAAGGTCAGTAAGTAATGCCGAACTGAGTCGAAGCCGATCTCCCTAAGATTTCATGCCAGCATAGCCAGCATCCATATAGCCCTCGAAATAGAAAGGACGCATGAGAATTACAGTATCAATCACATGAATGATGCCATTATCCGCCTCAATATCTGCTGCCACTACCGTGGCATTATTGACTTCAAACAGGGTGTCAGAGACCTGCAAGTCAATGGTGGTTCCTTCTAAAGAAGTCACTTTATCTAGTTTAGCTAGATCGGCTCTCGTATATTTGCCAGAGACAACGTGAAAGGTGAGGATTCGCGTTAATTGGGGAATATTTTGAACTAAGGTTGTAATGGTTCCCCCAGGGAGTTTGGCAAAGGCGTCATCATTGGGGGCAAACACCGTAAATGGGCCTGGGCTCTTGAGTGCATCGACTAAATTTGCTGCTTGGACAGCAGTGACTAAGGTTTTAAACGCACCCGCACCGACCGCAATATCGACAATATCAGCCATAAGAGTCTCAAGTTTTATAAAAACATCTTTAAGAATCGTAAACTATCGTTGCTGTGCCGAGTTGCTGCAATCCATAGAAATTCCTATAGGTTAACCATAGGGAATGTCAAAGTCCAAAATCCTATTTTTCTAGTCGCACGGCATACCACTGCCATGTCCCCGCATCGCCACAGTCAAGTTCGCAGGAAGTTTTGAGTAGGCGTTGAACTTGATCGTCGATCGCAGGAATTTTTTGTAAATCTAGCGGTAAATTATCCTGTATATCTGCAAGTAACCCGCGCAAGCAGCTCTCTAACTCAGATGCCGTCATAAACTGTTCGGTCATGCTTGGTGATAGCACGACATAATTATCCTCGTAATACATGATGCTACTGGGCACGATTTCAATCTCCTTCGCTCATAACTGCCGTCGTTATGTACAATCTTGCCATGTCAGAGTTAGTCTCCCAAAAAATTGAAGCGATCCTTTATCTCAAAGGGCAAGCCATTACGATCGCCGAGATCGCTGAAATCTTAGCCTGCGATCAATCTACTGCCGAAGAAGGTTTAATCGATTTAATCGCTGAATATGCCCATCGCAATAGCGCGTTAGAAATTGCTGAAACCGATACTGGGTTCGCTTTGCGCTTGCGCGAAGAGTTTGCCGATCTCGTACAAAAACTGGTTCCCAGCGATTTAGGGCGGGGTGCGTTAAGGACTTTGGCAGCGATCGCGCTCAAAAACCCAATTACCCAATCTGAACTGGTGGAATTGCGCGGTTCAGGGGCATATCCGCAAATCCAAGAGCTAGTCGAGCAGGGGTTTGTCCGCAAACGCCGTCAATCTGATGGGCGATCGTACTGGCTACAAGTGACTGAGAAATTTCACCAATATTTTGAGATCGACGATCTGTCTAAACTCGTCTGAACTTTCGAGGGGAAACGTGGATCGCAGCTTCAGATTTGAATTGAACCATTTAAAATAATTCCTTCCAAGTGAAAGTCACATCTGGAAATGCCAGCACGGACAAGGTATCTCCCTCATCATAACGATACATCTGTTTATATCCTGCTGGCGATGGTTGGGAATAGGCTTCGATCGCTTTTTGATTAACATCAAATAACCACAGTTCGGGAATCCCCGCAGACGCATAAAGGGGAGCTTTGACTTCGCGGTCGTAAGAGATCGTGCTATCCGCAACTTCGATAATCAATAAAACATCTGACGGTGTTGGCAACTCCGCTTCATAAAAATCATCGCGGAATTTCAAGATGGCAAGATCTGGCTGTGGTTCTGATTTGTCATCCAAGCGAATTGGATTTTGTGCCCAAATTATTGTGCGATCGCCTAGCTTTAACTCAAATCTTTTGGTTAAACGAGCAACGCAGGTAGCGTGTTTTCTGCCAATAGGGGACATTGTTGTAATTTCTCCATGAATTAATTCGAGGCGATCTCCCTCTGAAAACACACCTGCTTCATGCATGAGGTGATATTGCTGGGTCGTGAATGTAAATTTGTGCGGTTTGGGCGCGAGTAGTGGAACTGTCATAAAAGTTGATATCCTGAACTACACGAGTTTGTATGGCTTCCTAAATTTTAGGCGCAAAATTCTACCTATTGACACCTATTGATAATAGTTACGGAATCTCTGTGACGGGTTAGTTCAGGCTTTATGATTGATGTTTATAGAGATGGCAATCGAGGGGACAAAATCATGATTGTTGCAATACAACCTAAACAGCAATGGCAGCAGGCAACTTGGGATGAATATGAGATGCTGCGAGATGATGATGGCAATCGCTACAAATTATTTTTTGACAATCAACGCTTGTGGGTAGAAATGGGTGCAGAAGGAATTAATCACGCTAAATTTGGCGATCTATTTGCGATGATTTTGGCTTTTTGGGCAGCAAAATTTCCCGATCTCAAATTAAGTACGTTTGGGGGATGCCAGATCGAGAAAAAAGGCAAGAAAGCTGTAGCTCCCGATATTGTTTTGTACGTGGGTGATGATGCGCCGACTTGGAAAGCCGAACAGTCGCGTTTTATTGACTTGGAGCTGTGGCGATCGCCCGATCTTGTGGGTGAAATTTCTGATACGACTTTGGCGATCGATTTAGATGAAAAAAAGCGGATGTATGCTGAATTAGGAATCTCTGAATATTGGGTAGTGGATGTGAGAGCCGATCGCTTATTTGCCTTTCGATTGGATGAAAGTAACGTTTACCAACAATGCGAAGTATCTCAAGTTCTACCAAATCTAGCGATCGCCATGTTAGAGCAAACGATGGAACTGCTAGCCACAAAAACGAATACGGAAGCCGCAATCTGGTTTTCTCAGCAAATTTGAGCGCTCCAAAGCGTGCGATCGCTACGAATATTCATGTATGCATGGTAAGTTCGTTTTACGAGAACAGGCGCTACCAAACTATGGCATCCAATAGATTTCCAGCCTCAAGACAACCCCCGATCGGTGCAGCAGCCTATTGGCAATCGCACACGATGACCAGTACAAACTACCTGTACGTATTGGGTCAACTCATCCACTACGGTGTAGACAGCATGGATGACGAGCAAGCATTCCATTCGTTGTGTCCGATCGAAGAGTTCTTAAATTCTGAGGGCAACTGGTGGATGCAGGTGAACTTATCAGCAGAGGCTTTGCTCATACGGGAATTCATAGAACGTGCGATCGGACAGAATTCTCAATAATAAGTGTAGAGTTGAACTTTTTGAAGCTTATGATGATTCTTGCAGACTTTTGCCGCATTTCCTATGAATAAGAAAACTTGGTTAACCGTTGGTATGGTAGCGATCGCTTGGACAGGGCTAGGCTTCTTAACATTTGCTACCCAACCCACTACAGAAATTCGTCGTTCTGGACTTGAGGTAGAAAAGCCATCAGAGCAACCCACCAACCGAGCTACAAACGTTAGCCAAGTTCAAACTGAGAACCAAGAGAAAATTGGGCGTGAGGTGCTCAATCAACTGGTTGTCTGTATGCGCAAAGAGGTTCCGAACCCAAATCAAGCCACCCAAGAATCTGCTCAGGCAGCTTCGCTCAACTGCTTTATGAAAGTTGTGATGCTTTCGCCTGAAGGCAAAGTGCGCGATGATGCGGAGGAACGCTTGAGCGCATTGATGAAGCTGACAGGCGTAACATTGCCTCAACCCAAGCAGATTGGTCAGGCTTCAGTCCTCTTACAGAAGCTACCGAATAGCTCCGTGTTTACCTTACCTGTAAGCATCAACGGTAAACCGCAAACATTCCTCTTAGATACGGGGGCTTCTTCTTCGATCATCGATACAAAGACGGCTCAGGATCTTGGGATTAAGGGCGTTCCTTTCCCTAAGCAGATTCTCAAGTATTTTGTGGTTGGGAATGATTGTTCCAAATCAGAGGCAAGTATTCACGCCCTCCCAGACTTAACTGTAGATCGAGCAACGGTATCTGGATTAAATGGAATGGGATTGCCAAAGGTCGCGATTCCTGGACAGCAGTCAGGCGTTTTAGGTATGGACTTTTTAAGCAGTTACGATCTGGCGATCGACCCCAAAGCTTCGCGATTGCAACTGCTTCCACGTTCTTCATCTTCTATTCCCAGTGCCATTCCATTAATCGGTAAACTGGGGATTATGACTGCGGAGGCAAAGGTCGATCGAAAAGGTAGCTTTAAATTTGCGCTCGATTCGGGGGCAGATGTGGTGGTTCTCTCAGAACGCCTTGCCCAAAAACTAGGGATTAACCTCGCCGAACTGCCAGAAGTGGAAGTCACGGGATTTTGTGGGACAGAAAAGGCGAAGACCGCAAAACTCTCCCAGCTTGAATTAGGGGGCTATGTCGTAAAAGATTTAGATGTAGCAATTATCAAGAACGATTTACTCGATATTATGGGCGTACAGGGCATCATCGGACAGAATTTCTTGACGCGATTTCAGCAATATTGGCGATTTGGCGATCGCAGCGCGTTAGGCTTTCCAGTCAATGGTAGTCTTGTGCTCACGCCGATCGCAACCGAAAACTAGAAGCTTACTTAATTCTATGAGTTGCTCGCTCCTAAAACCTGCTTAGAAATGCGGATTTGCTCGGGGCTAAACCCTGCTTCCTTAAGATAATCGAGAAATGCCGCGCTACTATAGCGACCATCCACACGTAATGCATCTCGATAGGCTTTACGGGCTGCAACGCGATCGCCTGCATCCCAATGGGCAATAGCCAGTGCCACCAAAGGATGGGGGTTACTCGGTTCTAGATCGGCGGCTCTGACTGCATTGGCGATCGCCAGATCGTATTGTTGTTGGCGATGGTAAGCCAGACTGAGGTTGTAGTAAGCAATTTCATTATCTGGTTTGAGTAGGGCAGCCCAACTATGTACCATAACGGCATGAGGCAGACTGCCCTGCACTAAATAGACAATTCCCAAAGCATTAAACGCTTCCACTGTATGCGGTTTCAGATAGATCGCACCCCATAGAGAAGTCGCAGCTTCCTCCTCTTTGCCTGCAAGGTGTTGCGTCCAACCCAAAATCACTCTACCTGAGACATCTTTGGGGTCGAGTTCGACCGCTTTTTGTAAGGCTGCGATCGCTTCTGAAAGCTTCTCTTGTCGCCGATAGACTAAGCCCATTTCTCGATATTGTTCGGCAGATAAACCCGTAGCTTTATCGATCTTCGCTCCCCATGCGGGTGCGATCGCAGACAAACTCAGCCATATCCATAAACCTGTAGCAACAAACTTGAACTTTTCTTTCACAACGTTGGCGATCGCGGCATGATGACTTGCCTACCAATTAAACCGCAAAAATCGTTTGTTTGAAATTGGGATCGACGGCGATCGATCGTTGGCACGGTCGGTCGTGACCGTGGACAGATTCGGCTCAAAGTCTGTAGCATGAATTTCTTATCCCGAACGGTTGTGGTGTTATTCCTTACGTCCCGCGATCGCGATCGCAGGGTTTTCTCTACCAGAAATGCTCTCGATCGCTTGAATTGCCGCAGCATATCCTGCCATGATGTCTTGCTCTTCGCCGCCTAAATATAAACGACCAAAACTCCCTACAGCTTGCACTTCTAGAATATTGATGTGAGCCGCTTTCTCAGCTTCATTGGCAGCAAGTGCCGCATAGGCAGCAGGCTCGACTTCCAAAATATAAAGGGTTTGCCCTGCTAACAGCATTTGTCCGCGTCGAAAGCGGTTGATCAACTGTGTTTGATGGGCGTCAATGTTGCGAATAATTTGACTCGATAGGACGCGGGGTTTGAGCCGCATATCTGCTGTCACGCCTAGCATTTGCAAAATCGCCTGACCTGCCGCTTGAGTCTCGCCTTGGCTGCTAGAGTGAATTTCTAATAGCCCATATAGCCGTTCGACGATTTGTACCCCAGGACGCACCGATGTAGACTTGAGCGCCACATCTGTAATGCGGTTAATTTCAATTCCTGGTGAAATCTCAATCCATAGGGAAGTATCGCCTGGCAAAGGCAAAAAGCCCATTGCCACTGTACCAAGATAGGCGGCGTGTTGACGTTGTAGATAGTCTAAATAAACATAACTACGCAGATCTATGCCCAAAATTTAATTCTCCGTACTTTATTATGTGCGTAGCTTGCAAATTGCATTTTAAGACATTGTTTGGTCAAAGTTAACATTGTAAGAGCCAAGCAAGCTATTGCATATAGTAATCCCTCGTTCCCTTGGCATCGATCGCTTCGCTAATGCGATTGAGCGCGTGCACATAGGCAGCTGTTCGCATGGAAATAGAGCGCTTCTGCGCGATCGCCCAAATCTTATTGGTCTCATTCACCATTCTCTGCTTGAGACGACTGTTGACTTCATCCAAAGTCCAATACAGCCCGCTGCGATTTTGCACCCATTCAAAATAGCTGACCGTCACCCCTCCTGCATTGGCAAGAATATCGGGAAAGATTAAGGTTCCCTTTTGGCTGAGAATGAGATCGGCTTCTGGCGTAATCGGGCCATTTGCCGCTTCCACAATATATTTCGCCTGAATCGAATGGGCGTTCTTTTCGGTGATTTGATTTTCTAAGGCAGCAGGAATGAGAATATCGACATCCAAAGCCAGTAACTGTTCGTTTGTAATCAGCTCATGCTCGACAATATTACAAACTGAATCTTGGCAATACACTGCCTTAAAATCGCGGGTAGATTGCTTAAATTGAATCAAGCTCTTGATATCGAGTCCCTGTTTGGCATAAATGCCGCCTTTAGAGTCGCTCACCGCCACCACTTTATAGCCTGCTTCGCAGAGGAGATCGGCTACCACCGCACCAACATTGCCAAAGCCCTGTACCGCTACCGTAGTGGTTTCTCGTACGGGTTTAAATTGTGGCATCAGGGTTTCAATCACGTAGTAAGCCCCCATCCCTGTGGCAGTATCTCTCCCTAAGCTGCCACCCATCGACAAAGGCTTGCCCGTAATCACTGCAGGCGTGATCTGTCTTTGAATGATGTTGTACTGATCCATCATCCAACCCATAATCAACTGGTTGGTCTGCACGTCTGGCGCAGGAATATCGACGTTAGGCCCGATAAAATCAGCGATCGCATCGATATAGCCGCGACTGAGTCGTTCTAGCTCAAACTTAGAAAGTTGTTTCGGATCGAGCGTAATACCGCCTTTCGCGCCGCCAAAGGGAAGGTCTAACACCGCACATTTAAACGTCATCCAAAAGGCAAGCGACTGCACTTCATCCATGCATACATTCGGGTGATAGCGAATTCCTCCCTTAGTCGGACCTCTGGTGTCGTCGTAGCGCACCCGATAGCCTTGAAAAATCTTGAGAGCCCCATTGTCCATCCTTACTGGAATGGATACCTGCAAGCTCGCTTTTGGATATTTAAGATGCTCGGCGGCATCCTCGGTAATTTTGACGTGCTTGAGTGCTTCTTCTAGTCGTTTACTAGCATCGGCAAATAACGATCCTGCCATAGCAGTTATGCCCAATAAAAAATTCGAGTAAAAATTCGAGTAAGATGGTCGAATAAGAACAATTTTACTGCTAATAGGGTTTTCCTATCGAGATTGCCGTTGCAATCTCATCTCTGCCAGCAATTTTGCCCCATAATCCTTATAAGCAGTTATTTTTTCTCTGCATGGAAGGCTACCCATTATGGCAATTAAATCTTCTTACCTTTTCGCTTCCACCTTTTCGCTACTCTTATCTCTAAATTTTCTAACAATCCCGAGTCAATCTGCATACGCTCAGGCAGCTACCAAAGGAGTTTCTAAAGGGCAAAAAATACGATACATCCCGCCAAAAGATCTTGGTATTCTCAGTAAATCTATCCCTGGGATTTTTAGAGGAGATGAATGCATTCAAGATATAGATGTCACTTGTGTATCAGCTTTGATACCCGACGCAAAGCCTACACTAAACACCTCCCCCTTGACGATATCGGCTCGCCCTACTTTTTTCTTTAGCGTACCCAAAATTCGTAGTAGAGCTACCTTTATACTCGATGAAGTCGATGCTACTGGGAAAAATACACGCATTTACAAATCGACATTTCCAGTGGAAAGTACATCAGGTGTGATTGGGTTTACAATGCCTGCTGATGCCCCAGCCCTAAAAGTGAATAAAATTTATGCTTGGAAATTTATTCTAAAAGATATCAACACGGATAAGGATGTTCTTGGTACGGTTCACAGGATCGAACTCAGCCCTAGCTTATCGAAGCAGCTCGAAAACGTGCCACCCTTGGAACGTGCTGCCCTCTATGCCAAATTAGGGATTTGGTATGATTCGGTCAAGATTCTTGCCGAAATTCAGCAAGCAGACCCAAACCGCAAACAGCCTTTACCTGAATGGGTAGATTTATTAAAGTCTGTAAATCTCGAGCGCCTTGCTATGCGACCTTTGGTAAAAATGCGACTATAAGGCTTGAGATTAAATTGATGAAGCTTCATGTGGTCTAGGATTAAGCGACAAATCTGGCAGTGGCGAGGCGTTTTACTTGCGGCTCCGAGTGCCACGTTTGTGGTGGTTATCCTGCGTCTGAGCGGTCTTTTACAGCCCTTAGAATGGTCGCTGCTCGATCAGTTGTTTCGATGGCGATCGCTTGAGCCTGACGATCCGCGCATTGTGATTGTTGCCATTGATGAGTTGGCGTTTCAAAAGCTGGGAAAATGGCCGATGGACGATCGCAAACTGCTTGAGTTGTTAGAAAAGGTAAAGCAGCAACAACCACGAGCGATCGGATTAGATCTGGCGCGAGATTTGCCCATAGAGCCAGGTCATCAAGCCCTTGTTACGTTTTACAAAAATACCCCTATCCTAATTGGGGCTGAGAAAAAGCCCGATCTGATTGATTCAAACATAACCATACAGGGGTCAGGCATTAATCCGCCACCCGAACTGCAACAGCTAGACCAAGTTGGTAATATCAACTTACCCATAGATAGCGACAACAAATTACGACGAGGTTTACTCTCTTTACCATTACCCGATCGATCTTTGAGTTTGAGTTTTCCACTAAAGCTTGCCCTGCTTTACTTACAGGCTGAACCCGACACTAACATTCCCTATCCTGACGCGATTAATACCCCTGAAAGATTTCGCGGCAATGATGGTGGTTATATTGGAGCTGATGATGGTGGGCATCAAATTTTGATTAATTTTCGCCGATCGCCGAACGGTTTTCGTACTGTGTCGATGGTTGATGTCTTAGAAGGAAAGATTCCGCCCGATCTAATGCGCGATCGCGTTGTGTTAATTGGCGTCACTGCCCTCAGCACAAAAGACTTTTTCGTTACGCCCCTTGATGGTGGATTGGGGAACCCGCGCTTGCAAACCCCAGGAGTGGAAGTTCACGCCCAAGTTGTCAGCCAACTGCTCAGCGCAGCGATGGAAGGGAGAACCGGGATCAAAACTTGGTTTGAAATTTGGGAATATCTATGGATTTTGGGCTGGTCTATCGTGGGGGCAATTGTAGTCTGGCAATGGCGATATGTAGATTCTGAACGAGATGCTGAGCCATCTCTATGGCGTAACGGTTTGCAGATAGTTCGAGCCTTACGTGTGGCGATCGTGAGTGGTGTTTTGTTGGGTATTGCCGCGATCGCTTTTGCCTATGGTTGGTGGATTCCGATTGCACCTTCACTGCTTGCGACTTGGGCTGCGAGTATTTTTGTGACGAGTTACCTCGCTCGCTCGGCTTCCCAAATTCGTACCTATTTTAGCCGCTATCTTACCGACGAAGTTGTTGCTCGCCTATTAGAAACCCCAGAGGGTTTGCAGTTTGGTGGCGAAAGACGCAAAGTCACGATTCTCATGTGCGACCTCAGAGGCTTCTCTGCGATCTCGGAGCAACTACCTCCTGAAAAGGTTGTAGAAATTCTCAATGTCTTTTTGGGAGCCATGACAGATGTAATCAACCAGTACCAAGGAACGATCGATGAATTTATTGGCGACGCAATTTTGGTGATTTTTGGTGCGCCGATTTGTCGAGAAGATGATGCTCCCCGCGCGATCGCCTGTGCGATGGCAATGCAGTTGGCAATGGTCTCAGTCAATCAATCCTTAGAGAAGTTGGAATTGCCCCAGATTGCCATGGGAATTGGGATCAATACAGGTGAAGTGGTGGTTGGGAATATTGGTTCTCAATCCCGTGCCAAATATGCTGTTGTGGGTAGTCAGGTAAATCTAACTTCGCGGATTGAATCCTATACCGTAGGAGGACAGGTACTCGTCTCAGAAAGCACCTACGCCCATGCCGATGGAATTATCCAGGCTAATGGCAGTATGCAGGTTGAACCCAAAGGGGTAAAGCATCCGATTACGATTCATGATGTTTGCGGTATTGCTGGTAAATACAATCTCTTTTTGTTTGACAGCCAAGAGCAGTTTCACCCACTCAAAATCCCCATTCCCATTGAATATCGAATTGTAGAAGAAAAACACCTAGAGAGTGAGACCTTTCAGGGGAGTATATGCAAGCTGTCTCAACACCGTGCCGAAGTTCTCTGCGATCGGACGATTCCACCCCTGACCAATATCAAGGTTCGCTTGTCAAAAGTTCATTCTGATTGGGAATGCGAGATTTATGCCAAGGTGTTAGTTCAAACACCAAGTCAAATCCTCAGCCCAGAAACAGCAGGAGTTCCTGAATGGAATCTGCCAGAAGTAAGCGATCGATCTGAGAATTTTACCAAATGCTATATTCACTTCACGACAGTACCGCCTGCAATTAGACAGTGGTTGAGACAGCAAATAGATAGTTCGGAATCCTAGGGCAAAGATAAGACTTTTGCCCTAGCCAGCGATCGCACAAGCAAAAAAGGAGGGACTTGGGAATCACTCCTACCATAGAGTTTTGAAGATAAAATTTAGATTAGACCGAAACGGGTTGCCATTCTAGGCGCTCAAGGGTATGAGAGCGTTCTAGAGCGCGTTCAAAGCTGTTCAGCTTGGGTTCGATTTGTAAGGGTTCGCCCACATAGCCTTGAATGGCTTCCTGCGTTTTTAGCCCGTTACCCGTGATGTATGCCACCGTGGTTTCATCGGGATCGATTTTGCCAGCTTCGACGAGTTTCTTGAGAACGGCGATCGTCGTGCCACCAGCAGTTTCGGTAAAGATACCTTCGGTTTCGGCAAGCAGCTTCATGCCTTCAATAATCTCAGCGTCGGTGACAGATTCAATATTGCCATTGGTCTTGCGTGCGATATCGATCGCATAGATACCATCCGCAGGGTTACCGATCGCAATGCTCTTGGCAATGGTTTTAGGCTTGACAGGAGTAACAAAATCACGTCCATCACGGAAAGCAGCGGCAATGGGAGAGCAGCCTTCGGCTTGAGCGCCACTAAAGCGCACATCCTTGCCTTCGACTAAGCCAACCTTGACAAATTCTTGAAAGCCCTTGTAAATCTTGGTAAATAGCGACCCAGAAGCGAGGGGAGCAACGATGTGATCGGGCAATTTCCAACCCAGTTGTTCGATCACTTCGTAACCGAGGGTTTTGGAACCTTCAGAATAGTAGGGGCGCAGGTTGATATTTACAAATCCCCAACCATGGGTATTGGCTACCTCAGAGCAAAGGCGATTGACCTGATCGTAATTGCCATGTACGGCAAATACTTTGGGGGCATAGATTACAGTGCCCAGCACCTTACCTGCTTCTAAGTCGGAGGGAATAAATACGCAGCAGTCGAGTCCTGCATGGGCGGCGATCGCTGCGGTCGAGTTTGCCAAATTCCCCGTACTGGCACAGGCAACCGTGCTAAATCCCAATTCTCGGGCGCGGCTCAGCGCTACAGATACCACCCGATCCTTGAAACTGAGGGTGGGCATGTTGACGGCATCATTTTTGATGTAGAGATTCTTTAAGCCCAATCTACGCGCTAGACGGGAAGCTTTCAGTAAAGGAGTCATGCCCGTGCCGACATCGATATAGTTGTCAGTCTCGACGGGTAAAAAATCACGGTAACGCCAGATCGAGTTAGGTCCTGCTTGAATGCTTTCGCGGGTGACTTTGGCGGAGATCGCTTCGTAATCGTAAGCCACTTCTAGAGGACCAAAGCAAAATTCGCAGACGTGCATTGCCTTGGCTTCGTACTCTGCTCCACATTCTTTGCATTTCAGACCGCTAAAGGTGGAGACCTTTTCACTGGTATAGCGAGAGTTTTGGGTGGCGCTTGTCATGGCTTTATAACTGCTTGGGCTAACTGTTTAGTGGTGAGATTAATTATGAGGAATTAACTTTACTTTTTGAGTTATTCGCAACATAACACAACCTGTCAATAGTCGTCAAATATACCCGACTTTTTTTATCGGTTTTAATTTAAACCCATTCAAGAGGCTGAACTGCTAAGATTGTTTCCTAACTGGTGTAAGGAATTGAATGGCTGGCTACACGCTCATACTGGCGATTTTGATCTTGGGTGGCATCATCGCAACGCTAGGCGATCGGATCGGTTCTAAAGTTGGCAGGGCCCGCCTAAGCATTTTTAATCTAAGACCCCGTAACACAGCCACTCTGGTGACAATTGTTACGGGCGGTGCGATCGCGGCTTCTACTCTGGGTATTTTGCTGGCAAGCAGCAGCCAACTCAGAGATGGATTGTTTCAGCTAGAAAGTATTCGTGCCGATCTGAGCAATACCCAGGCAGAAAAGCTGAAAGTCGAAAAAGAACTAAATACAGCAAGGACAGAGCAGGGGCAAGCGCAACAACGCCTCGATCGAATCAATAAATCCCTCGCCCAAGCCCTATTAAGGCAATCTCAAACCCAAAGCCAGCTCAAACTGGTCGAAGGCAAATTTCAAGAGGCTCAAACCGAACTGCAAAAAGTACAGGAGCAAGAAGCAACCCTGCGCGATCGCGTCCAAAGTCTTAGTGCCGAGCAGGAAAAATTACAAGCAGAAAGTCAGAAATTAGCCCAAGAGCGCGACCAACTGACCAACGACCTTGCTCGTATCACCACAGAGCGTGAAAGCCTGCGTCAAAAGGTAGCTGAGTCAGAAACCAGCTTGAAAGCGATCGAGCAGCAACGCACCCAATTAATCACCGAAGTTTCTTCGCTAGAAACGAGCCGCGATCAGCTACTGGCAAGCATTCAAGCCCTGCGAACGGGTAACGTGGCGATTTTGTCTGACCAACTGCTGGCGATCGGTGTAATTCGTCCCAAGCTAAGCCGAGATGAGTTACGCGAAGCCACCAATCAGCTTTTACTGCAAGCCGAACAAAATAGTCGCGCCCTGTTAGACTTTTTACCCGGTCAAGCGCCCCAAGATCGCGTCATTCGAGTTACGCAAGCACAGGTCGATGCTTTGATTGACAAAATTAGTGACGGTCGCAGCTACGTGGTGCGAATTCTTTCGGCGGGCAATTACTTGAAACGTGAAACTGCAATCATGATTTCGGCAGATATAACGCCCAATCGGCAAGTTTTCACAAAGGGCGAAGCGATCGCATCATTACAATTTAAGCCCAATCTTTCAGAACGAGAACTAGCTTCTAGAGTAGAGCAATTATTCTTACTGGTAAGTTTTCGAGCAAGAAGGGAAGGAGTTTTGGCTGACCCGATTACAGGCAAAGTTGGTACATTCTCTCCAGAAGCTTTAAATAACCTACTACAGAAAATTCGCACGCTCCAATCACCTTTTGAAATTCAGGCAGTGGCAAAGGAAACGATTTTTACTGCCAGTACCTTGACTCTAGAGTTGATCGTTCGGCAAGATGGTATAGAAGTTGGTCGCTTTGATTAATAAGAGCCACTTTGCATATTTGCATAGCGATCGTTGGAATAACAGGTTAAGTTCCATTTGGTGCGTTTCATTGCATGAACGAACCCTACGCTATCACTGTTTTTAAAAAATGATAATTTTGTGGGCAATGCCCACCCCACGCTACTAAACATGGTTTCAGAGATGGCGTAAAAAGTAAGGATAGATACAGTTTTAGATATGGCATAATGAGGACTAATCTTGATTCATGCAGGAAAGTCATGATTCATCTTTCCTATGACCCCAAACTACAACTACCAACGTCTGAGCAACTTCCTCACTCAGACGATACCCCTGTGGACAACGAACTCCAAAACGATATCCCCAACTTCATTCTCAATCTCTTAAGGCGCATTTGGGAAGGAAAGCAGGATTGGTTTTTTGGTGTCGATATGGCAATTCACTATAACGCTGGCACACCTGCGATCGTGCCTGATGGATTCTTAGCTTTAGGCGTACCCAGGCACAAAAGTGAGGGCGGGCGTTTAAGCTATGTCCTGTGGGAAGAAGCAAATATCATGCCCATACTCGCTCTAGAGGTGATTTCAGAAACTTATAACAGCGAGTATGAAAAAAAGCTAACTACCTATCAAGAAATGGGAGTTTTGTACTATATCGTCTACAATCCCCTGACAACAAAAAAGCGAGCCTATAAGGATCGTTTGCCATTAGAAATCTACCAACTTGTAAATGGTGAGTATGTGTTACTAAGCGATCGCCAGCAAGAGATAGTTTGGTTGGAACAGATTCAACTAGGGCTGGGCTGTGAAGTTAGAGAAAACACTGGTTGGACGAGAGAGTGGTTATATTTATACGATCGCACTGGGAAGCGATATCTAACGGATAAGGAAACTGCCGAGCAGGAACGTCTGGCTAAGGAGAAAGCCGAACAAAAAGCTCAACGGCTTGCCGAAAAGCTCAGGTCACTTGGGTTAGACCCTGATGAAGTATAAGCGGCGGCATGTATCCTGAAAGGAATCTCTTGCTTATCTCTAGAAAATCGCTCTTGTGAATGAGATGCGATCGCTTATCAGTCTAGGAACCTCTTTGCATATTTGCATAGCGATCGTTGGAACAACAGGTTAAGTTCCATTTGGTTCGCTTCATTTCATGAATGCACTCTACGTTACTCTTCAGGAGATGCCTACTAAAGTACAGTCATGAGCTTTTACAAAATCAGATGTAAGCGAAACTGAATCGAGAGTAGATATTGAGCGATAGCCTTTAGGATGTTTGGGCGATCCAATCCACTCGCCATGAGTTTTTAGATTTTGAACATACGAACCATCAATTAATAATTTTACTTTTTGTCCACTCTTAATTAACTCGTTCGCTCCAATTACCGGTCCCACAAAAACAGTAAATCGAGAAGAAAGATGGAAAACATCAGTAATTTTTACTTCAAAACACATATTCTTTAGCTCCTGTATAGTATAGATTCGTAGGATGGGTTAACGGAGCGTAACCCATGCAGTCGTTGGATTTTGAGCCTCAATCCAACCTAAAGTTATAGAGAAGACTCACCTATAGTAAGCAGCGATCGCTTCAGCAGTTTCAACCCCTTCCTCTCGTTTTGTTGACGTTCTCAATTCGCTTTATTTTGTCATGGTATCAGGAATTATTCATAAATCGATTGTATGATATGGATCATTGAGGAATAAGCAGCCAATGATAGAGATTAGCTTGCTAAAATGACCGACAATCTAATCACTGAATCAAGATTTTTTCATGAAACTGCCAGAATGCGATCGCTGTAATCTTTATTCTCGGACAAACTATCTCGTCTGTGCCGTTCATCCAGCGGGGCCAAGCGGTAAAACTTGCCCCGATTTTGAGTCAGCCGAACTATGGGAGCCAGAAAATCCCGAGCATTACCGCGAGCAGCATATGGATGAATGGTTTTGGCATCCCATTTTTACGGGCAAATGCCCCGATTGCAATCATTCCTTTTCGCGGTTGAGGCTACCACCTTTACATTGGCGATGTTCGGTCTGCGGTTGGGAAGATGATGAAAGCGATGACTAGGGGCTTCCTAAAAAGTCTTTTTTGCCAAGCTCTACACCGCAATGTCTGAGAATGTTATAGGTCGTCGTGATATGGAAATAAATGTTAGACAGCACAAAGCCAAACAGAAATGGCAATCCCTCAAGGGTGAGAGAAGTTTCGCGCATGGGGATAGTAATCGACTTGGCTTCCGAACCGTCAATTTGCTCGGGTGTCAGCGTTTCTAGGTAAGCGATCGTTTTGCGAACGCGATCGATCAGTTCGGGAAAAGTTGTTTCGTTATCCTCATACTTAGGAGCTTCTTGTCCCGCTAGTTGAGCGGCTCCGCGTTTGGCAATATCTGAGGCGATTTGAACCTGCCGCGACAAAGGAAACATATCAGGGAACAAACGCATATTAATTAGGACGGTGGGGTCAATTTTTTTGGTTTCAGCATGGGCAGCACCTTTTTCCAAAATCGTCACGAGATTATTCAAGTTGCGAATCAGGACAGGTACTGAAGCTTTGTACATGGAAATCATCATGGATAGTTCTCTCAAAAATAGGAAGTTAAATTTCAGTTAAAGTCCACATGCTCAAGTTTAGATATGCCATAGAATGTGGGGCATAGACAAAAGTTCTTTTTTGCCTTTACTATAATTTTAAGCGGTGGCGTACCAGAAATTGAAAAGCACTCGCAATTCAACTTTTTGTAAGATCTATGAAATATCTTTCTATGGTTCTAACCTCAACGCTTCGAGTTTTGATTGCTGGTTTAACCGTTTTAGGAATCAGCGCGATCGCGACATCCTCAGTTATGGCAGAGGACACAACCTATGCCAATAACGATTGGAGAGTCACGGTAGGTAGCGAACGACCATGGTCGGGCGTAAACGGCACGGGCAGTTTCACCTATTACGGATGCGATCGCGATGGGAAGTGTATTTTTTTACGTAATGGAAAAGCATCTTGTCAATTTGGAATATGCCGCACAGTATGGGTAAATGGAGAATATTCCTATGAATTGCGCTCTAAAATCGGAGAAGATTCTGAAAATCAGGGCACTACGTTGATTGTCGGAAATAAGACAGGCGTAATTTTGCGATCGGAAAGATTAAGAATAGTGAATTAGTCAGGATAGCTGGGTGGGACTTTGCCACACCATCCCCAAGAGACCATCGTAATTACACAGACGGGATCTAGCTTATATAGCAGTCTCAAATTGTTTGTGAACGCTATGTTGCGGTTCAAACTGATACCAATTTAATTGGTGAAAGCAACAGATAGGAAATGCAAGACACTCTAATCCTTAACTACATGCTAGATCTGTTACCCTCGGTCTTTAAATTGGTATGAGATCCAAGCTTTTCACCGTTCAAGACCAATAAAGGATGGCTATAGAATCGATCCTACTGAGAATTCCCCATCAATGCCGACCAGTTGACCAAAACTCAAAAGTTTGGATCTGATTAATTGGTATCTTATTAAATTGCGAGTCCCTTAGCTTCTAGATACAAATAATCACTATTCTAATTTTTCACTCAGTTCCCCTACAGAATGCGATCGTACAGGATCGACTTTCTCTAAAACAATTTTTACAGCATCAATCATGATATCAGGGCGATCGACCCAGACAAAATGACCGCTTTTATCCGCTTGAAGATGGACGCAATCGGTTGACAGTTTTAGAAGTTCTAGATGCATTTTCTCCCGTAAGCGATTCGCACTTTGCAGGGGTATCAAAGCAGTCCAAAACGAAGGTTGGAAAAAAGAATTGGCTTGAATGCTGACCATAGGCATCGCACCGAACTGGTTTGCCGCACTGACCTGATGAGCGCTAGCATCTAGGCTTAACATCTCCTGACTCATGGTCATCCAGTGTTTCGGGCGACAAAAGGAACGTTTTACAGGATTGAGGGCATCCTTCGGTAACTTTCGCAATTCAGGCTTGAGCCCTTCAAAGACTTTGCCTGTTTTCAAGAGTCGAATTATCCCAAGCGCTGAGCCAAAAATAGACATCACAAAACCAGCTACAAAAAAGAGTTTCAAAGCCTTTAACGACAAAGGCATGTTCAGCATTCCCACTTCATGCACTCCATCGGTGAGTACGAGCCCCTTCACTTTTTCTGGAAATCGATGGGCATATAATCGCACGTTGTAACTACCAAAAGAATCGCCAATCAGAATGTAGGGAGGAACAATTCCTGCTTGGGTGAGTAGAACATCCAACTCCGTGACAATCCGATCGCTCGTTCGAGCATGAGGACTGCGATCGCTCCAGCCATAACCCGCCCGATCGTAGATACAGACCTGTCCGAGTTTTGCCAACGCTTCTATCAAAAGATAGCCTTCAACGCCTCCTAAGCTGTGATCGAGAATGATGGTGGGAATGGTGGGATTCTTTTCTCCTTTAACATAAAGATGTAAATGATAGCCGCCCACGTCATATCGTTTGCCGAGGGGTGGCTTGCGATCCTCAAGTTTGCAAGCGATCGCCTGATAAATGGTTGTCATAAAGAGTAACAACGCTTGAATTACTATTGACATACCGATCTAGACCTTCTTTGGTAACTATTTGACAGTTCAAAAATTGCAGATTTCAATTTTGACGGTAATTTGCTGATGGAGAGAATTTTCTGTCTGAATGGAACTTGGTGTTAACAGGCGATCGCCCAGTCAAGTATTTTGATTTCTTCAAGTTCAAACGCCTGATTGTGGCTTATTATCATCCCATATGTAAACTACGCAGTTAGAGCCCGATCGCTTCTGCTGCTGAAATCGCTAAAGCCCCGTCTGCTATGTCTGCAAATTCCTTTGATAAAACTAGTTTTGGTTGGCAGATCCAGCAAATGCAACAACGCTTTGGCGAATGGCTGGAGCTGAAATTTAGACCTTTGCTATCTCAAGCGTCTAAGTCGCTTGGTGTTGCACCTGACTGGTTAGGAGACATACTCCTCGCGATCGGTTGGGGTATCTTTGGTTTGGTGGTAGCGTGGCTGTTATGGCAGATTTATAAACTGGTGCGCCCCTATATTCTGTCACTGATTTTTTCAAGTCCAAATCGCCAAAAGCTGGCACTTCAAGAGGATCCTACGCAAACGATATATTCCCTAGCCGATTGGTTGCAGCAAGCCCAGCGGATGCAGGCAGAGGGCAATTATGGCAGTGCTTGCCGTGCCCTCTATATGGCATTGTTACAGCGCCTCAGCGATGCCGAGTTGATTGCCAGTCAAGCCAGTCGCACCGATCGCGAGTATCTAAACCTCCTTCACGAAATTCCCCAGTCCCAACCCTGCCAAGTTCTGATCGCGACCCACGAGCAACTGTGGTTTGGCAATGCTGCCATTTCAGCCGAGACCTTTGAGCGCTGTCAGCAAGCCTATCGAGAGGTGGAACGTCACTTGAACAACCTCACCCCAAGGGGTGCAAGTTAAGATGCAAGAGAATCCGATCGCTAAAATCTCTAAACGTTGGTGGACGATCGCCGCGATCGCACTGGTGGCGTTCGTTCTATTGACGCTCTTGAGTGCTACGGCTGAAAGCCCCACTAGCCAAGGTTCTAGCTATAGCAATACGCCCAGTGGTTATGGGGCATGGTATGCCTTTATGGAAAAGCGCGGCGTGAAGATGCAACGCTGGCAGCGATCGCTTCAAGAGTTGCCAGTTGGTAAACCGACAACATTGGTGCGCGTGATGAACAGGCTAGTCTCAGAGGAGAGCGCAATTTATTCTCAGCAATCTTGGGTCGCAAAGGGGAATCGACTGGTGATCTTGGGAGTTAGCGCCCCTCCTACGGAAGCTGCTTTTAGTCAAAAACTAGATAGTAAAGCGGGTTTGGTTACGATTGAAACAACGCGGCGGTTTCCTAAAAACCTCGATCTCAAACTCCTTAGCTCGGACGCAATCCCTCAGAAATTGCTAAGCGATGAATTTGGTGCGGTTGCCGTTTCTCAAAAACAGGGGAAAGGTCAACTCATCCTTGTCTCGACGCCATATCTCGCCGCCAATGCCTATCAAGATGCGATCGGCAATTACGAATTTTTGGCACAGTTGGTCGCGCAAGATGGCAACCGCGTGCTGGTAGATGAGTATATCCACGGCTATAAAGATCGGGATGTACTCGTTAAGGAAGGGAAGACCCAGTGGGAGTCATACCTGCTCAAAACCCCTTGGCTGCCTGTGGGTTTGCAACTAGCGGTGGTGCTATTAGTGCTGATTGTTGCGCAAAATCGTCGCTTTGGCGCACCCGTCATCCCCGAATCGCGCGCTGTTGATAACAGTACTGCCTATATTCAGGCGATGGCTGCGGTTCTATATAAGGCACAAAACAGCGAGTTTGTTTTAGAGGTCGTGGGCAAAGCCGAACAGTTACGCATCCAGCAAGCCTTGGGGTTGGGAGGGCAAACCCTGCTCGATCGCCAAGCCATCATTCAGGCTTGGATGCAACAAACCCAGCGTCCTGCGAATGAGCTGGCGTCCGTACTGCAATTTAGCGATCGCCCTCGTAAGGTGAGCGAACCAGAGTTAAAAATCTGGTTGTCAAACTTGCAAATTGTCCGCAAATACCTGCCCTAGTTAACCCTAGGTTTTAGAATTGTTTCAGCAACATTAAAAGCAATTATGAGCGAAATTCACGGTGTATTTACCAAACTCAGTCAAGCCCTCAGTCAAGTCGTGCTCGGTCAAACTGCGATCGTTAACCAGCTCTTAGTGGCGCTTCTATCGGGAGGGCATGTGATTTTAGAGGGCGTACCAGGAACGGGAAAAACCCTAACCGTCAAGGTCTTAGCCAGTCTCTTAAAGGCAGAATTTCGCCGCATTCAACTCACGCCAGATATTTTACCGACGGACATTTTGGGGACAAATATCTTCGATCTAAATAGCCGTGAATTCGTACTGAAGAAGGGCCCCATTTTTACCCAAGTTCTCTTAGCCGATGAGATCAACCGCACGCCACCCAAAACCCAAGCCGCCCTGTTAGAAGCGATGGAGGAGCAGCAGGTGACACTAGATGGCACGAGCTTGCCCCTCTCTGACCTATTTTGGGTAATCGCCACGCAGAACTCCTTGGAATTTGAAGGAACCTATCCTCTGCCCGAGGCTCAGCTCGATCGCTTTCTGTTCAAACTGATCGTGGCTTACCCCGATGCGATCGCCGAACGCCAAATGCTCGTCAATAGCGAATCGGCTTCAGCCGTGCGCAGACTCGATCTCGCCAAACTCAAACCCGTAGCATCGGTGGAACATTGTTTGGCTGCCAGACAAGAAGTGAAAGCGATTAAGGTACAGGAGCCGATCTATGACTATTTGATGGCGCTCGTGCAGCGCACCCGCCAGCATCCCGATTTGGCATTGGGGGCTTCGCCGAGGGCAGCGGTCTCTTGGTTGTTGGCGAGTAAAGCCCATGCTTGGCTAGAGCAGCGCGATTTTGTCACGCCCGACGATATCAAAGCGATCGCCCTCCCCCTGCTGCGCCACCGTCTGATCCTGCGCCCCGAAGCTCAACTCGATGGCTTGCAGATCGATGCCACGATTAAAGGATTGCTTGCGCAGGTGGCTGTACCCCGATGATGGCAACATTAATCCCTGCATTGATCCCCGCCCGACGCACCTATTGGTTGTTCCTTGGTGTCGCCGCGATCGCCGTCGCGATCGCCATACTCACCCCTGAAGACATTCGCATCCCCCTATCGGTTCTGCTAATTTTGCTCGGCGATCTGGCAATTTTGGGCACTGCCTTATGGGATGCCCAGTGTGTAAAGCGCGATCGCGTTGAGGTGTCGCGCCAACATCTCAGTCGCCTCTCCATCGGTCGCGATAACCCCGTAACGATTTCAGTAAAATCGGGACATGGCAGCGATCGGGCGCAACAATTTACGGTTCTGATTCGCGATCGCTATCCCCAAGTTTTTGGCGTGTCGGTAGAATCTTTAGCGATCGCACTCCCAGCCAATCACACTGAAGATCTGAGCTACACCGTCTGCCCTCTGCGGCGGGGCGAGTACGACTGGGGCAATATCCAAGTACGCCAGCTCGGTCGGTGGCAGTTGGCTTGGCATGATTGGACGGTAGAAGCCAGTCAAAAAGTTGCGGTCTATCCCGATCTTTTGGCTTTGCGATCGCTAACGATTCCATTGACGCTGCAATCAACGGGTTCGATCCGACAGGTGCGACGGATGGGCATGGGAACCGAATTTGCCGAGTTGCGCGAATACAGTATTGGCGACGATCCGCGTCTGATTGACTGGAAAGCCACCGCTCGGCGCAGCCGTCCTCTCGTGCGCGTCTTGGAACCCGAACAGGAACAAACGCTGATTATTTTGTTAGATCGCGGTCGCTTGATGACTGCAAACATTGGCAGAATGCAGCGCTTCGATCTGGGTTTAAATGCCACCCTATCTTTGGCTCTAGCGGGACTGCATCGCGGCGATCGCGTCGGTGTCGGGGTGTTCGATCGCCAAATGCATACTTGGATTCCCCCAGAGCGCGGTCAAACGCATCTGAACAAACTAATTGAACGCTTGACACCCCTACAACCAGAATTTTTAGAACCCGACTACCTCAATGCGGTCACGACGGTGGTCAATCAGCAGACCCGTCGCGCTCTGGTCGTGATTATTACCGATATTGTCGATGCGATCGCTTCTTCAGAGTTACTGGCAGCGCTCAGTCGGCTGGTTCCTCGCTACCTCCCCTTTTGCGTCACCCTGCGCGATCCCCAGATTGACCTGCAAGCCAATGCCCTTGCTGCCGACGTGATGGCGGGCTATAGTCGCGCTGTCGCCCTAGATTTGCTAACGCAGCGCCAACTAGCCTTTGCCAACCTGCAACGTAAGGGCGTGCTGGTTTTAGATGCCCCTGCCAATCTAATTAGCGATCGCTTGGTCGATCGCTATCTTTTACTCAAAGCGAGGAATCAACTTTGACGCGGCGGCAATAGATAATCAACAGAGCAAAGAGGAGCGAACCCGTCAAATATTTAAACGGCTCTGGAATCGCAGGGTTTGGGGAGAAAAAGCCCTCGATCGCCCCCGCAATAAACAACATGGGCACAATACCCAATACCAACTGTGCGGCTTCATAGCCATAGATTCGCAGGGCATCGGCACGGCGATATTTCCCAGGGAAAAGCAATCCTCTGGCGATCAGCAATCCTGCCCCACCTGCAAAAAAGATGGCGGGCAACTCTAACGAACCATGGGGAAATACAAACGCCCAAAAGGGATAGGCCAAATCGTATTGGCTGACGAGGGTAGCGATCGCGCCGATCAGCAGCCCATTAAAAAACAAAAGATAGGCAGTAAAAGCACCACCCGTAATTCCGCCTGCCACAGCTTTAAAAGAGACCGCCATGTTATTGACCATGATTCCGCTAGATGCCAAGGGTTCGTAACCCAAAATCGATCCCATCCAGAGTTCGCGCTTATCTCTCACTTTAGCAATTAAAGATTGAGGCACAAGCGCAGCCATAAATGTCGGATCTTGCCAAGCGAACCACCAAGCGATTAAGACAGCTAGTAAAAAAATCGCAAAAGACAGGGCAATGTAAACCCAATTTTTTTGGATGGTTGCAGGTAACTGCCAAAGGTAAAAGTTGGCAATTGCTTGACTTTCTTGCCTTCTGGAACCCTGATAGACCTGACTGTACCCACGCGAAGTCAGTGCTTGCAAATCTTGAACCAGCGTATTCCCTAGCTCGTTGGTCTTGGCTCTCGCCAGATCGGCTGACACAGAGCGATATAGACTTGCCATCTGGCGAATTTGCTCGGCACGTAAAGACTTTAGCCCCTTGGTCTCGGCTTGCTTGAGTAAAGTATCTAACTGCTGCCACTGAGGCTCTCGCCGCGCAATCCAACGCTTTAGATTCATGAACTTTTCCTACCGCATCCCGCTTAGAATTAAAATTACCTGAGATCGTCGTCAATTCACATCATACTTGGCAAACGCATGTCTAATCCTCTCCCCAGCCCAGTTAGACCCCTTAATGTTGGTAATGTGGTCAGTGCAGGACTAGTCCTCTATCGCTCTAATCTGAAACAATATTTTCTGATCGCGATCAAAGCGAACCTTTGGTTTTTACCTGCTGTCTTTGCAGCCCTAGCACTATATTTTTCATTTTTGAGTCTCCTATTTCGTTCCTTTAGCTCTATCCTCAGTGCAAACGGATCGTTGCCCCCAAGCTTAGGTCCTCTCTTTCAAATCGTTGGGCGGTTTAGCGCGATCGCACCGCTACTCATTCCTATTTTGTTATTTATCGTTTTGTACTGCAATGCCAAATATCTAGCGAACTCGGCATTAATTTCGCGCCTGGCATATCAAGAGATGGCAAACCAACCAGAAAGTGCGAGTGATGCTGGGAAAAAAGTGTACCCCCGCATGTGGACGTTCTTCCTTGCTGGGTTAGAAGTTGGGTTGCGTCTGTTTGGACTTTATTTTTTATTCTCTTTTGCTGGTGGAATTGTCGCGGGAGTTTTGAGTGTTGGATCGAGATCTCCACTCAACCAGTCTCCTATATTTATTGTGATTATTATTGCCGCGATCTTGGGTTTGGTTTGGTACTACACCCGTTGGAGTATTTCCGAAGTGCCCCTAGCCGTTGAGACTGAGCTGAGTTCCAGCCAAGGTGTCCAAAGAAGTTGGGACCTCACTGCTACTGCGGTAGGCAGAGTGCAACTGATCGTGTTTGTCGCATTCCTCGTCACCATTCCAATTCAGGCAATCACCAACTATCTACCTAGTTACTTCCTGCGCTTGATCCCTGCCAATTCATTCGCCTTCTGGATTGTTTACATCGTTAATATTCTGATCAGCCTGTTGGGTGGGGTGATTGTGTTGCCTTTCTGGCAATCGATTAAAGCGGTTATGTATTACGATCTTCGCAGTCGTCGTGAGGGGATCGATCTGCAACTCCGCGATCGCTAAGTTATTGCCCAAATTCTATTTTTTGTATGCGCCTGTTTAACCGAATCACACTGCGTACCCCTGAAAGTGTCGAGCTAGAATTCACGCTGGCAGGGATTGGCAATCGCGCCCTTGCTCTGGCGATCGACTATTTAATCTGGGGTATCATCTTAGCGGTGGTTTTCACCTGCTGGGCGATCGCGTCCACGCAATTACCTATATTGAAAGGGAATGCTTCTCGCCAATGGATTGCCGCGATCGCCTTTTTGCTGGGATTCGCTGTTTATGTGGGCTACTTTGTCTATTTTGAAACCCTGTGGCAAGGTCAGACCCCAGGTAAACGCTGGACAAAAATTCGGGTGATTCGTGAAGATGGCAGACCCACTGGACTCCAGCAAGCAGCCTTAAGAGCCTTACTGCGCCCTGTAGATGACCTCTTTTCGCTTGGGGCATGGTGCATTATGTTAGGGGCAAAAGAAAAGCGCTTAGGCGATTGGGTCGCAGGTACGCTGGTGATTCAAGAAGATCGGCTCGTGGCTGCGGCGAATTTTCCCTTGTCGAAAGAAGCGCAGGCGATCGCTGAGCGCTTGCTAGTAACCACAAAGATCGCGGCGCTCATCCCCGATGACTTTGCCGTAATTCGCGAATATCTGCAACGGCGCAAGGTGATGGAAATCAATGCCAAGCTCAAACTGAGTCGACAGCTAGCCAGTCAAGTTCAAAATATTATCGAACTAGAGGGTTCCATGTCTGGCATTACCGACGATGTATTCCTAGAGGCAATCTATTTAGCCTATCAACAACAAAGTATTTAATACCATTTTCAAAAAATGATGCAACGCATCTTTTTGAAAAGACCGCGCTCTGCGCGGAACACAAAATCCGATCTGTCGCAAATTCAAGAGAAATTTGTATAACGTCAGTTGGGATAAGAAAACCTGAAACGCTATACATCCCAAGGATCCCCTCCAGCCCCCCTTGAAAAAAGGGGGGAGAACCCACTTCCCTTTTTCAAGGGGGATGCCCTATCGGGCAGGGGGATCGAACCCCTCGGTTCCAGCAAGTCGGCTTGCTTTGTTCCGAAATCCTTAACCCGAACTCAGGTTATTTAGGAACGAGCTAGGAATTTAGTACCCAAGTATCTTTACTGCCCCCACCTTGGGAAGAGTTTACTACTAAGGAACCTCTTTTAAGTGCCACGCGGGTAAGCCCACCGGGGTTTACAAAGATTTCTTTGCTGTAAAGAATATAGGGGCGCAGGTCAACGTGACAGCCTTCGAGACAGTCGTCGATTAAGGTTGGAACGCGGGAGAGGGAGAGCGTAGGTTGGGCAATATAGTTCCGAGGATTTGCTTTAATTTTGACGGCAAACTCCTGACGTTCTTGCTCTGTGGCATGAGGTCCAATCAGCATACCGTAGCCACCCGACTCATTTGCGGCTTTGACCACGAGCTTATCGAGATTGGCGAGAACATGGGCTTGTTGCTTCTCTTCCCAACATAAATAGGTCGGTACGTTCGCTAAGAGAGGTTCTTCATCGAGGTAATAGCGAATCATTTCAGGTACAAAGGAATAAATCACTTTGTCATCGGCGACTCCCGTTCCTAAGGCATTGGCGATCGCCACCCGACCCGACTTATAAACTTCCATCAAACCAGGAACCCCTAGCAAAGAATCTGGACGAAAGGCTAACGGATCGATAAAGTCATCATCAATGCGTCGATAGATCACATCTACCCTCTGAAATCCTTTGGTGGTTCGCATTTTGAGGTAGCCATCCATAACCACCAGATCTCGTCCTTCCACCAACTCCACACCCATCTGTTGCGCCAAAAAGGAATGCTCGAAATAGGCGGAGTTATAGATACCTGGAGTGAGAACGACCACATTGGGATCGGAAATACCATCATCCACCAGATTGAGCAGAGATTCCAATAAATGACTGGTATATTCCTCAACAGGGCGAATATCCATTTTGCTAAACACCTGTGGGAACGTGCTTTTCATAATGCGGCGATTGCCCAGCACGTAGGAAACTCCCGAAGGGCAACGCAGATTATCCTCAAGTACGTACATGGAACCTGCGCGATCGCGGACGAGGTCAGTACCCGTAATATGACACCAAACCCCTTTAGGCGGTTTGAGTCCGATGCAAGCTCGCTGAAATCCAGAGGCAGATTCGATCAGTTCTGAGGGAATGATGCCATCTTTAACAATTTTTTGGGTGTCATAGATATCGGCTAAAAACAAATTAAGCGCGTAGATTCTTTGCTTTAAGCCTTTTTCGAGTGACAGCCACTCTTGCGCTGGAATAATGCGCGGAATAATGTCAAACGGCCAAACCCTTTCTGTACCTTGCTCGCTGCCATAGACATTAAAAGTCACGCCTAGTTTAAACAACGCCAAACTCGCCGCCTGCTGTCGCTGGATCAGTTCTCCTTCGTTTAGGGCATTAATTTTTTCAACCAACTGCGTTGCTTCAGGGCGGGGCTGACCTGCGGCGATAAACAGCTCATCGTAAAAATCACCTGGATCGTAGTTTGTAATCTGCACGGCTAACCTTGAGAACTTTCTATGAATATTTTGGAGCTTAGAGCAGTCGGGGATCGGTGAATAGTTATTAGCGAACAGTTCTCGTATAGAAAAATTGCGATCGCATCAAAGTATAACCAATCAAAGCTTCGTGCGATTGCGAAGATTTATGCCCAAATATTGCGTTCTTACATTGCAAGAATCGCCTCATTTAAGCTCACCCATTCAGCCACACTCAGATCCTCAGCACGTACTTGCTGAATCGATCTGCATTTCCTCTAGAAGCGCCACAAGGCGATCTCGATCGATCGGCGACATCAGATTATTGCGTAGCATTTTACGGCGGGTGGCAACCAACTCATGACCAGGATAAACGGTGCAATGCCGAAAATTTTCAGCTTGTGACATGGTAATTTGAGGGAAGACTTGTTTAAGATCGTATCTGAACAAAATAAGGTGTTACTGAGGCTTATATTTGGGAATAAAGCTATGGGTTGGCAAGTAGGGGAAAAACTGCAAGGTGAAAAATACCTGATTACTGGTGTTTTGGGGGATGGAGGCTTTGGCACAGTTTATAAAGCCAAATATGTGCAACTCGATCGCGATGTTGCGATCAAAACGCCTTTAGACTAGACCCAAATTGACTCAATACGTGCGTTATCAACTATGGCAAAAAGTAATAAAGAAACGATGATTCTACTTATCTCATTGTTGATATAGCAATCCTAAATCAATCGTGAGACAGGGTTTGGTGAAATGAACTCTACGAGCATTTTCTGTTCTCACAAATCATACCAATTTCTCTTGAAATTGCGACAGATCGGGTTTTGTGTTCCGCGCGGAGCGCGGTCTTTTCAAAAAGATGCGTTGCATCACTTTTTGAAAATGGTATCAGATCGGATTGCTATAACTAGTGGATTAGCATCAGGATGCTACTTTCTTTTGCAACAAAAGGGGATCGGCTTTTTTTTGCCAATATCTGGCGCACCAAATGGAAAAGCAGAACTGCAAACTAGTGATACAAAAGCAGTAGCTTTATTTAATGAAGGGGTTAGAAAAGAGAAAGAAAAAAATTATTTAGGGGCAGTTGAGCATCAAAAGTGGTGGGGGAATGGTTTTATTTAGAACAGTTGACGAAGCGAGTTCAAGATAACCCCAATCATTTACAGTCATTCCAAACGTTTATTGATTTCTGCGATCGCTTTCCCAGAAAATAGAATCGTAGCGGCAATTCATGAATTGCCCCTTGTATCTTATCGCACCCTAAACACCCACACGATGACTGGCGATCGCTAATGCTAAAATTCCTGTAAATCTGAACCCATGACGACCAGTCTTTTTGAGAAGGCGATTTTTGTGGATTTGTTTTGATAATTATCTCAGGCAGCCTGTAGAGGCAGATGCATTTGCATGAATCGCAATTTTTGGATTATTGCTCTAATTTCTTTCATTAACTCGCTTAGCTTTACAATTCTGATTCCCGTTCTATATCTTTACGGCAGACAATTTCACCTCGATGATTTTCAGACCAGCTTATTGTTTGCGATTTATTCAATCTCGCAATTTTTTGCCACACCTGTTATTGGGAAATTCTCCGATCGCTTTGGGCGCAAACCCTTACTGATCCTCAGTTTAGGCGGAACGGTTGTAGCGAACTTGCTCGCAGGGACAGCGACAGTTGCTTGGGTCTTATTTCTGGCACGATTTCTAGATGGAATTACAGGTGGGAATGCTGCAGTCGCTCAAGCCGTAATTTCTGATGTGTCTACTCCTCAAAACCGCGCCAGAGCTTTTGGGATTAACGGCGCAGCCTTTGGTTTGGGCTTCATTCTAGGCCCCGTTGTGAGTTTGCTCGCCCAAAAATTTGCCCGCTATACGCCCTTAGGTGAGTCCTTCGGCGCTTCTTTTTTTGTTTCGGGCATCATTGCCGCGATCGCACTCTTTTTAACAATTTTTTATCTACCCGAAACCCTGAAAACCAAAGCTAAAAAAGCTGAGAATATTTTTGATATCGGCTTAGGGAATCTGATTGATGGTTTGTTTATGCCCAAAATTGGCATCTTACTTGGAATCAACTTTTTAACTGGGATGACCTTTACGCTTTTTACTTTTGCCTTTCAGCCCTACTTCCTAACGATTCTGAAACAAAACAGTGATGCCCTAACGCTAATGTTTGTGACGTTTGGTACGCTTGGTGTATTCATGCAAACATGGGGAATTACACAACTTACACGACGATTTCAACTGGTACAAATTCTGTTTTTAGGCTTGTTCGTTCGCAGTCTTTCGTTTGTACTGATGCCTGTTTGGGCAAATCTTTTTTATTTTATTGCTGTCTGCGTTCTCTTTTCACTGTTTAACTCGATCGTGCAACCCACCATCAGCGCGTTGATTTCGCTGAATGCCAAGCCAGAGGAACAAGGTACGGTTTTGGGTTTAAATTCTTCCTATCTCAGCATATCGAATGCTTTTGGCCCTGTGATTGCTGGCTTGGTTGTCAACCAAAACAATCCTCAGTCCTATGGGTATCCGCTCTATCTAGCTGGCATCTGCACGTTTCTCGTATTGATTTTTGCCTTCCTAAAGCGCAAGAGTTACACCGTGAAAAAGTAGAATGCTAAAATTCCTGTAAATCCGATCGCCGATACCCCATGCGCATTGACGTTGTTACGCTGTTTCCAGAATTTTTTACTTCGCCTTTAACCACCAGTCTTTTAGGGAAAGCGATCGCGCGGGAAATTGCCACAGTTACGCTGACAAATCCTAGGGATTTTGCCTTAGACAAGCATCGCAGAGTCGATGACGAACCCTATGGAGGTGGCGTGGGCATGTTAATGAAACCCGATCCGCTCTTCGCTGCTGTGGAATCCTTACCCATATTGCCAAAGCGAGAGATTATCTTTCTCACACCTCAAGGCGAACCACTCAAGCAAAATCTCTTAAAGGAACTCGTCACCTACGATCAGTTGGTGCTGATTTGCGGCAGTTACGAAGGCGTAGACGAGCGCGTCTGCGAACATTTGGTGACGCGAGAGATTTCCTTAGGAGATTTCGTTCTCACCTGTGGCGAGATTCCTGCCTTGGCGTTGATTAATGGCGTGGTGCGCCTCTTACCAGGCACAGTCGGGAAAGAAGAATCGCTAAAACTGGAAAGTTTTGAAGCGGGATTGCTCGACTATCCGCAATACACTCGCCCTCAAACCTTTCGGGGTTGGCAAGTACCCGATGTTTTATTGTCTGGGAATCACGCCCAAATTGAGGCATGGCGCAAGGAGCAGCAATTGAAACGTACCCGCGATCGGCGTCCAGATTTATTGGTAGACTAAAGCCACGATCGCATGGTGGCACACATTCCAAATGTGGGAGCAGGATTCAATTTACTATTTACTGTTTTCTGCTCAGCCGTTTCCAAGTTATCAAACTAAATTTGATTGGCGACGCGAAGAATACGGTGGGAACTGGTACTACAATGCAGATTTAGATATGGAAGGCTGGCTGTGTCCTGCTTTGTTCAAATATTTTGATGAGGCTCCAAAAGAGTTTTACGCTCAATGTAAAGCGATCGCTACATGATTCTCTAAACAAGAAAGGCTAGAATACCAAGCTGTCTCTGCTCTAGATTCGGTGAATTTGAGGCAGGAAATTGAAGCGATCTCTCGAAGCGATTCCCTTTGGGATGCATCCCGCCGCAAAATAGTTTGTCAAGAATCAATGTAAAATTTTGTGATGTTTGACAATATTTGCAAATTTCTTGCCGAAACCTACTCCAGAGATATCGCCACATGGTTACTTGGTGAAGCGATCGACCTCACCCAAGTTCTACCGCAAGAGCTAGCGGTTGAGCCAATTCGGGCGGATAGTCTAATCTTACTGGAAACAGAAGGTCTGCTCCTGCATTTAGAGTTTCAAACCAAACCCGATCCGCAGATTCCATTTAGGATGCTGGACTATTGGGTACGTGCTTACAGACGCTTTCCTGATAAAGTGATGCGGCAAGTCGTGATTTATCTAAAACCGACAAACTCAGATTTAGTCTACGAACATAAATTTGAGCGTAATACGACCCACCACGAATTTGAAGTCATTAGGCTATGGGAACAATCTTCGGATAATTTTTTAACCAGTGCAGGCACGATCCCCTTTGCTATACTGGTCAAAGATGACAATAAAGAGCGTTTGCTACAAGAAATTGCCCAAAAAATCGATCGAATTCCTGAGCTAAATACACGCAAAACCATAGCAGCAGCAACGTATGTCTTAGCAGGTTTAGTTTTAGAAGAAAATATTATTAAGCAAATTTTGAGGAGAGATATCATGCGCGAGTCTGTAACATATCAAGCGATTCTGCAAGAAGGTCGTCAAGAAGGTGAGCTTAAAGGTCGCCAAGAGGGTCGCCAAGAGGGGCGTAAGCAGGGATTAATAGCGGTTGTTTTACGCTTACTCGCCCATAAGTTTGGGACTTTGCCACCAAATCTGCATACTAAAATTTCGCGCTTAAAGATTACTCGCTTAGAAAACTTAGCTGAGGCGATTTTAGATTTTGAGAGTCTCGCCGATTTGGAACTCTGGTTTAAAAAGAAATAGCTTGGTTTCCTAGATCGCAATTCTAAATAGCCACCACAGAGCAGTCATTTTTTCAGTGATGATATTGATATGAACTCAATCATGGTTATACATCCATACAAATACGAAGAGATGTGGGTGTTTGATGACGAGAGCGTGGGTTTGTTACGAGAACCTTTTGTCTCAGGGGCAGATAAAATCATCGATCGCATGGTTGCACACATTCCAAAGGCGGAAGCTGGATTCAATTTACTGTTTTCTGCTCAGCCGTTTCCAGGTTATCAAACTAAATTTGATTGGCGACGCGAAGAATACGGTGGGAATTGGTACTACAATGCAGATTTAGATATGGAAGGCTGGCTGTGTCCTGCTTTGTTTAAATATTTTGATGAGGCTCCAAAAGAGTTTTACGCTCAATTTTCTTTTTTCTGAGCGGTGCAAAATGATTGGATTATTTGAGCTTTTGCAAAAAATTGAAAAGAACGCAGGTATGTATTTAGGTCGTCAATCGGTTAGCGATCTATTTATGTTTTTGGCTGGGTATGAGTTTGCACGCGGTCAAATTAACGATGAATTAACTCAAGAGGAAGAAGATTTTTACAATGAATTTCAACCTTGGTTACAGCAGAAACTAGGTGTAAAATCTGTGACTTCATGGGCAAAGCTAATTATGTTGTCCTGTCATGATGAGAAAACAGGGTTTGAACTGTTTTTTAGACTTCTGCGAGAGTTTCAAGTGCGGCATCAAATGGAAGATGCGATTGTCGCTTAATGGCGTGAGACATGCATAGATCTTACTTTTTGTGATGTCCATGAAACCCTTACCCAAAGGGGGTTTCACCTAAGCCTTCTTTTTAGTAGATTGAGTAAATCTTCCCAACTTCCAGCTTGATAAATAGTTACGCCTTTTTTGGGATCTTCATACTTCGCACATACGTCCCCACCATAGTTGTCAGATGAGTCAAAAGCACTTCCTTTCCCGTACCGATCTAAAAAGTCTTGTACATCTTTTTGAGTAATTTCTTTCTCATTCATTGGGATTTCCTTCTCATTCTACACTTACTCTAAGGATCGTTTCAGTCAAGTGCAGTGATCTAGATCGCACTCAAGATGAAGTCATCCAAACTCAAGCGCCAAAAATGACATTTAAACCCTTAACGGGTTTGACGATCGCCCAGACGAGAAGACCGATCGCCCAAGAAGCGATCGCTGCTATCAACAGATAACCAATTCCTCCCAAGACTTGGGTAGGCGTAATCAGGCGTAATACCTGTGTGTGAAGTAGATAGGTGGTAAAACTGGCATTCCCCAGCCTTTCGATTAGCGTGTTGAATTGTGGGAATCGGGGAGGGGAATCGGGTTCGTTTTGGGGTTTCCAAGACATTGCCCAGAGCAAAAAGGTAATCGTGAGCAGTACCACTGTAGGGCGACCGTAATGACCGACGGCTTCGGCGGAACCGATGCGGATAGCGGAAAAGTAAAACTCACCTAACTCTAGAGCCGCTGCGATCGCCCAGAGACATCCCCAGACTTGTGTAGAGCATCGTTGCAAAGCCTCTGTAAACCAATCGGGTACTTTCGCCAACCAAATTCCAAATAGGAAATATGGGAGCCAAAACATCCAGTGATTTGAGTTGGGTAAATAGGGAGCCAAGTCAGGGAGCCAGTGGAAGAGGGAAACTGCCCATCGCAATGTAAACATGCTGAGGGTGAAGACCGCAGCGATCGCTAGATTCCAACCCGTGAACGGAATTCGTCGCAATAAGGGATAGCTGATATAGCATTGGATGATAATCGTCAAAAAATAGAGATGATAGTCACCCGAACCATCTCTCAGCGCGATCGCGATTTGCCCTAACTTCTCTACCCAATTCCCAAGTTGAAACTCTTGCCGAAATGCAAGATTCAACAGCGTGAAAAACAGATAGGGTGGCAAGATTCTAAAGCCGCGCCGTTGGATAAATCCCCAAAGCTGGAATGGACGGGACTGTTCTGATTTTGCCAAACCAAAGCCTGAGAGAATTACAAACAATGGAACTGTAAATCGTCCCACTTGGTTGATCGCGGTATCGATAAAAACTTCCCAGTTGAGACTGTCAAGCGAGACCGTACCATGAGCGCCAAACCACCAAGGATGAGATGCATGGATCCAAATTACGAGGGTAATGGCGATCGCTCTAAGTAAATTTGATAGCTGCCAATTCATCTATCGCCGTCTGCGACCTGTTTCGCAGCCGCTGCCATTTTTATCTCCATCAAATCGATGGGGATCGGGTGGCAGCACTCTAAAATTGCGATAGGGAATATCCTTGCAGTCTAGGTCTGGCGGAGGTGACGGGATGCAAGCATCTGGATAAGCGCGATTGCAGTTGGGCTGGCTTTGAACTTCGGCTTTACTCCCTGCGATCGCAAGTAGAAAGCAGGTGAGTAGAAATATGCGAAATGGATGTTTCATGGGTTTCTATTCGGCGAAATGGTAAGGGGGGAGGGCATCACTTAGCTCAAATCGCCAGTGGGAGTGCAAGGATTGCCATGTTTGGAGAAACTGGCTGAGCTGTTCTGCCTGTAGAGGTGTAAGCAGTAAATGAGCTTTGGTTTCCTCTGCCTCTTGAATGAGCTTGGGCGCAGCTCGACTGGTTTGCGGAATCAAACCATAGAGTTCTTGTACTTCACTTTGAAGTTGAACTTGCACCTGTTGCTGCTGTAGATATTGCTCTCGTTTTGCCATGAGATATTCTTTGCCTTTTAAGTTCCCATTTATCTCTGGCTTGGGGAAATTGGCTTTCCCCTTGAGTAAATATTCGGCATACCCTTCTAGACTGCGTAAGCGATCGCTGAGTTCTTGCTGATTCGCAATCAGATATTCGCGTAAAGCTGACTCTGAAACGAATGCTGTACCAAACCGCAAAGGTAAAAGATTATGCTGGCTATAGAGTTCGCAAATGACGCGATCGTGCTGCAAAACCGCTTGAAGCAGGATCTCTTCTGTGGTCTCCTTGAGGGCTTCCACATTGAGATTGGGTTCCACCACAACCACTAGTTCGCCCACTTGGATGAAGGTAACAGGCTTACCTTCAATGCCCAATGGTTGGATGGTGGGGATTGGTACAGCAAGAATGGCGAAGGCATAGAGCATATCAAGGAGTTAGGCGAAAGAAAACTTTAAATACAGTGTCGAGATCCCCGATTTTTTCGATGATAGGCAAAGGTGGTTGTAGATTTTAGAGCAAAAGTCGGAGATCTGTTCGTTGCAAGAGCGAAGGCATAGAGCATATTACTTTCTTAGCTTCACTTTCTTGGGAACTTTGATGTTATGAGTTTTGTGGAAATCATTCTGCACCTTGGCAGTGAGGCTATTGGAAACATGTTTGACCACAAAAGCAAGTACGCCATCCCCCGTTTTTTGAATCATATCCTTGGACATGCGATGGATAAATGGCGGGAATTGCAGCGTTACGGTTAAATTTAAATCCCACTCAATCGAAGTCATCGTAGGATTTTGCGCTAATTCTTCACCTGACAAGAGATCGTCTAGCGATCGCGGTTGCAGCCGCATTTCTGCTTGAAAATCAACTTCATACCCTTGAGGCTCTTGATCTGGAATCGGAATGGTGAGAATGCGATAAACGCTGTTTTCATGAGGCAGTAAATTGAGACCGACATTGGGGTAAACATAATAGCCAAATGCGCCTACGCGACCCACACCCATAGCATAGCCAGTTGTACCGATCGGTTCCGCTTTAAAGGGATGGGCGCAACGCTTAAACCAGCCTTGATGGCTATCTAAATAGGTCATCACCACAGATTGCTCGGCAAACAAGTCCATGTAACCAACAAAGTGATTGCGAAACTGTGTGAGAGGATAGACTTTTTTATTCTTATCTTCTATGTTTTCTACCTCTTCAGCCGCCAGATGATTTGCCTCATCGAGCTGCGCTTCCGTGATTCCTAGATCGCTAGGTTTCATGTGGGTAAAATCCGTCGTTTCAGAGCTATCCGCGTTTTCCATACTGTTTTCTGGAGGATTTACTGCGAGATTTATAGGTGTCGCGTCATTTATCATCCGATTTATAGATTCTGGCTGCATTGTAGATATCCCCCACGTCTTTTAAATCATAATATAGGTATATATAAAAATCTGGATAGAGCAAAGCGTATGACCCCTCGTCTGGCTGTCATGGAAGCCGTAGAAAAACTAAACTACCGCGTCACTGTGGCTGATGTCTCTGCACAGTCAGGGCTTAGCCTTGATATAGCGCAACGCGAAGTTTTAACGCTGGCAACAGAAACAGGTGGCAACTTACAAGTCGCAGAGTCGGGTGAGATTGCCTACAAGTTTGCCTCTAACTTTCGGAATATTCTCCTGAACCGCTCGTTTAAGTTACGGGTGCAGGAATGGCTCAAAACAGTGTGGAAATGGCTCTTTTACCTGATCCGCATCTCTTTTGGCATTTTACTGATTGTCTCCATCTTGATTGTGGTGTTAGGCATCATTGCTGCCACGATCGCGCTGCAAAATCAGAACCGCGACGATAACGACGATCGCCGTAGCAGCGATCGCTCCTACAACAGCGGTGGTGGTGGCGGGTTTATCTTTTGGGGTGGCGGTTGGTGGGGCAACCCCTTTGTCGTATTCGACCCTTACTACTACGAGCCTCAACAACTGCGCGCCCGCGATCCAGACGAGATGGGTTTTTTAGAAAGCGTGTTTTCCTTCTTGTTTGGCGATGGCAATCCTAACGCCGATCTCGAAGAAAGACGCTGGCGCGCGATCGCTACCGTAATTCGCAACCATCATGGCGTCGTCACAGCCGAGCAAATCACACCCTATTTAGACAACATTGGTAAAGTCGAAGAGGGCTATGAAGATTACATGATCCCTGTGCTAGCCAAGTTTAACGGGTATCCTCAGGTCAGCGAACAGGGCACCTTAGTCTATAGTTTCCCTGACTTGCAAAAAGTAGCTTCTGAAAAAAAACCAACCCGTGTCGGTAGCTATTTGCTCGAAGATCTATGGGTATTTAGCAAAGCAGGTAGCGGTAAGGTTGCCCTTTCGATTGGCTTAGGCGTGTTTTATTTCGTCGGGGCGCTGATTTTAGGTAGTTTGCTACAAAATCCAAGATTGGCGTATCAGTTAACGGGCTTTTTGGGATTTGTCGCCGCCGCCTATGGCTTTTTATTAGGCTATGCCACCTTGTTTTTAACCGTGCCCCTCGTGCGCTACTTTGTCCTGCGCGGTCTCAATAGCCAAATTGAGGCGCGAAACCAAATGCGACTGGCGCGTAAAGAGCAGTTAGCTCACCCCACACCCCTACTGAAACAAAAGTTGGCTTTTGCCAGCCATCTCAGCATTGCGCAAGAGGCGATCGATGAGAATAATTTGGCGTATACCACCGAAACTGATTTGAACGATCAGGAATATGCCAAAATGCTCAAGGAAATGGAAAATCCCCCTAAATCATGAGTTATCAAGTTATTCGTACCGAGTCTGCCCCCACGCCTGTTGGCCCCTATAACCAAGCGATCGCAGTGCCAGCCACCAGCAAATTGATTTTTTTGGCGGGACAAGTAGCGATCGATCCTGCCACCAGCAAAGTCATTGAGGGTGACGTTGCGGCGCAAACGGAACGGGTGCTGCAAAATGTTCGAGCCGTATTAAACGAGGCAGATGCTGATTTTGCCAATGTCGTAAAAACCACCGTATTTTTGGCAAATATGGCTGATTTTCCCGCGATGAATGCCGTTTATGCCAAATATTTTCTAGATCCCGCTCCAGCGCGTTCCACGGTTCAAGTCGCACGACTACCTTTGGATGTGTTGGTTGAAATTGAGTGTATTGCGGCGATCGGCTAGATCGCTTTTGAGGATTGAGTTTCAACAACTCTAAAATAAAACACCCCACTGTAAACGGTGGGGTGTTTTATTAGAATATTGAGGGAATTTCGGGTAATTTCTCTGAATTTAGCCAAAATTAGCAATTCAGCCTCAAATCAAGCCAAGATTGCTCGATGCTAATTCCTAAACACCGTAGGGACGATAAACCCTGTAGTTAATATCAGGGAAAATATTGTCCATATATTCCACTTTTTCCAGCCAGCCAGAATCAATCGGGCCCTTGTTAATCTCGTCGAATAGTTTATTGAAACGAACGAGGTGCGATCGCGTCCGACGCACAGCATAGGGAACCATCGTACCCGTGCGCATAATAAACGCCCAATCTGAAGACTGCGCTAGCAGCAGTTCTCTAGCCGCTTGATTTAGCGCTCTCCACTGCAACTCATCTTCAGGTTCGCGATGAGCGAGACTTATCATCCGTTCTGCGGCTTTATGCAAATGCTGGTATACCCAAGCATTGGTTTCGTTGAGCCAATATTCATGGAATCCCTTGTAGCCCCAACTAGACTGAGCAGGACGAGCCACCTGTTGGGTTGGGTTGTGACGCAGGTAATCGGCAAGGTGCGTCATCTTATACGTACCTTGGTCGTAATGGGACTTGCGGATTAAGTAATCAATAAACCAAGGACCCTCATACCACCAGTGACCAAACAGCTCTGCGTCATAGGGAGAAACAATGATCGGCGGACGCCCCATCATCTTATTTAAATATTCTGACTGCCGTTCGCGGTTGTACATAAAGTTGGCTGCATGATCGGCAGCTTTTTCTCTTGCCCAATAGGGGTCATAGAGTTGCTTTGCACCCAGATCTAAACCACGTCCCGTAATCTTGTGATACTTAATCCCGGTATTCTTACGCTGACCATTGGGCATCACAAACGGCTTAATGTACTCGTATTCAGCTTCCCAACCCAGATCCTTATAAAATTCGCGATAGACAGGATCGCCAGGATAGCCGACTTCAGAAGACCAAACCTGCTGGGATGACTCGTGATCGCGACCAAAGGCAGCAACCCCTGTTTCTGTGAAAATAGGGGCATAGGTGCCATACCTTGGGCGTGGCTGACCGAAGAGAATGCCATGACCATCGGTGAGAAAATAGCGCAAGCCCACATCCGCCAACATGCGCTCGAGGCCGTTGTAATAGGCACATTCTGGCAACCAGATGCCATTAGGGCGTCTACCAAACTCCTGCTCGTAATGATCGACCGCCACCTGAAGCTGTGCCCACACGGCTTCGGGGTACATTTTCATCAAAGGTAAGTAGCCGTGGGTTGCCCCGCAGGTAATGATTTCTAGGTTATTGGTCTCTAGAAACCCTTTAAACGCACCGACAAGGTCGCCATCGTGCCGCTCCCAGATCGATCGCACTTCGGCAAACTCTTTAATATAGTAGTCAGCCAAATATTGTAGGTGACCATCTAGTCGATTGTGTTCAAATTCACACTCAGCCAGTTTTTGCAGTTGGGCGAGGTGCTTGTCATAGCGTTCTTGAAGTAAAGGATCGCGCAGCATAGACACAAGTGGCGGTGTCATGCTCATGGTTATCTTAAAGTCAATTCCATCGCGCTTTAATCCCTCAAAGGCTTTAATTAAAGGGATATACGTTTCGGTAATTGCTTCATACAGCCACTCTTCTTCTAAAACATAGTCACTTTCAGGATGGCGAACAAAGGGCAGGTGGGCATGTAAAACCAGTGCAACGTATCCAGTAGTCATATAAGTTAACTTTTCTCTTAGAGGCGCTGCAAACTTGCCACGCCCAATGCTTTATCCAAGTAATTTTAGGATATTCAGGGTACTGATGCTGATATGAATGATCCCTGTTCGCGATATTGGCTACCCGACCACGTCACAACCCTCCATTTGTCTATGTTCTTAAATTTTTTACCTCGAGAACTCATTTATTGGGCAACTCTAGTTCGTTTATAAATTTTTTGGAATAATCGTTTAGGTTATCCCAAATTCAAGTTAAGATTCTGCACCGATGCTTTATGCATCACTCCCGCAAGGCTATTTTTAATGTCATCAATTAGCCAAAAATAAAGTGTTTGTGATTATTTCAAATACTGCCTGAATAAGGTGGTAAAACTCTGAAATATAATTTTTTTGATAAGTATTTGTAACTATTCAGTGAATTTATGACTCATGTGATCTAGATCACTGTGAATCTTGAAAGGCTTTACCTGACAAACTAGATTTTTTTACTGATTAAATCTAAAAAAACTTTGAAGCTCGATCGAAATGCTTTTGGGGGAGCTAAACGGAGTAAATAGAAGCTAGAACGAGCTAGAACGAGCATTCATGAGTCAGAATACAGAATGCCACCTACTTTTCTCTTGTGAGTATGTTATTGGACATCGGTGGTTTAACAGGCAAAATAGTTATGTATAGTGACAGATTAAGTTTAAAAAATATTTACACTTGCGGCAAAAAACGTTTTTCAATAGGGATAACACGTTAGTCTCTTTACCAAATTTTACAGGGTTATTTTACGGAATTGGGTGTTGACATTGGATCGGTCTATGTGCATTACTAGTCCAGCGCAGATTCAATGCACAAAATTGGATTTTTTTTTGTTCGCTATGAACTTGTCTAGAGGAAAAATACAAGGTAACTTAGTTTCGGTAATAAGACGCTCCCCTAGGTTTTTTTAAAACTTGGGATTGTTTGTACATCGACTCACACATTGCATGTTCATACCACGAGAGCGCGATTAGTTTAGAGGAGGCAATTTTTGAAAAAGATATCTTCAGTAGAAGAGGATCTGAGTACTAATGTTCCCCTGGCATTAGCAACTGACAGATCTTCCAAGAAGGTACGCAGATCATTAGCGTTGCTGGGTCTAGCTCTTTCCGTCGGAACCGTGGGTATGCTGATCAATCAGCAAACTTCCAAAGATCTCAAAGTCTCACCTGTAGCTCCATCATCACGCACACTCACAGATGTGATGGCGCAAAATCAGGAACGTAAGTATGAAATGGCACGGGCGGCGATCGCTTCTGGTGCTTGGGACACTCCTCAAGGAGTTATTGTTCATGAGGTGCGTGAAGACGAAACCTTATGGCAGATTACACAGATTTATCAAATTGATGCAGCGGCGATCGCAGCTTCTAACGGTATCAGTGCTGCAACGGAATTGCAGCCCGGTACGAAGCTCGTCATCCCCCCTGTAAGCGGCTTAGTCCACAAGGTCAAACCAGGTGATACCCTTGAGAGTGTTGCTACCTACTACAACATTTCAAAAGGTGAGATTCTCAAATACACGTCCTTAGAGTCTCCCGACTTTTTAGCTGTGGATCAGCCCTTAGTGATTCCAGGGAATGTGGGAACGCTGATTCAAGTTAAAGACGAACATATTAAGAAAAAGCTAATTGCTGAGCGCGAACGTCTGGAGCGTCGCTTGAATGAAATTCAAGGCAAGCCTGTTTTAGTCAGCAGCAATACGACTAACAGTGCCGTTCGCAGCCCTGAAGCCGCAATCAAGAAGCAACCGAAGTTCACAACGCATCAAGTCCAAAATGGTGACACGATTGAGACAGTCGCTCGTCGTTATGGCACTTCTCAAAAGGCAATCATCGAAGCCAATAAGTTAGACAATCCCCACTGGTTAGAACTCAACCAAGAGCTAAAGATTCCTAGCAGCGATACAGTTCCTACCCTACAGACGGTAGCTTCTGTAAATGTCAAACCTTCAAAGCAACTACCATCTACGGTTAGCGATCAGTTCCGTACTTCTCCAGTACCCGAGCTAACGGCTTTAGCATTGCCAGATACAGCGAAGTCCAATGCGAATAGTATGGGCACAAGGGTAACTGCGGCAACGCCAATGGTTCCCCCCACGATCGCAGTGGCTCCTCGTCTTTCCCCTTGGGATGGCTTAATGCAACTTGCGGGTGCAGATGTCAACAAAAATCTGCCTACACAACCTGCTCAAGAAGATTTGTCAGCACTGCAACGTCCTGCAACATCTTCAGCGAGCTTGCCTATTGCCAATGAGCCTGCAATTAAGGTAGCTACGGCACTGTTCCCCTTTACCCCTGACAAGTTGTTAGAACAGTCCAATACTTCAAGCAGCACGAGAGCTAATCTTCCTTCAGGTACACCTGCTGTAGAGCCTTCTGTACAGATTCCCAGACAGACCTTTGCCGTTCCTTCCATTGCTAGCTCCTTAGTAACTTCTGTAACCGAGCAAAATCTCTCGTTACAAAGAACACCTTCTGAAGTCTTCGCCCAACCAGCAGCAGAGCCGAGCGTAAGAATCCCTCGGCAAATTGCTGCAGCAATTTCCATCTCAGTGCCCTCTGAGATCTCTGCTGAGCAAGGTACAGTAACACAAAATACACCTGCATCTGCTCAAACAACTGGACAACCTGCGTCTGAACCTACAGTGCAGATTCCTAGCCGTGTTGCTGCGGCAACCTTGGTTCCTTCTGTGCCTTCTAATCGTGTCGTCGAGCAAAATAGCTCAGTTCAACAAAACCCTGTTAGTAGTGTTGTACCTCAGCCAGCGGCTGAACCTAAGGTACAAGTTCCTGCTAGAACTGCGGCTGCTTTGGCTCCTTCGATTCCTTCTTCTAGTGCCGTGGAGCAAAATGCTAAAAATGGTGCTCCTACTGAAGTTGCTCTGCTTCCTGACTCTGAAAGTCGCGTGAGATCTTTGGAAGTGCAACGCCTAGAGTCTGAGGTCGATAAACTCAACAAAAAGGTACGTGAAGCTGAAGCAAAAGAAGCGATGCGACGGGCTGAAGCCATGAAAATCGCTTCTGCTAATTTGAATCCTTCTTCCGATCTTGGTCGTAATTTCGATCCTGGTCGCGAAGCCGTTGCTCGCCCAGGCGATCGCTCTGGTGGGGTTGCACCAGAATTGCCTACTTTAACTGCCTCCGCTTATTTGCCCGATGTAAGTTCTTATGGTTTATCCACGGGCTTTATTTGGCCTGCTGATGGCGTCCTGACCTCTGGTTTTGGCTGGCGCTGGGGTAGAGTTCACCAAGGCATTGACATTGCAGCCCCCACGGGTACTCCTATTATGGCGGCTGCCACTGGCGTAATTGATTATGCTGGCTGGAATGATGGTGGCTACGGCAATATGATTGATATTCGTCATCCCGACGGCACAATCACCCGTTACGGACATTTAAGCGCTATCTATGTGACTGAGGGACAATCTGTCAGTCAAACCCAGGTGATTGCAGCAATGGGTAGTACTGGTTTTAGTACTGGGCCTCACCTCCACTTTGAGATTCGTCCGAATGGTGGTAGTGCTATCGATCCGATGGCATTCTTAGCAAGCGTACAACGTCAAAATTAGAGAATTGCTGCTATAACTTAGCGAAAGTTCAAATATAAGCATCTAGTTGATAGTTTTTTAGTGAAAAAAGTACTAAAGATATTAGCTAGGTGCTTTTTTAATGCTTATACCATTTTCAAAAAATGATGCAACGCATCTTTTTGAAAAACCGCGCTCAGCGCGGAATCTAAAACCTGATCTGTCGCAAATATTTAGGAAATTGGTATTATGGGTTTAATGATTGTGTTTCAGATGCAGCCCTTCCCTTTTGTAGAGAATACAAAGAGCGGAACTCAAGCCTCAATCAGTTGCAAATTCACTTGAAACTGCTATCACCCCAGAGGCAAACTATGTCTAATACCATTTTCAAAAATCGAACTGTTGCAAATTTAAGAGAAATTGGTATAAGTTGGGTTGCTGCCCCTGAAGCGATCGCTGGATTGTTACAAATGGCTCAAAGAAATTATTTTCTCAGCCACCAGTTCCATAGATGAAAATTACTGTTGCGAATCATGTGTCAATTTAGCTTTGTGGTTATGTCCGCACGGCAATCTTGAAATCTGGGAAAACCAAGGGTTCGTTGAGGGTTTGGCGCATTGTACATAAAATTGACTGAAGATAATTGCTGAGCAGTTGGAATTTAAGCACATTTGGTTTATAAGAACCATCAGTTTCCAGATCAAATAGCCTACCTGTAAATAGCTCAGGACTAAGCGTTGGATCGGACAGCACCAGATCTTTTTCTAGCTCTTGCCAAGGGAATAAACCACTGGGGATATCTCCTTGCAACAGGGTCAAGATGCGATCGCGACAGACTTTAATATTAATGCCTCGATTTTGCAGCTTCTGTAAAAGGCTCTTGGGCGTGAGGGATTCTTTAAGATTTAACCGACAAATTTCTTGCAACAGAAAATAGTCTGAATACTGTTGTCGAGAGATGTCCAGAAGTTGAGGGTAGAGCGGTGCGATCGCCAGACCATTTGCCACAGTAGAACTTGGCAATGTATTCATATTGGCAAAGGGCAACTTTTGCACTAACCAGCGTGAGAGCGAAGGAAATGCCATGGTTCCGCCTAACTGCCATACTTCGGCAACATCCTCGCCCGTCATGCCAGCAATGCTCAGTAAGAGATTTAACTCACGGTTGAGGCGCTGGATAAATGGTTGTAAAACTTGACTCTCCACTTCACGGCGCTGGACGGTGAGCGGTTGCCCCTCTAGTTCTCGGCTCCACTGTACCCGATCGGGATGGCTAAAAAGATCCAACTTGATTTGCTCGGCAAATTCCAATAACTGTTGTCCTGTTGCTGAACTCAGCAGAGTCTGTTGTAGCAACGCCCGTTGAGCAGGAGCAGGATCGCTCGGATCGGGCAAGGTCAGGCGATCTAAGTTACAAGATTCGCGGGCAGGATTGGTGACGATTTGCCAATGGGGATAGAGTAATTGCGTCACAATATCTTGATCGATCCCCAACCCAGCATAGTCAATGCTACGGCTATAGATGTGCGATCGATCGATCGGATCTCCCAAAGCTTTAATCAAACAGAGGCTGGTTGTGGCTGCTCCTGCATCGATCGCTAAGGTGATTTGCTGTAGCGATTGATGTTGATGCATAAACGATAGAACGGGTGCGATCGCTTGGTCTATGACCATAATCTGTTCGGCTTGAGTCACTAATCCAGCGTTTAAAACGGCTTCTCTCAGGTTGAGTACATAGGTATCCGACCATTCGGGTGGATGACCTAAAATCACACCACTCAGGTTTTGTAAAATCTCGCTAACATCGCGTAACTTAGTATGGGCAGCCTGTGTTTGAATCTTCCCCAGCAGGTCTTGCAAAGCTGTCACTAGCCATTTGAGCGTAATTTGTTGGGGATGCGACCACTGAAGAATCGGCTGCCAAGCACTGATGCCCTTATAGGGTAAGCCTAACTTGAGAAAAGACTTAAAGTGAGAAATGGCGGTTTCTACCGATGATGATGGTTGAAGTGCGTCATCCCGATCGAGATCGTGGTTATGCGTGGGGTTAAACATCACTTGAGTGGGCAGCAAATTGTCGCCCCCTGATGTTAACGAGAGTGGATATACCCTGCCTGTGTTGGCATTTACCAAACTGGCACGCATATGGACGCTACCAAAATCTATACCTAAAAACCAAGTATCGTTAATGCTGTAGGGCGGTTCAGGTGGTTCGGGTGGGATTGCCGAAACTCTCTCTGACTCAATTACCTGGGACTCTACATCAAGCGTACGTTCTTCAGGGGTATATGTTTCTGTTTTTAAGTCTAATTTTGCCAGCAAATCTGATTGATTATCAAATTGAAAGTCAATGGCATCAAGGCTAAACAGGACTGTATCTAGATTGTCATCACTATCTGAGATCGCAAGCCCAGAAGAGGTTGTAGCTTTTTCAACAAACTGTTCCCAAGACGAATCAGGTGAATCATCCGATTGCTCGTCAAAATCAGCAAAGTTTGATAATTTGAGGTCGCGATCGGAGCTAAGCAGTTCCTCTTCTAAGATATTGAGTAAATCATTGTCGGAAGCCCCACTATCGGATCGATCTGCAAACTCATTCAGCGTGCGATCGAGACTATCGTTGGACTCATCATTCTCTAAGGATGCAAAAAAATCTTCCGCAGATAACTCTTCATCTTGACTTGGGATCGTTTGAGGATTTTTATGAGAACTCAAAGAACTTTCGACGGAATGTGAAGACAGCTTGGGAAAAGGCTGATAGGGTAGGCTGGCTTCAAGGTCATCCAGCACATGGCTTAAATCGTCGTTATCCGAATCAAGATCTGAACTTACGGATGTGAGATTTACGGAAGGCTCGTCTACTAAAATTGGCGGTAAAGGAACCTCTAAATCATCTAAACCATCCAGATTATCCATACCTAAGCTATCTAAATCGTCTAAACTCAAGCTAAGATCGGGTTCAGGAGATTGAGCGTTCTCCAGTTGGGAGAGATCTTGCAAGGCTTTCTCAAAGTCATTAGATTCAAAATCATTAGAGGATACATCCGTGACTTGTAATGCCTCCAAGTCAGATTCTAAAGTCTGGTCAGTCGGTTTTGCAAGAGCAAGCTCTTGTAAAACTGTGTCAAACTCTTCAGAGAGACTCATAATATCCTCGATCGCTCCCGTTCCTACGGTCAAAGGAGCGATCTCACTAGGCTGAGATTGAATCATTCGAGCTAATTCATCAAATTCATCGATCGCTACTGAGTCAGAATCACCTAGAGCTTGGGGGAGATCATTTTCGATTTCCTGCAAGATTTCTTGAGTAATCACCGATGAGGACTGAGAGGATTTGATTTCAAGGATGTTATTTGACTCCAAGTCATGCACGATCGTCTCGAAGTCGCGATCGATATCATTTTCTAAGTCATTCATAACTTTCTCGAAGTCTCGATCGAGACCTAAATCAGCACTTGAACTAGGACTTGCATCCACACTAGCACTAAGCTCGGGTGCGACAGAGGGAGAAGTTTCTGTAAGATTTATAGAATCTGATGAAGTGGAGGTAGAAGACAAAATGGAAGAATCCCGTTCTGATACAGGGGGGGGGAATGTTTTGCTTGTGGCATTTTTAAAGGTTGTAGGGCTGGATTTGGTTGGACTTTCATGGCTATTGATAGGCAAGCCCAAAAACAAAGCGTCGATTTCATCTTCTGTTTCATCGGTTACAGTAGAGATAGATGTCTTTCCTTGCGACTGGCTAGCCAGGACTTCAGCAAAAATTGCTTCTGCGTCATCTGAAAGCTGCGATTCTACGGGCTCAATTTTTACCTCTGACTCAGTTGCTTGCAGTGCAGTTGGTGTGAGTAGCTCTTCAGCATAATTGGGAGTTTCTTCAGCGAATAATGCTGCACTATCATCTTGGTCGGCGATCGAGAAAGGACTGGTGGCATCAGCAGAACTTTCATCTACCAAAGGAGAAACTACAGCTAGATTTGTACGTTCAAATCCATCAAATGGGTGAGCCGCCAGATCGGAAGTTTCAGAAGAGCTATGCTCCAGCCCTGAAGAATTTGTAGAGGAGATCGCACTTGCATCAAAGGGTAAGAGTTCTGAACTGTCTTGACTGAGGGGAAGGGTAGTAAAGGGATTTCCTTCTTCTGTTTCTAGGTTAGATGGTAATAGCTCAGGTTGTAATAGTTCGTGGATCAGGGCTTCTGAAGAGCCTGTGGGCTCTTGGAGTATACAATCATCTGTCTCTAGGGAGTCAACAAACAGCTCGTCAGGATTCTCCACAATCTGAGGAATCTCTAAAAGATCTAAGTCTTGCTCTAAACCCGACTCAGAAAGGTTCAAAGATAATTCGCTAGATGAGACCGATTGACTGAGTTGAATCACGGGTTGACGTGGTGGACTAGATAGTTCCGATGGGATTCCAGCAAAAGGTGTATCGCGAATGACTTGATTGAGATTAGAAGCGATCGCCGTACTAAAACTGCCTGTCTCAAGATTCTCTAGATCGGCATTTAGATCTTGAAGTAGAGAATCATTAATCCACTCACTAGGGTCGGGCATTCTATCAGGAGCATTGGGTAATAAGATCAGCGATTCATCTGAATTTTCGGCATTATCCACATCATTAGAACGAGGACGGGTCATCCCTTTGGCATCATCTGTGCGATTACCGTTAGAGAAAGTAATAGATTTATGTTTCAGCCAAGATGTGAGGTCGGTTTCATCATCATCGGGTGCATGTTTTGGTAGTTGAGCTTGACGCTCTAGCCATGCCAATAGCGCTGGGTCTTCATTAGAAAGATCGGTATCCTCATGGGATGCTAGGAGATCGCCACTTGGTTCTTGGGAAAATAAATCTTGCTCCGATCCGCTTGCTGATGTGAAAACTTGTTCTTGTGCTTGCTGAGGAACTTCTGGAATTACTTCTATAGCAGAATTCAACCAATGAGGTGCTGTGGCGCTATCCGTTAGACCAATGAGATCGAATGGTTGGGTCTCTGCGTTTGGATCGAAATCAGGATCGATGATTTGAATTTCCAATTCCGATCGCTCTTCAACTATCATCGGTTCTAGATCGTGGGCTCTTAGTTGAGCTGCTTGGAGGCGATCGGCAAATTTGCTAATCTCTTTGGGTTCTGTTTCTTGAATACCACTGCTACCCAAGGATGCTTCAGTACTAGGATGGGATACTTCTTCTTGTAAGAGATCGGGATAGAGGCTAGTACCATCCCCACCTGCGAGCAAAGTACTGACTAGTGCCTCGTCGATATGTTCGGGAGTGGTATTGAAGTAGCGCGGATCGATATCAGAGGGGAGATCGGCGATCGCTGACGGAATTACCTCGGGCTCAGCAGGTATTTGGGCATCAAGTCCACTATCTTGATTTACCGTGTTGGTATGCTCGCTGGCATGCTCTATGAGAGAATCGATTAAACTCTTGCCTTTCTGCTCTAGGCTTTGCATCTGGTCAAGTTGCTCGGTCATTGTCGCTTTGTAGCTATGGATGTTTTGTTCCAAAGAACGAAAGGTAGCATTGAACATCGCATCCAAATTTAGTAAGAATCGATCGGTTTGCTGCTGCACTTGGCGCACAAACTCTGGACTCGTCATGTCGAGGTTAGCTTCTTCTGATGTATCGATTTCCCGATCCTGTGAGGTTAAAAGCGGGCTTAAGGATTGACTAACTGTTTGGGTAACGGTTTCGTGAAGCGTCTCATGCAACGATTGCGCAAACGCTTCTTGCTGCGATCGCTGAAGTTGTTCAAATTGTGCCATCCACACTTGGCGATCGGCTTCTAGCTTGGCAATTTCTTGGCAGAGTGTTTGCTTTTGGCGATCGAGAATCTGGATTTCTTCACTGGCTTGCGATCGCTGTTGAAGGTCGAGTTGCGTATCGACAAATGATTTTAAGTTGGCAGAAATCTCGTTGACGATCACTGCCCGTTCTACAGTTAGCGCTTGCTTGAGACTCTGCTCGACAGATTGCTGTACCGACTGCTGCAAAACTTGCTGAAGCGATCGCTCTACCGACTGCTGAACTGCCTGCTGAATCGTTTGCTGAATTGTGTGCTGCACAGCCGCCACAATTTGCTCGTTCATACTGGGTAAATTTGATTGGGGCAAATTTGATTCAGGTGTGTTGCTAGCCATAATGCTACCCTCCTTAATCAAGTCAGAGTTATTACGCAAAAAAGATGGTTGAGAAGAAATATGAAAGAGCGCCGATCTCTCAGGCACGCGTTCGGATAATTTTTGCCGTATGTCTAGTTTACTCAGTCTTAGAGAATCAATTTGTAAGGGCTGGACTTGTAACGGTTGCACTTCCCCTTTGATTTGACTAATTAACTGATTGCACGATCGCTCTAATTCGCTGAGGTCTTGATCTTCTGTGGCGCTTTCTAGTTGCGATCGCAAATGTTTAAGCTGCTCTCTTTGCTGAAGTGTTTCTGGAGACGACGCTCTAGACACTGAGCCAATTGGACGACTCAACAAATTATTAATTTCTTCGATGAGGTTACGAACTTGAGTTGTTGACATAGCGCCCCTACACAAACATTCAGCTATACGAAATAATTGACCAAAATAAATTGCTTTTTCAATAGCAGACAATATGACATATTCTTTTCAAATATTTGCTATTATTTTGGCTATTTTTTAGTCAGGGTCAACATGAAAATTAAACTTCTGGCAAACGTAGCCGCTTTTATCACGCTAATTCCCACAATCCTGCTCTCTACAACGCTCCCCTCTTGGGCAGAGCACAAAGATGTAGATTTGCGATTACCGATTCGAGATGGGGAAAGCTTTGAGGTATTGGTGCGTAAAGCTGAGACGCTGGCAAGAACCGCCGCCCAAATGACGTTCGATCGAGAAATTTTGGTCTCGGATGTATCTGTTAAGATTACAGCACAAAATCAAGATCAAGCCGCAATGGTACTGCAACTTGTCGTATCGCGTGCCAACTGGATCAACTACCCCGACCCTAAAGCTTGGGCTACTTATTTCCCCAGTGCCCAAACTTTGATGCGGATTAAGTAATATAACTCTCGCAAAGGCAAAGTATTCGCACAAACAAAGTTTTCGGAGCGTGCAAGCCCTACCCACGCGAATGCTTTGCCCCTAGAAGCGATGGTGATTTTTTAGAGCAGCTATTTTGAACTAATGCCCGTGTAGACGTTGGTAGGAACGAGCCCCAACCAAGGATCGCTGGCGGGGGTAAGGAAAAGCTCAGCATAGACGCGCTGATTTAACGCTTGGAGGTTCCTTGTACTCGTGCCATTCGCAAACCAATCGTGAATCTGTGCGTGGAACAGGTATTCATTGCGAACTGTATCTTGGGCGATCGCCCGCTCAAAATTAGCTACGGTAGCGGGCAGTGATTGCTGGCTAGAAATCTTGCGTTCTACAACCTTTAAACTATTGGCATCAAGGCTGGAGGAACCGAGGTACAGACGCGATAACCTTTCCCAATTTGCCTCACTGAGTTTAATGTTTGGGGTTGGCTCTTTTGTTGTTGGTGTAGTAATAGTGGTGCGTTGTAAGACGGGTAACTCCACCATCATTTTCCCTACAGGAATTCGTCCTGCTACCTCAGCACTAGGAGGATTGGTTCTCGTAACTGGAGTTGTAGAGCGAATCAACGGCTGAATTGGCAAGCCTAAGCTATTTAGGTCTTTATTCCACTTTGTTTGTAGGGTTGCGAGGCGATCGCGGTGATAGTTACCAATCAATTGTTGTTGCCCTCTTACGGACAAGTCTTCGGATTGCTTAGCAATTTGCTCTACCGCAATCAGATTCTCTAAAAAGGCTTGGGCACTATATAGTCCTGGAATAGCATCAATGGGATCTCCATTGGCATTTAAAACATAGTGAATGCTGTTACCCGTAAGCGTGCGCTCTAGTTTACGTCCGTCGCCAAAGTCAATGGTTAGCTTGGGTACAGGACGCTCTGATTGCCAGTGCAGGATAAAGCGATCGCGGAGTACAGCAGAAACCTCGGAATTTGGGTAGAGTGCTGTTCGGAAAAAGCGGCTGTTGGCACAACTGAGTTCTTCGTCTAAGTAACCCAGTAAACGCAGGGATAAAATCGGTTTGCCACTGGCTTTGGCGGCAGCTTTGGCAGCTTCTAAGTCTGTGTACCAGTAAAGGCGAGACATATCGCAGTCTTTTTGCTTGCAGATCGCATCTAAGACCGATCGCAATTGTGGGTTGTGGGGAAATTCGGTTTGATACTTTTGCCAAAATGCCTCTATGCCAGCATAGCCTTGGCTGCGCAGTGTGGCGATCGCGCTTTGAGAAATCGTAGGATTGGTGGATGCAGCCTGTTGGAGCAGTTGTTCGTTAAGCACGACTGGGGCTGCATTTTCAGCAGAAACAGCATCAATTTTGAAAGGACTCGGTAAAGAACTCGGTGTAAGGCTCAACCCAACTATGGCAAAGCTCGCGATCGTCAAGGCAGTTTTCATCGTGGTGTTAAGGCGCATAACGGCACAATCCTAAATTCTCTATTTATTTTTTGTGAAATGCTAGCGACCGATCCCGTTCGACTGCAATTATAACCCCAGAAATTTATGCTACGGATCGCGTTTCGAATTGAGTAACAAAAATTGTTTGAGCGATTGATAGAACTCTTACTTTTTGCGTTTTACTCATAAAGGCGATCGCAAAGCGAAATGTCAAGGCGAGACTGCGCCGCCAGCGTCATCGGGGAGGTTTGCCCCTTTGCCAAGTGCATTGCCCCCGCGCAACCAATCATGGCAGCATTATCTGTACATAGGAATAAAGGTGGAAAAATCGCCCGCAGGTGATTTAGTTCGGCACGCTCGACCAGTTGCGATCGGAGGGCACTATTTGCTGCCACCCCCCCCACTGCCACAATTGTGGACAAATTATGGGCTAAAGCACAGTTAACTGCTCTGGTGGTGAGCGCTGTCGCCACGGTTGCTTGAAAACTAGCAGCTATGTCCGCCAAGGGTAATTCTGAAGGAGATTCTGGATGTAGTTCAGCATTTGCTTGACCTAATTTTTCGGTCAGTCGCAAGACCGCCGTTTTTAGTCCGCTAAAGCTAGAGTCATAGGGAGCATCGGCAATTTTGCCCTGAGGCAGTTTAAAGGCGTTAGGATTTCCTGTTGCGGCGATCTTGTCGATCGCAGGGCCGCCTGGATAACCCAGACCTAACAATCTCGCCACCTTATCAAAGGCTTCCCCTGCGGCGTCATCCCGCGTCTGCCCCACAACTTTATATTCCCCATAATCCTTAACTAAAATCAGACTGCTATGCCCACCTGACACCAGCAAACACAAAAAAGGTGGCTCTAGGGTCGGATCTGCCAAAAAAGCCGAACAGATATGCCCTTCTAAATGATGTACGCCAACCAGTGGCTTTTGATGCAACATCGCCAAAGTCTTTGCCGCAGTTACTCCTACCATCAATGCTCCAATTAACCCCGGCGCAGCCGTCACGGCAATACCATCAATCTCTGCCCATGTTTTGCCAGAATCTTTATATGCCTGCGCGATCGCATAGTTAATCGTCTCAACATGCTGCCGTGCCGCAATTTCAGGCACGACGCCCCCCCAAGCGGAGTGGATCAGAATTTGGGAAGACACAACGTTGCTAAGAATCGTGCGATCGCGGATTACAGCCACCGCAGTCTCATCACAGCTCGTCTCGATCGCAAGTACAGTTGGCATTTTTTAATTATTCGTTATCAGTTATTCATTATCAGGTTTCGGTTATCAAGAGTCGATTAGCGATTAAAAATTGGCTGTTTCTTGGGCGCTAAATGCTAAAAGCTAACAGCTAACGGCTCTAATCTGATTAATTAAATTTACAGGTTGTGAAGTTTGCTTTACCGAGGTACACGCACAGATATATGATCCAGTGCTAAGTTCTTAACAAGAATATCCCTTATTTACTTTACCTAACTTTACAAAGGTAAGTCTATGCGAAGACTGTTTGCTCTTATTTTAGTATTCAGCATGTGGTTTGGTTTCAGCCTCGCCACTGCACCTGCTGCTCTAGCAGATTTCTCTGCGCTTACTCCTTGCAGTAAGTCCGCTGCCTTTCAACAACGTCTTAGTACAGAAGTTGATGGCTACTCAACCCGTTTGGCAAAGTTTACCCCTGGTAGCGCTCCTGCCAAATATCTAGCTGGCAAAATTGACGCAACCAAAGCTCGTTTTGCTAAATATGCCGACTCTAGCCTCTTGTGTGGTGAAGATGGTCTACCCCATCTGATCTCTGACGGTCGTTGGAGTCATGCTGGTGAATTCCTAATTCCTAGCGTTATGTTCCTGTTTATCACTGGCTGGATTGGCTGGGTTGGTCGCGACTACTTGCGCGCAGTCCGCAAATCTGATGATGCTTGTGGTAAAGAAATCGTGTTGGATGTGCCTTTAGCTGTCAAATTTATGTTGACTGGCTTTATTTGGCCTCTTGCCGCTCTCAAGGAATTTGCTAGTGGTGAATTACTAGCTCCTGAAAAAGAAGTAACTGTTTCACCTCGCTAATTAAACCCTAGCTTTTAAGCCTTCCTTAGGAGAAATATATCGATGATTAATTTTTTATCTTCTGCACCCGTGATAACCACCATTTGGATGTCTATCACTGCAGGTGTTTTAATTGAAGCAAATCGCTTTTTCCCCGATCTGCTGATATTCCCTTTCTAGTATTCACTGGCATTCTTTATAGATTGCATCCTGAAATGCTTAGTAGCAGGGTTTTTTGCTAATTGACGCACTAAACTGCCTTCAAAAAACAAAAGCTCTGAATGAAAAAGGGGTTTGGGAAGTATATTTCCTAAGCCCCTTTTTCACAACTAACATTTCATGGGGTATAGTTCTGAGGGAAATTCAGTTTTATTTAGTTTTGCGATCGCATTATAAAAAAATTACTATATAAACCTATAGTTCACTCAAATAGTTTTCTATATTGCACAAATTCAGAACTTACGCATTCATGCGACATAAACCCTGTTACCAAGACATCTGAGAATGAAGCATTAACTTCTTTGCGTTTAGGTACTTGATGCAATTCCACTAAAATCCGAGACCCTCGCGTAGGTTCCAAAGTTCTATTCATCAAGTTTTAGGAGATACATCTATGAAAGTTGGCGATCAAGTAAGAATTCGGTCATCCTCTGGCAGTTGGAATCGCAAAAAAGGTCAAGTTGTCAAGTTGGCTCCCTGTGATTCCGCACTTAACAAAGAAAAATCAAGTTGTGAATATTTAGTTTCTTTTGAGGTATCTACAGGCAGATATGTCAGCAACTGGTTTATGACAAACGATTTAGAGGCGATTTAAAACTGCGCATGAAATTGCAAGTCTATAAATTTCTGGTTTGGTAAGGCAAAGCATTCGGAATAAATGCGTTCGTCGATTCTCAAGATTGATGCTCGAATGCTTTATCTATGTCAAGAAATTTCCCTAGAAATTGCAGGTTTCTCGAAAATGTTTAAAACTCGATTGAATTAAGGTGCAGATGCGAAAAGTTCTACACCTTTATTTATTGACTAATTAAGGTTTACAAATTTTCAACATCTGATTGCCCCCACGTTGAAATTCATAGTCAACGGGTTGAATTTCTGGTTGATATCCTTGCTGCGTTAGTGTCTCGACGATGGTTGTTAAATAGGGAGATGGCTCTCCTGAGATAGTTAACAAAGGAAAAATTCTGACTTCTTTGGCAACTCGGCACATTTCCGCGATCGCTTCATCGTGGAATGTCTCAGACAGTTGTGCAGAATAAGCAAATAAAAAATGAGAGCATAGCGCCAAGTCAAACTGCTGTGTGGCAAACGAGAGTTGGGGCAGACTCTCCAGTAGGTATCTACCATTTTGCCAGCCCTTGGGAAAATCCGCTAAAAACAAATCCATGGCAGCCATGCGCACCTGACCGAGTTGCGTGGGTGAGGCAATATCTTGCCAAACATAACGGTCTAGATTCGCTGAAACCTGCTGAATAATGATGGTGTAGGTGGCATCAATCTGTTTCGCAATTTCTTCAACCCCAAATTGATAGATGGGATCGCAGGAAATTACATTGCCACCCTTTTGCGCGATCTCAGCATTAAAGCTCGCGGGCCCTGCGGCACAGTCGAGGATGCTCAGGCTTAAGTCTCGATCGCTGAGTGCAAACATCTTGATATATTCAGGCAGCGATCGCCCCCAAGGCACAACATTTTCAAGTTTTAAACCCATAATTGTTTTTGACCGTTAGCCAATCATCCCGAATTCCTAAACTTTAAGCGTACCAAAGACAACTTCAACTCCGCTCAGTTAAGGTTTAAACCCTATCCTAAATATTGTAGTGGGCAACAACTTTTGCGACCAAGCCCTCTGAATTTACAAACATTTGCTCTGCTGCAAATAGATCGTTGATACTGCGGTAGTAGACTACCAAGCTCTCTACACTTAGCAAAACTTGCAATAGCTCAAACTTGAGATCTGGATAGGTGGCTAGACCTTTGGCAAAATAGGCTCTTAGTTCGGGTCTGCCTTTCACAGTTCCCGTGCGATCGCCGAGTAATTTATACCAATTTCTCTTGAATTTGCGACAGATCGGATTTTGTGTTCCGCGCAGAGCGCGGTCTTTTCAAAAAGATGCGTTGCATCATTTTTTGAAAATGGTATTAACAATGAAGGGAGAGGTAAATTCCACGTCCTCTGCATAATGGGACATGATTCGATCTAGATCGTGGGCATTTCAAGCCTCGATCCAAGCATGAGTGGTTTGTAAAGCGATCGCTTCAGTTAACATGAAGTTTTTCTCTCTGTAATTTAGATTTGCCCGACCTATAGGTTTCAAGCCAAGTACCTAAAAAGCCTGATTCTGTTTGGATTGTAGCTAATTTTCTACAACCATTATGCGCTCGAAATATTCTTGTGGGTATGGTCTAGCGATCGGCAATGATGGGACTGTCAAAATTTATGCAAACAAAAATATCAAGCACGCATTTCTTATGTCATAATCTATAAGCTTGAAAATTTTGCAGCGTTTACGCCCTCATGGCTCAGGGGTAGAGCATCTCCTTGGTAAGGAGAAGGTCATGGGTTCAAATCCCATTGAGGGCTTACGTTTCAAGAAGTTAATATTAAATGTCTACCCATTTTCTACCCAAACTTATTTTGGGAGATTGTGGCTTTTTTGATTGCTCGGTAGACTTTTCTGCCAGTTTTCGATCCCCCTAAGATGAGCGTTATGCTCGTGCTGGTTTGCTACCCAATCTTGCAGTAGGTATGCATTGTATCGAATCGAAATTCTACCCATATTCTGGTAATGAATACCAGCAAGCAATTTGCCAGATTCGCGAAATTTCTTGAGTGTTTCGGTAGACTTTCCAATAATTCTTGCTGCCTGATGCTTGTCTACCCAAACTGAATTTGACAGCTTGCCAATACCTAGTAGCTTAAGTGCCTGATATTCTTGGTCGGTAACTTCAATCAGCATGATACTTTTGTCTACCCAATCAACTCAATTTGATAGTTGGCTTGAACTTTGGAGATAAAAAACAAATTACAAAGTGCTTTGTGCGTAATGCCCCAACCACAGCGGGATTAGCGTAATTCAACGCAGCATGAGAAAAACCGCCTATACGCAATCAGCAGAGAGATAGCGATATTTCATGCCACCTCTCAAAACGGCTCCCACTCGTCCAACAAGGTTTCAGGATCGGCATAGTCAGGCAGAGCAATTCCTTCATCCGAAACCTCAAACCCCAGTTCTTGCGCCTGAGCGATCGCTTCTTTACGACATAGAGGCAGCACCCACTTTGCTCGCAACATCGCACACTTAGCACCGATAGTCATAAACCCAACTGGCGGCACACGAACGGGCTGCATCGGAATTAAGCGATCGCTTTCCGCACGCTCGGCTAACGTTTGGCAATAGCGAACGTAACGCCGTTGCGTTTCAGGTTTGCGAGCGAGACTGCTAACCAGCAAATCTTCATTGAGCGAATCGCGTTCGGGTTGGTCGGGCATCTTGTGGATGCAATAGCCCACAATCCAGTCTCGAAAATCAGGATCGGAGATATCCAATCGAACGTGCTTTGGGGCTTTGTTTCCTTCGGCATCTCTACTTTCGACCGTGACAGTCACAACCTGTGAAGCATCTTGTGGCAATTTCTGCTCAGTATTTTCAAAATTTGCACTCTCAAAACTTGAAATTTCAAATTTTGAAACTTCAGGCGGCGGCGCGGAAAAATTGTCCTCACTGTTAGGCTTCGCCGTGCCAGGGGCAATCGCTTTTGCTAATTCAGGAATATTACCACCTTGTAAATCGCTAGCTATAGGAGCGCTCTCGACAGGGACAAACTCTGCTTCCAAAGTTTCAAAATTCTCTCTCTCGGTTTGATTTTCGTCACGAGAGGGGACTAGGGGAGAGAGAGTATTTGTTAAGACCGTATTTGTTAAATCTTTATTTATATGTACTCGATTTTCCACAAGTGGGTTATCCACATCTGGGTTATCCACAAGTGGATTATCGACAACTGGCTCATCCAATTGTGGATTTTTCATAACTGGGTTATCCGCATCTGGATAATCGCGATCTGGCTCGAAAGTTAGATCGTATTTTTGTTCTGGGTAGGGAGGGAGAGGTCTTTCGTAAATCTCAAAATCCCAAGACTGAAAACAACCGTTCGGCGATCGCACGAAAACTCTGCGAATGTAACCAAGAGCGATCAACTCGGCGATCGCGGAACGGATAGCAGCTTCACCCTCCAAACATTCAGCCACTAAACCCACGATCGAAAAGTCGTATACGAGAATTTACGAACAGATCGTAACGCAATGTCACGGGAGGTAAAACTCGAGTGCGTAGCCATCGATCCGAGCAAATGCGTCAGATTGCCATTGCGATCGATGAAAAGGGACTAGATTTTGTCATGTTTTTGTGATTTGATTAACGATCCAATAATCTAAAACCTATCATGGGTAATCGTTTTTCTGGAATTGATTGTTTGGCACGGGTACGATTACCGCTGTTTTTATGCCCTGTTTCGGCGGGTCAGCATTCACCGACGGACGATTTTATTCAAGATTACATTACGGTTCCCGATGCGTTGGTGCCTCACCCAGAAACGACGTTTGCGTTACAGGTGGCTGGAGATTCGATGAATGGTGCGGGTATTGTGGATCGAGATATTGTTTTTGTGAATCAGGCGGCTGAAGCGGTGCATGGCAAAATTGTGGTGGTGGCGATCGATGGAGAGCAGACGATCAAACGGCTGTACAGGCGCGATGGAATGCTAAAGCTTTTGCCTGAGAATCCCGACTATCAGCCGATTGCGATCCATCCTGAGATGGAGTTTGCGATCCAGGGTGTAGTGACGGGTTTGTTCAGACCGTATTAATTTTTTTCTCGATCGCCTGAATCTCGGATTCTATCTGTCTCAATTTTTTGCCTGCGGTAAATTTAGCGCTCGCGAGGATATGTGCGTCGCTGTCGAGTTTGCCGATGTATCGCGATTTCTTGCCCGATAGCCACGCATGGGGTTTGTCTGATTTCCACACGACTTGGTCGAATTTTTTGCGACCGGGACGCGGCGGTACGCATCCTGCAAGGAATCGCTCGATCCAAACTCCTTTGGGGCTGGCTCCTTTTTCTTGCAAGGCGATCGCTTCTTTTTGGAGGTGGTAAATGCGTTCGGCGAGGGAGGTTCTAGGGGAAGGTTCACTCATCACTTTGAATTTCTTTCTCTGGGCTGGGAGCGGGACTAGCGATAGAGATAGGCTGCGGAGACGACGAGTTTGGCGTAGTTGAATGCGATCGCGCTTCCATAGGTACGCTTCAATTTTCGATATTCAAATATTTGCTCGACGACGAGCAGTTCAAAGATATTCCGTAAGCGATCGCATGGCGTTCTAGGGGAAAGGAGAATTCTGCCAACAGCATAGCAATATACGTTACAAAATCCGATCGCGATCGGATTTTGTAACGAGTAGCGATCCACTTTGCATCTACCTGAAAATCGCAAAAAAACTTTTACATTGATGCCTTTTGTAGCTGCTTCTGTAATTGCTTCGCAATCTAGGCACTAGCAACATAGCAGCATTTTTCTTGCAGCGGACATTCTTCGCAATGAGGCTTTCTGGCAGTACAGACGATCGCCCCGAAATCCAATAGCGTCAAATTCCACCTGCTAACGTTGCGTTTGGGCGCGATCGCATCTGCCGCCGACCAGAGGATTTTACAACGAGACTTAACACGCTCACCTTTCAAACCAAAGAACCGTTCTATAATTCGCGCCACATTGGTATCGAGCACCGCTGCTGGTTGTCCGAAAGCATTCGCGCAAATAGAACGAGCCGTATATTTGCCAACACCAGGAAGCAAAAGCAATTCTTCTTCCATTGCTGGAATTTTACCTTGGTGCTTATCCATGACAATCCTTGCCGAACTGCACAACCGCTCTGCTCTGAAAGAAAGCCCCAGTGGTTGCAGGACTTGGCTTACCTCCTCAACCGAGGCTACTGCAAGTACTTCCAAGGTTGGGTACCGAGCCATAAATTCCTCATAGATCGGCGAAGCTGTCGCAGCTACAGTTTTTTGCAACAGAAATTCAGCAACGAAGATGGCATAGGGTTCAGTCGTTCTACGCCAAGGAAAGTCACGCAGATTTTCATTTGCCCATCCTGCGAGTTTAGATTGAAACCATGCCACTGTTTTCTTTTTCAACTCGCCTCATTCCAAGCTCGAAGGTTGCAGGCATTCAGGACTATCATTCTTGGGGCTGTTAACTTAACACCGTACATACCTTTAATCTACGGCAAAACAAGAAAAATCGCCCATCAGGAGGGCGATCGTGGTTTTGTGGAGTATTGGGAATATTTCACTGGTTCAGCTTAGCAAAGAAACTAGATATAGTAGCGTAGCCTTACGAACACCCACATTGCACCATATATATAGTGGTATGTCGCGATCGCACGATGGCACTCAGATATAACGATCCCAAAATAATACTCAAGCCTTCGCGATCGGTAGCTCATCCCATCGACTCGTATACCTTGGCGATCGCATATCTCGTTTCATTGCCCAAGGTTTCTGAAGTCCTTCGCTGGCGAACTTAATAGCCCCAGTCCCAAAGCGAGCGTTGAGAGAATCCATTGCAGCCATTAACTTTTCGTCGTGCGGATCGACGGCTTTGGACAGTAAGTCGAGCTGTACCGATTCAGCTGCACTCAGTTCGCTTAAGATTACGCCGCATTTCTTGTACTTATAGCCATCTTGGGTAGTCCTAAAAAGGAAAGGATGTTCAGAACCCTCTTTCAGTATGGAGTTTATGAATTTCTCTTGCATGAGAAAATCTAAGATTCAGTACTAGGAAGATGCTACAAAGCCCATGACTTCATACATATTTGATTTATGCAGCCGAAATATGCAAAAAAAGGACTGGATACTCAGGGGCTTCAATATTTTTTCAATCGCAGAAATCTTTACATCGATCTTTTCTTTTTGGGACTACCCGCAAAGTTGGGAATTTCTCAGATTGGTTAACCCAAAAGCTGTACCATAAAGATAATTTCATACAAATCAGTCAAAATGGAACGTCCAATCAAAAAGTCAGATCGTCAGCCTAAAGCAAATACTGACAATGATTCCAGTAATTTAGATTCTACACCTCCTATTGAAACTAAATCCGCAGAGGCTAAACCCCTTCCCTCCAAGTCAAACAGCGATCGCTCTTCAGATCGCTCTTCCGGGAGAGGGAAAAAATCGTCCTATGGCGAAGAAACCGTACAACGGGTAAATCCTGCCTTGACACGCGGGCCGAAACCAGTTAAACCAAAAGCTGAAGTCATACCCGACCCAGAACTAGAGACTACTTCTGATACCGAATCAGAAAACATCTCGAATACATCGCAAACTTAATATATTCGATCCGAGCCACTCAACGCCCGATCGCATCAATATCTTTAATGCCAATTGCGAGCGTCACGATTCGATTTCTTGGCTTTAGAACGCAAGCTTCAAATTGCTGTTTGATTGGCTGTATTCTGGGACATCTACCTTCATTGCGGGAACCTTCCAAATGGTTTGGAGATAATCCTGAATGGAGCGATCGCTAGAAAATTTGCCCATTCGTGCCACGTTTAAGATCGACATGCGAGTCCAGCGATCTCGATCTTGGTATACCTGCCCCACCAAGTCCTGACATTCCACGTAGGACTGGTAATCAGCCAGCAGCATGTAATCATCGCGATAGAGTAGAGAATCCAGTAATGGCTTAAACAGAGTGGTGTCGCCATGGGAGAAGAAGCCGGAGGCAAGGCGATCGATCGCTAGTTTCAGTTCTTGGTTACTGTTGTAATAATCCCAGGGATTGTATCCAGCCGCTTTTTTGGCAAGGACTTCTTCAGTGGTTAACCCAAACAGAAAAAAGTTTTCAGATCCAACCGCCTCCCGAATTTCAATATTTGCTCCATCAAAAGTGCCGATCGTCAGCGCCCCATTCATAGAGAACTTCATGTTTCCAGTGCCAGAGGCTTCTTTACCAGCGGTAGAAATCTGCTCCGAGAGATCGGCAGCGGGATACACGCGCTGAGCAAATTTGACGTTGTAATCTTTCAGGAATACCACTTTGATACGACCGCGCATATCTGGATCGCTATTCACAACCTCTGCGATCGAATTGAGCAACTTGATAATTAACTTTGCCATGTAGTAACCGGGAGCGGCTTTTCCGCCAAACAGGAAGGTGCGAGGGGTGATATCAAGGTCAGGATTTGCCTTGATTCGGTTATACATCGTAATGATATAGAGGGCATTTAGATGTTGCCGCTTGTATTCGTGAATCCGCTTTGCTTGAATGTCAAACAATGAATTTGGATCGATAGCAAGGTTGTAGTGCATCTGGATGTAGTTCGCCAGATCTTGCTTAACATCATGCTTGACTTGACGGAACTGATTGCAAAAGTCGCTATCACAAACGAAGTTTTCTAATTTTCGTAGTTCGTCCAAATGCTTGATCCAACCATCCCCGATTTTGTTGGTGAGCAGGTTTGTCAGTCGTGGGTTGCTCAGCACCATAAACCGTCGAGGGGTAACTCCGTTGGTGATATTGGTGAACTTCTCAGGATACATTTCGTAGAAGTCGTGTAACGTCGTCTTTTTCAATAGTTCGCTATGCAGTTCGGCGACCCCATTAATAGCATGGCTGCCAACGCAAGCCAGATGTGCCATCCGCACGTAGCGTTCGCCACTCTCGTCTATGATGGACATGCGACGAATGCGATCGCGATCGTCGGGAAACTTGATTCGCACTGCATCGAGAAATCGACGATTGATTTCGTAAATGAGTTCTAGATGACGGGGTAACAAACTACCAAACATACTCAGAGACCAGCGCTCTAATGCTTCTGGCAATAGCGTATGGTTGGTATAGGCAAAAGTTTTGGTAGTAATATTCCAAGCCATGTCCCAATCAAACCCATTGTCATCCAACAAGAGCCGCATTAATTCAGACACAGCAATGGTGGGATGGGTGTCGTTCAATTGAATTGCATAGTGCTCGTGGAAACGTTCTAGAGAAAGATTCTGCATTTTCATTATGCGGAGCGTGTCTTGTAAAGAACAGGACACAAAGAAGTACTGTTGTTCCAAACGCAGTTGTTTCCCTTGGGAGGATTCGTCATTGGGATAAAGGACTTTTGTGATGTTTTCGCAGTCGCTCTTTTCATGAACGGCTCCGAAGTAATCGCCTTTATTAAATGCAGCAAAGTCAAAGGACTCTGGTGCTTCTGCTTTCCAAAGTCGCAGCGTATTCGCAGTATTTGTCTGGAAGCCCAAGATTGGCGTATCATAGGGAACCCCTTTTACCACTTTGTAAGGAGCCCAACGAGTTCGGTAGCGATCGCGATCGTCGGTGTAAGTTTCAGTGTGTCCGCCAAACTTTACCTCCAGTTCGCCTTCGGGGCGGGCAACTTCCCAAGGATTCCCATGACGCAACCACTTATCCGTGATTTCAACTTGCCAACCGTCTTTAATTTCTTGGTCGAAGATGCCGTATTCGTAACGGATGCCATAACCGATCGCTGGAATTTCCAACGTTGCGAGAGAGTCGATGTAGCAAGCGGCTAAGCGACCTAAACCACCATTGCCCAATCCTGGCTCTTCTTCTTGCTCGAGCAGATCGGTCAGGTTTAGTCCCAATTCCGAGATCCCCTGCTCGACTGCGTTATAGAGCCCAAGGTTAATCAAGTTATTGCCTAAGTGAGGCCCCATTAAAAACTCGGCAGATAGGTAAGCAACCATACGAGGAGCTTTTTCAAAGTAAGTCTGCGTAGTATAGAGCCATCGATTGAGCAGGCGATCTCGCACAGTGTACGCCAGCGCCATGTAGCAGTCGTTCTTTGTCGAGTTCTGGGGAAACTTTGCCTGAATGTATAACAAATTGTCCAGAAATGCTCTCTTCAGGGTTTCGACATTAATCCCCGTGCGATCGTCTTCGATCTGAATATTGTTGGAGATGCTTACCATAACTTGTGTATCCTGCTGGTTTAATTTGTCTGTGTATAAGTGATGAAGCTAGAGTGGAAAATCGTCAAAAATATCACTCAAAGACTGGGCAGTACGAACGTTCTGATGTTGCTCAGTGTCGCTGACACTGAGGGTAAGGTTGTCAGTCTTAATTACTCCTTTTCGTTTAAGACTGAGGTTAGCCTGAGACAGAAACCATGAATGAAGAACTAATTTGCGAGGGAGATGATGGGAAGATGCGCTCCTAGGTGAGAATAGAAATTCTAAATTCGGAAGGGTTTTGTGGAATTTCAGAGAAAGGACAATCAATCAATAATAAATCTCTCTTGACCAAAGAGTTTCAGAGCTAAGTAATTTTCGGGTTTGGAATTGCTTATGGTTTAAGCTTAGAGTTTTTAGGTTCGCTTCGTCTCAAGAAAAAGCAATAGATAATTCTGCATCACTAAGAGACTTACCTTTCAATCAGATGACTAATTTATTGATATGAGAGAATCAAAAATTAGCCTTTTACTTTTAGTCTGAAAATAACTCCAACTTTCAGCTGTTAATCTATTTGAGAGCTATGGTGCAAATTGCTTTTTTAGATGAACCTACTGCTCAAACTCTATCATTTCTTTATAAAGAAGCGATTAAAATTTGGCGATGGAAAGGTTAAGGAGGGATATGAAAATACAGGAATTCCAAATTTGGAACAATTTTTGTTTGAAATATTATAGAGCTCGAACGAAATATAAATATCAAAAGTAGCTTTAGAAGATGTTTATGCCTCTTCAGCCTTTAGCTCGAATGAGACGTAGATAATAAAAAACAATCAAATGCTTTTAATCGAACTTTAGGTAGTCCTAAAAAGGAAGGTAGTCCTAAAAAGGAAAGGATGTAGGAAAATATCCAGATGGTTGTTACAGAGTAAAGCAATGTCAGAGTCAATGCCATCCTGCCCATCTTGCCAGTCCGTATCCGTAGTTAAAAACGGTAGTACTCGGCATGGGAAACAAAATTATAAATGTCGGGACTGTGGTTGTCAAATTGTAGAAAATCCCTAGTGGCAGAGAGTTTCAGAGCGTTTCCAAGACACTTATGACCTTTTAGAGAGACTACTACTAGAAAAAATCCCACTAGCTGGAATAGCCAGAGTCCTCAAAGTCTCAGAGCAATGGTTGCAGAGTTACGTCAATCATAAATATGAAAACGTTCCTCAACAGGTGGAGGTAGAACCTAAACTAAAACACCGTTTGACCATACAGATGGATGAATTATGGTCTTTTGTGGACGACAAAGGTAATAAACAGTGGGTATGGCTTGCCATTGATGCCGAGACTCGTGAAATTGTGGGTTGTTATATTGGCGATCGCTCTGGGGCATCAGCTCAGAAGTTATGGGAATCGTTGCCTAGTGTCTACCGCCAATGTGCGGTTATTTACACCGATTTCTATTCATCTTATCCAGTTGTCCTGCCCAGCAAACGTCATAGGGCGGTGGGTAAAGAAACGGGAAAGACCAACTATATTGAGAGATTCAACTGTACGTTACGACAACGAGTATCAAGACTAGTTAGAAAGACCCTATCCTTTTCTAAGAAGTTGGAAAATCACATTGGAGCCATTTGGCATTTTATTCATCATTACAACGCTTCTTTGCTTACGCGTGCCTCCTTTCCTTTTTAGGGCTACCAATAATTGAGCCAGTAATGACATATTCGCATTACTGGCTATTTGCAAAAATTACGCTCTGAACATTTCACTCCTCAATTCTTTCGTTCTTTTAATGGACTGTGCCTCGCATCGCTTCGGCATCGATGGGTTTAATTAAGTACAGGCGGAGGAGATGCCAAATCGTTGAGGTGAGTAAGGGCAGTTTTTGGAAGAACTTCACAAATTTAGGGCGATCGCTCTGATTGATTTCTGCCAACTTGGTGTTATTTTGCGAGCATTTCTCTAGGCGACGGAAAAAGTCAGGATGGTCTACATTCAGAATTACAGGGAATGCCGTTGCTGCGGTTTTGTTGGTATTGCGAATTACCTCAACGTCGTATTTCTTCGCATCTAAACCGATGGATTCGTAGAAGGTCGCCCGTTCGGTAACGGTCAGGGTGTGGGTAGCAAATACTGCCAAGAGAAAGAAGCGCACCCATAACCTTGCCTTCCAGTTGTTCCAGAGATGGGGCTGCGATCGCAAGAGCGCCTTAAAGAAATCTCCATGACGGTTCTCATCTTGACACCAACTCTCAAAGTAACGGAAGAGGGGATAAATGCGGTGTTCGGGATGGGCTTGAATGTGGTTGAAGACAAGGATATAGCGCCAGTAGCCAATTTTTTCCGAAAGATAGACTGTATAGATAATCCATTCGGGTGGGAAGAAGGTATAGGTGCGATTTTTAGTCAAATAGACTAAGTCTAGAGAGAGTTTAAAATCTGCCATGGCTTTATTGAGAAAGCCAGCGTGTCGCGCCTCATCTCGAGCCATGAGCTTAAATGCCTCTGACAGAATCGGATTTCTGTCTTCGATCTTGCGCGCTAGTTCCTTAAATAGTAAGAATCCCGAAAATTCTGACGTGCAGGAGCGCTCTAGAAAGTCAATAAAGGCACGTCTCGTTTCTCCATCGATGTGATCCCAAGACTGCTTAAACTCGTCATTGCGGATAAAGTGGTTGCGGTTGTAATCGGTGCGCAGTTCCTCCAGAATCGCCATCACCTCGGCTTCATTCTCTGAGATATCCATGTTCGCCACCGCATCAAAGTCCGTGACGTAAAATCGAGGCGTTAACAGCGTTGTTTGTACGGGAGCTTTAATACCAGGGCGGAGCAGATCGGGCTCGGGAGTTTGGAGAGTGTTAACCATGAAATTCCTTAAATTGGATCGTTTAATCGCTAATTAGTTATATAAGCATATGAATTATCCTTGTGTCTATCTGCAATCGACCAGATCGAGGATATGTAAAGAAATATTATTCTTATATAACTTTATGGCTATTAAGTGTTCTTGCTGCTATATAGTAATTTTGGCAGTATTCAATTACCTGAAGCTTCGTCAAGCAGCAATACTCGGTCACCGCAGTATAGCTCCTTTGCCAACTTCTAGAACTACAACAGCGCTCAGGAGTAGGGTTTAAACTGTCAACTACCCTGAGCTTATTACTGCGGCTTTATCTTGCTTGTGGCTTATGAGGAATCGATAGTGAGTAGTAATTTAGCGATTTGGGAACTTCTATCTAGTCTGTACCAAAAGCAAGTAATTAGAAATTCCATCAGGAAATAATTTTAATTGATAGGGATATAAATTTTGTTGGCGGCAATATTCAATTCACACATTGGAGGAAATTTTAAATGGGAACTGTAACCCAATCAAACGTTAAATTCGATTTCGATCTGATCAAAAAATACGATACGCCCGCACCTAGATATACCAGCTATCCTCCCGCCACGGAATTTACAGAAACCTTTACCGAATTAGATTATAGAAGCGCGATCGCTGCCTCAAATCAACGAAAAACACCCCTTTCTTTATACTTTCACATTCCTTTTTGTCAGAGTGCCTGCTATTTTTGTGGCTGTAATGTGATTGTTTCTAACAACAAAAATATTGCCAAACCCTATCTGCAATACCTAGCGAGAGAAATCGAGCATACCTCAGCACTACTCGATCCAGAACGGAGGGTCATGCAACTGCATTGGGGTGGTGGAACCCCCAACTATCTGGATACAGAGCAGGTGGAATTTTTGTGGAATAAGATTCAACAGCACTTTACGTTCGATCCCTCTGCTGAAATCTCGATCGAGATCAATCCCAGATATGTCGATAAAAATTATATTTTCTTTTTGAGAACGCTTGGGTTCAACAGAATTAGCTTTGGTATTCAGGACTTTAATCCTACCGTCCAAGAAGCCGTCAATCGCGTACAGCCCGAAGCCATGTTGAAGGATGTGATGAGCTGGATTAAAGCGGCGGGATTTGAAAGCGTCAATGTCGATCTGATTTACGGTTTGCCCTATCAAACCCTGCAAACATTTCGGGAAACGGTAGACAAGACCATTGCCCTAAATCCCGATCGCATTGCTGTGTTTAACTTTGCCTATGTGCCTTGGATCAAGCCAGTACAGAAAAATATTTCCGAAGCAGCACTGCCTAAACCGCAAGAAAAGCTGGAAATTTTGCAAATGACGATCGACGAGCTGACGAAGTACCAGTATCAATATATTGGCATGGATCATTTTGCCAAACCTAACGACGAACTGGCGATCGCCCAACAAAATCGCAACTTAAAGCGAAATTTCCAAGGTTACACCACCCAACCTGCAACCGAACTCTTTGGATTTGGCGCTACATCGATCAGCATGCTAGACGATGCCTACGCGCAAAACTACAAACACCTAAAGGACTATTACGCCGCGATCGATAGGGGCACTTTACCCGTTAGCAAAGGCGTCAAACTCAGTCGTGCCGATATTATCCGTCGGGATGTGGTGATGGAAATCATGTCTCACTTCCAACTATGCAAGTCAGAAATCGAAGAGAAGTATGGCATTGTCTTTGACACCTATTTTCGTGCCGAATTAGAGGATTTGAAACCCTTACAGGCAGATGGATTGGTCGCGTTATCCTCCGATTGGATCGACATCACGGAAATTGGCAGGTTGCTGGTGAGAAATATTGCTGTCATTTTTGATGACTACGCAATAGGACGGGGCGAGAAAAAACTCTCGCGTACCATTTAGCAGATCGAGGAAAGAACATTCATGGCATTTGAAACATTACAAACACTCCTTCAGGACAAACAGCCTGCATCGCTCAGTTGGATCAATGTGGCATTCTTTAGTACTATCCATGTCCTAGCACTCCTGACTCCTTGGTTCTTTTCTTGGTCTGCCTTGGGATTGACGCTATTCCTGCACTGGCTGTTTGGCAGCATTGGCATCTGTTTGGGATACCATCGCCTATTAAGTCACCGCAGTTTCCAGGTTCCCAAATTTGTGGAATATGCGATCGGTCTTTTGGGTGCTTTAGCCTTGCAGGGAGGCCCGATCTTCTGGGTATCTGGACATCGCCTGCATCACGCCCATACTGAGGATGTCGATCTAGATCCCTATTCTGCTCGCAGAGGCTTCTGGTGGAGCCACATGCTGTGGATTTTTTATCCCCATGCGGAGTTCTTTGAGGATTCCCACTATAAAAGATTTGCACCCGACCTAGCCCGCGATCCTTTCTATTGCTGGTTAGATCGCTATCACCTACTCCTCCAGATTCCTTTAGGAATTCTGTTCTATGTGCTGGGCGGATGGTCTTTTGTCTTCTATGGCATGTTTTTGAGGGCGGTGTTGCTCTGGCATAGCACTTGGGCGATCAACTCGGTGACGCACCTGTGGGGATATCGCACCTTTGATACCGCAGATAATTCCCGCAATCTCTGGTGGGCAGCAATTTTTACCTACGGCGAAGGTTGGCATAACAACCACCATGCCTACCCCAATGTAGCAAAGGCTGGCTGGCGTTGGTGGGAAATCGATATGACTTGGTGGGCAATTCAACTGCTTAGAGGTCTGGGCATAGCTAGAAAAGTGGTCATGCCTCCCCTACAAACTGCGAAAGGATAAGTAAAGCGCGAAAGGATAGATAAAGGAGCCACGATATGCGAATACTGATGATCCAACCGAATTATCACTCTGGGGGAGCCGAGATTGCAGGAAATTGGCCTCCCAGTTGGGTTCCCTATGTTGGTGGTGCGCTGAAGACAGCAGGCTTTACGGATATCAAGTTCGTAGATGCCATGACCAATTATATTGACGATGAGCCTCTGGCAAAAATCATCGCTCAGTACAAGCCCGATGTCGTATTGGCTACGGCGATTACGCCGATGATTTACAAATCTCAGACCACGCTGAAAATTGTCAAAGAGGTTTGTCCCCAAGCCGTAACGATTATGGGTGGCGTTCATCCCACCTATATGTATAAGGAAGTGCTGGGTGAAGCGCCTTGGGTTGACTATATCATTCGCGGCGAAGGCGAAGAAATTACGGTAAATTTGCTGCGCGCGATCGCCGAGGGTACGGATAAAAGCGATCGCCACAATATTCTAGGTATTGCCTTTCTGGAAAATGGAGAAGTCGTTGCCACTGCTGCCCATCCGCCGATTAAAGATCTAAATACCCTGACCCCAGATTGGAGCTTGCTGGATTGGAGCCGTTATATCTATACGCCGCTGAACGTTCGTGTGGCTGTGCCCAATTATTCTAGAGGCTGTCCGTTTCGCTGTCGCTTTTGTTCGCAATGGAAATTTTGGCGCAAGTACCGATCGCGATCGGCTAAGCAATTTGTCGATGAAATCGAAATGCTGGTGAAAGAGCATAAAGTTGGCTTTTTCATTTTGGCGGATGAGGAACCGACGATTAACAAATCGCGATTTGTGGCGCTATGTGAAGAGTTAGCCGCTCGCAACCTACCCGTACATTGGGGAATCAACACGCGGGTGACAGACATTCTGCGGGATGAAAAAGAATTGCCGCTTTACCGCAAAGCAGGGCTAGTCCATGTCTCGCTAGGTACAGAAGCTGCTGCCCAACTCAATCTCAACCTGTTCCGCAAAGAAACCACGATCGACGATAACAAGCGTGCAGTGAGTTTATTGCGGCAGAATGGCATCCTTGCCGAAGTTCAATTCATCATGGGTCTGCCCAACGAAACGCCAGAAACCATTGAGGAAACCTATCGCATGTGCCGCGACTGGCATGCCGATATGACCAATTGGAATATGTATACGCCTTGGCCTTTCTCTGAACTGTTTCAAGATTTGGAAGATAAGGTGGAGATTCGCGACTATTCTCATTACAACTTTGTGACGCCGATTATCAAACCCGATCGGATGACGCGCGAGGAAGTTCTAAAAGGTGTCCTGCATAACTACGCGCGCTTTTATTCGCGCAAAGCGATCGAATATTGGTTTGAGAAAGATGCGTTTAAGCGTCGCTATTTACTAGGCTGTCTTTGGGCATTTGCTAAGACAACCCTCAACAAACGTTTCTACAATCTGAAGCGCGTTAAGCAGAAAGGGTTGCATACTGAGATTGAGTTTGGCTTTGACGAGTCTAGAATTCTCTCGAACGAGCAAATGGCAAAGCTCAAAGAGAAACACCTAGCGGATGTGAACTTTGATGGCACGATCTCAGCCTGTGGTGGTCCAAACAATCTCCCTGCCATTCACGAAGGCGAGCCTGACGGGCAAGAGGAGCGAGCAGTACCCACGATGAAAATTTAGGATGGATTCAATATGAGCGACATTCAAGTGGTTTTGGTTGAAGATATCGAGCAGACGCGTGTGGGACTGCGCATTGCCCTACGCGCCCAGGATGGCATTGAAGTTGCTAGCGAAGCAACCAATGGCATCACGGGTTTGGTCTTGTTAGAATCCATTGATGCTGACGTGGCGATCGTCGATTCTAGCTTGCCAGATATGAACCTGCCAGAGTTTGTCAAACAAGCACGGGTGATGCAGGCAGATTCCTATGTTACGCAGTCTAAGTTGTTAGTTTTGCTAGATATCGAGCAGAAGGACACATGGCATGAAGCTTTGAGTTCGGGTGCAGAGTCCTATTGCTTGAAGATCGCCCCGATCGCTCAGCTAGCAGAGGCAGTACGAAGAACCCATGCAGGAGAGCTTTATCGAGATCCCACGATCTCTCTGAGTGAAATACCAGAATATGCCGAAGCGGTAGCAAATCTCTCCTTGGGAAGAGTACAGGGATTCTGTATTTAGCCAAGGCTGGATCGAATCGAGAATTCCCCTGCGAATTGCCTCTGCGAATTTGTAAAGACTTCGTTCGCTATCCCATTACTTAGTAGGTTAGGTTGACATTCGTGGCTAAAATTCAAGTTGTACTCGTGGAAGCGAACGAACGACAACGCATGGGAATGCGGGAAGCTCTAGAACGGGACGAGATTCGGATTGTGGGTGAAGCAGCCAATGGGCTGACTGGGCTGGCGCTCTTGGAAGCCACAGATGCCAACGTGGTCGTTGTGGGAACTAATCTGCCAGATATGCATTGTATCGACTTTGTGCAGAGATTTAGATACCTACAGAAAGAGTTCGATCGCCAAAAGACCCGTTTGCTCCTTTTGACCGCAGGCGATCGCGAGCCAGAAATCTTAGCCAACTTGCTTGCAGGAGCCGACTCTTATTGCATGCAGAATGTAGAAATTGAGCGACTGGTAGATGCCGTGCGAATTACCAAACGGGGGTACTCCTATATCGATGCTGCGATCGCTGCCACGATGCTGCAACAGGTAGAACAGGCTACCACCCAGCCCATGCAACTGGCTGTCACGTTCAGCGATCGCGAGCTTGCCGTTTTAGAACTGATTGCGGCGGGTTGGGGCGATGTCGCCATTCTTTTAGGGAGGCACTTTGCAATCGCGCAGAAACTGGGTTTGACTGCCGATGCCGTTCAGGAAAGTCTTTACAGCATTTTTGAGAAATTCCGTGCCAATTGGTGCGATCGCGTCGGGATGAAGTCAAATTTCTATACGCGATCGGTTAGTTTCTGAGCAGGCGCTTTGACTTCTAACCCGAACTCATACCAATTTCAAGTAAATTTGCCACTTTTTATCCTCTACTAAGGGCGATCGGATTGAGGCAAAGCGCGATCGTGTGACAGAATGGGCAAAATTTAGTCCACCTGCCTCTATGGATGTTTGGGAAATCTTGCATAAAAGCCTAGCCCGCCTGCGGCAAACTCTGAAACCTTTTCTGCCCTTTCTTTTCCTGATTTCATTCATTTCAGTATTGCTGGCGAGTAGTTTTGCACCTTGGATCGTGCAACGCGATCGCGCGCCAGCTTTTGCCCAACTGCCTCGCCAAGAAATTCGCGGCGTTTGGTTGACCACCAATGACTTTGATGTTTTGACCGATCGCGTCAAATTACAGGAAGCCGTCACGCAACTGCGACAGCTCAATTTCAACACCATTTATCCTGTGGTTTGGAATAGCGGCTATGTACTCTACCCCAGTGCTGTCGCCCAACGCACGGGCAATCAGCCCTTTATTTATCGCGGTACAGAAGGTCAAGATATTCTCGCTGAAGCGATCGCGCAAGCCCATCGTCAAGCCCTGCTGGTCATTCCTTGGTTTGAATATGGATTTATGGCTCCGCCTACTTCAGAATTGGTCGAGCAACATCCCAATTGGTTTACGCAGCAGCGAGATGGCAGTACCACCTCCATCAGCGGTGCGGGTGAAGTGATGTGGCTCAACCCATTTCACCCAGAGGTGCAACAGTTTATCACCGACCTCGTCCTAGAGACGATTACGCAATACGACGCGGACGGCGTTCAGTTTGACGATCACATGAGCTTGCCCAATGAATTTGGCTACGATCGCTACACGATTGCCCTATACAAACAGGAGACCAAAAAAAATCCCCCAGCCAACCCTAGCGATCCCGCATGGATGAGGTGGCGGGCGAATAAAATTACGGCATTTATGGTGAAACTTAGTAAGGCAGTCAAAGCGAGAAAACCCCAAGCGATTTTTTCAGTTTCTCCCAGCCATTACGTCCAAGCCTACAATGAATATCTGCAAGACTGGCCCGCTTGGGTTCAGCAAAAAGCGGTTGATGAGATTGTCATGCAGGTATACCGTTACGAGCTAGACAGCTTTCTGTCACAACTGGTACTGCCCGAACTGCAAGAAGCCCAGAAAAAAGTTACCACTGCTGTCGGTATCCTCACGGGTTTGAGGAATAGCCCTGTTTCGATGCCGCAAATCTTCTCGCAGGTTCGAGCTGCCCAAGAACGCGGTTTAGGGGTCGCTTTCTTTTACTACAAGAGCCTTTGGGACTATGGGCCCGAAGCGATCGCCGAGCGCAAGGCTAATTTTCAAGCTTTCTTTCCCTATCCTGCCCTGCGGACTGCGGTTAAAAAGGACTCATCGCATCAATCACCCAACTGGATGAACCAAGAAGGTGATGCTTAGCCAGCGATCGCACCTTATTCTAAGAAGTGTAACTGTTCCATCTCAGATACACCCCCCAGCACCATTGCTGGGTTTTTTTGTGGTTTGATGTAGCTATATTTAAACTATCTTGGCTTGCAAATATTGCTTTATGCCGCGATCGCTACCAGTTACCCATGTTCATTCCGATCGGCAATATCCTTGCCCCGTGTGTTGGCGAGGTGAGATTTCCTCAATGCCTCTGATGGATACGCTCGGTTGTAACTTTTGCAATCACATTTTTTCGTTTGATGAATATCAACAGACGCTCAAGATGGCAGATAGTAATGCGCCACTGGTTTGGGAGTGGAATGGGAAAGCTTGGCAAAATGCCAGTCGCCAACTTGCCGAATTGAGTTGGGGCTTAGGCTTGGCGGGAATTGCCCTAGTAGTTTTCCCAACGACAATCATGGCGCTCTCAGCCTATGCCTTTGCGCCAGAGCCAGATGTACCGCTTGCTTGGGTTCCTTTGGTTTGGACTGGTTTAACTTTTGTCTGTCATTTGTACTTCGTTCTCGCGATCGCCGCCGACTATTACCAATTTCCGCTCTTGAGCTATTTACGAATTATCAAGCGATCGCTGATGCGTACTTCGATCTTTAGAAATTAATTTGTAATTTGTAACCTGAACATCTAACGCCGATCTCGTCATAAAAGATTCTTGATTCTCTGTAGACCTGTAAGGTCAATTCATGAATTGACCCCACGCACAACTCATACCAATATAAGCTTCTCTAACTGTAGTTGGTCGTGTAGCGGTATCCTATGGGCAAGGATATATGAAAAAATAGTAAATAATAGCTTGTAAAAATGTTAAGTTCGGGTATTGTAAAGTTAGATCGAGCGAGTCTATCGCCTATCAGCGATCGCATTTACTACTTTGGCAAACTGCTAACTCAAAATATTTACTGCTAAGATTTAGTCAAACAAGATAAATTTCTAAATATTTTTTAATGCTCAGATTTGCAATTCGTCTCACAAAGTTGAAGCAAATTAAAGGAATTTTTCTTGGGCTTCTTCTTACAACTCTTTACGCTTGTACAAACCGTCCAACAGAAACTCAAATTCAAACATGGCTAAATGAAGCTGACACCGAAGAAGCAAAACTCGCGAATGCAAATCAACAAAATGTAAGAGCGCAATGGACGCTAACCCTTGCAGGCGAGATTTCTGAGAACAAAATCATATTGAATTGGCAAGAGTTAGAGAGGTACTCTTATACAAATATTTTGGTTGAGGGAGAAAATCGGACAGACAGAAATGCTCCAGAAAATTTCAGAGGCGTTTCAGTCGCTAAATTACTAAGTCTGGTCAACATTCAACCCAAGGTCGATGAGATTACTTTCGTAGCCCTTGATGCTTACCGTTCGACCTTTAAGATTGCTGACTTGCAGCGATATCCTACGATTATTTTAGCTGTTGAGAAAAGTGGTCGTCCCATCAAAGCAACTGATGGAGGTCCCTTGCAGTTAGTCTATGATAGCTTTCCAAATCGCTACCTCAACCCAATCTATCCTGCTACATACTGGGCATATTATATAACTCACATCATTGTCGGGAATGAACCCCTGCGACTTCAGGTGGGCAAGCGCATCCTAAACCAGGAAGATTTAGATCGGTTACCCCAAAACATTATCAGAACAAAAGTTGGTTATCGGTTACTTTGGTCTAGTGAATCCGTGAGACTAAGAGGGGTAACCATTAGAGATTTACTCAAAGAAGCAAATTCCAATGTACCTAAACAAGGTTCGATTGTTTTGCGAGGCAAGGCTTCAATCCATCGAGATCCTTTAAAGCCTGTTCTAATTCCACTAGAGGTGATTCATGATTGCGATGTTATGCTTGCAATGCATTTTGGCGAGGACGATCGCCTCATCCCGACTCGAATGGGTGGGCCTCTTACCCTTGTATTTCCACCGTCCTGTAAATCACAAGTTAAAGAACAGCATAAATGGCTCACTTTTGTTGAAGAGATCGAAATAGCTTCCCCATGAAATCCATTCAATTTGCTTCACTTCGAGTCCAGATTATGTTGGCAACCGTTTTACTGGTCGCGCTTCTGGTTTTTTCGGGAACATGGATCTTAGTCTCAACAGAGAGAGAACTTTACTATCTCCAGCTAGAAAAGCAGGCGAAAGCACTTTCGATGTCATTGGCTGGTTCCTTTCGCTTAGAGATGTTAGAAGAGAACTGGGGAAATATTCGCATTCGCACTGATGAATTACTTAAAAATAACTCAGAGTATGTTTATGCCTTTGTTTCAGACCCTAAAAAACAATATCGCATCATTGTTGCTTCACCCGCCGAATTTGAGGAGAAATATATTCCCAATGCAGTGCCATTTCATATAACGAAGCTAGCAAATACGGTTCAAGGCGAACCAATCGTCACTGAAACTTTTTTACTGAGAGATATTGCAAACGGCAAAGATGGTCTACGGGGAAAGAAAGGAGAGCGAATTATAGAAGCATCAGCAGGTATCACCGAACAAACATCAGATGGTAAAACGAAGTCAGTTTTTGGGGTTTTCCGTTTGGGAATTAGCCTTCGCACGCTAGATGAAGCGATCGCCCAGGCAATTTACAAGTCACTGGGATTTGGGGCAATTGGCTTAGGCTTAGGGCTAGTCGGTGCATACTTACTTGCCGAACGAATCAGCAAACCAATTCTGCGATTACGTACAAGTGCTGCGGTAATTGCAGCAGGAGATCTGAGCCACAGAGCCAAAGTAGATAAGGTAACTGAGTTGGCGACCCTAGCAAAAGCATTTAACAATATGTCAGAAACGCTACAGGACTCTTTTGGCAAACTGCAGAAAACTCTAGAATCATTTGAACGGTTTGTTCCAGAAAAGTTTTTGAAAGCGATCGCACCGCAAGGAATTGAAAACATTAAGGTCGGGGAGTTTTCAGAACGAGAGGTGTCGATTCTATTTGCGGATATAAGAGACTATACTGCGATGTCAGAAAAAATGACGCCGATGGAAGTATTTGATTTCTTGAATGAGTATCTCGATTGTATGGGAAGAGCGATCGAGCGTTCAGGTGGCTTTATCGATAAATATATTGGAGATGCCATTATGGCAATCTTTGATGACGAATATGCCGATCGCGCTCTGAACGCAGCCATTGATATGCTGGATGCTTTGAAGGAATTTAATCGAGATCGGGCGCAGCGAGGTTTAGTCAATATTGATATCGGCATTGGCATTCATCATGGCAAAGTCATCATGGGAACCGTCGGGTTCCGCTCGAGGATTGACTCGACTGTGATTGGGGATGCAGTCAACCTCGCCTCGCGAATTGAGAGCCTGACGAAGCATTATAGGAGTCGAATTTTAGTCACGTCGAGTGTGATTGATGCACTGCATCAAAGCGATCTCTTTGATTTACGCATTGTGGATTCAGCCGCCAAGATCAAGGGCAAAGAAAATGCAATTACACTTTATGCAGTAGAAGCACCCTAATGAAGATCTCGATCCTGCAAGCTGAAAAACCATGTGTGCTGCAATACTATATCTAATAGTATTGCTTTTAAATTAGCGTCGAACCTGCATAATTCATGAGTTATCTCTATGTTTCTCGATGGAAAAAGTTTAATGCCATAGCGATCGCCTTTCTCGCAATTTGCACCTGTACTCTGTCACTGTATCTAGCTCCCGCTTTTTCGCTAAACGACCCGATTGTATTTCAGTTTGCGACAGTGGGGGATTCGCGCCACGAACCAGGAATGCCCATGCCTGCCCACGATCGCATCTGGCTGCAAAACACAAAGGTGACATCGCGAATCTTTCGCGAAATTCAAGCGCAGAAGCCTAAAGCCCTATTTTTTAATGGCGATATGATTATGGGCTACACCGCAGATCGCCATCGTCTCGATCGCGAATATGCCTACTGGCGAGGCATGATTTCTGGATTGCTCGAAACGGGAACCTATGTCGTGCCCGTACCTGGGAACCACGAAATGCAGGAAAAATTTATCGATGAGAACGGTAAACTTCGGAAAATTGCGCGGGTGAGCAACGAGAATGCCTGGCGCGGCAATATGGGCGATTTGATTCTCAACACCGACATGTGGCGAGAACTTGTAGGTGCAGACATCCAGCATTGGAATGTAGATAATGCTCCTGCGATCGGCAGTGCGGATGGCATCAAATCCGATCAAAAGCAGTTGAGCTATTCCTTTGATTTTAACCAACTGCACTTTGCCGTTATCAATACTGATGCCTACTCGCAAGACACCCATGCACCCGTTCGCTGGTTGGCTCAGGACTTAGCAAAGGCTCGCGATCGCGGGGTCAAGCGCATCTTTGTCTTTGGTCACAAACCTGCATTTTCTTACGATTATAACGACAAAAAAGAAATCGTGGGGTTTGATACCTATCCAGAGAATCAGCAGGCATTTTGGACTTTAATCGAGGACTATAAAGCCACCTATTTTTGCGGTCACCAACACCTCTATCACGCTATGCAACCTTGGAAAGCTCGCAACGGCAGGGCTTGGCAATTCATTGTGGGTTCTGGAGGAACGCCCTTTGATGTCGAACCAGGTGCGAGCAAAAATCCTAACGATCGCATGTATGCTTGGGCAAATGTCACTGTGCATCACAGCGGCAAAGTCCATGTCGATATCTGGGGATTTGACGATCGCTATGGCAAGACGAAACGGCTCGAACAGTTCGACGTATAATTTGTCACGTTAGCCTCTGGCATACAATCTGTCCCAGCCGATCGCATAAAATTGTCTCAATCTCTATTTCCCGTTCCGCATACTTTTTGACATAGGCGATCGCTCTTTGATTAATCTTCTCAATCAGATGGCGAAATACAGGTTGTTCGCATTCCATGGCGATCAGTAACTTGTGAACGGCTTCTGCGGTAGGCGATCGCTGAATCTGTTTGATGATTTCTATTGGTAAATCCGTAGCCACTGCTGCTGCTGTGAGAATCTCCATACGGGCATCTGCCAGATGGCTAGAGGTGTTAAAGATGCCACCAGCGAGTTTGAGCAATTTGCCGTGATATCCCACTAGAGTAATTTTATGCACGCCCAGCAGAGTTGCCTCAACCAGCATCACACCTACCCAGTTAGCAGTCTGCACCAATTGCCGCTCTGAAAATCCTAGGTTCAAAGCAACTTGATGACCGTTCGCACCGATATAAAAAGCCAAATGCTGATGTTCCTTCGCCTTTTCTCGCAAATCTGCGCGAAAATCTTCTAACTTCTCCTCGGCTGAGAGCGGTTGGGAGATCCCACTCGTACCCAGCAGTGCTAATCCTTCTAAAATCCCAAAAGCTTGATTGGAAGTTCGTTGCGCTAGCGATCGCCCTTCAGGGAAAATAAATCGCACCGTTAAGGTTCGCTCTGGAGGAATCAGTGACAAGAGATTCACATCTGACAATTGCCGTGCAAACCGATAAATCGCTGGTTCGCCTGACTCTGTATGTCCTACGCCTTCACCCGCTTCTAAGCGCAGGGCTTCGCCCTGCCATGCTTGCAAGTGAACCCATGCCCAGATTGGGGTTCCAGCGGTCAGGTCTAAGTTATCGCCGGGGTCGCTGATCGTAATGCCTAGAGCAGAATTGGGATCGATCGCGGCTACCTGCGCGATCGCAATTTCGACCTCGCCGCGATCGCCTAAATCTAGGTTGACAGTTGGGATGCGATCGGCGATCGCCAACAGTTTCACGAGCGCAGCTTTTGCTGCTGCAACAGCAAATACAGGCAAGGTATATCCCGCTCTCTTATTGTTATCTTTTGTTTCAGTGGGATTGATTGACATTGGGGCTCGCTGACTTCAGATGACTAATTTTAGTAGCAGTAGTCATGTCAAGCGAGTATTCGTAATTGTTCCGTAATCATTAAGTATCGTGGGCTACGGAAGACGACATGATAAGCTCAGATTTTGATTTTTGCTTGGCTTGCAAGCTTAATTAGCACTTTGAGAATATGAATCTTGAGAAGAGTTATAGAGCGTTACTATGAAAAAACTGACTGGATTTATCTGTACCATCCTAGCAACCTGTTTGCTGGTGGTTGCTTGTAACCAAACAAGCGATCGCGTGGTCGCGCCCTCTGCCACATCAACCACCACTACAACTACCGCGCCCCAAAATAGCAGTTCAGGTGGCGGCATCCCGATTGGAATTGCGGTGGCACAAACCAGTAATGTCGCCTTACTGGGGCAAGAAGAAGTTATTGGCGCTAAAATTGCCGAGAAATATTTTAACGATCGCGGTGGGGTGAATGGCACGCCGATCAAGTTGATTTATCAAGATACGGGTGGTGACGAGCAAGGCGCAATCAATGCCTTTAATACCCTGATCTCGCAAAATAAGGTGGTTGGTATTGTTGGTCCTACCCTGTCACAGCAGGCATTTAGCGCTGACCCGATCGCCGAACGTGCAGGCGTACCCGTACTGGCTCCTTCCAACACAGCCAAGGGAATTCCACAGATTGGCAAGTATATCTCCCGCGTATCTGCACCTGTATCCGTCGTAGCCCCTAACTCTGTAGAAGCGGCAATTAAAATGAAGCCCGATCTGAAGAAGGTGGCAGTGTTTTACGCTCAAAATGATGCCTTTAATAAATCAGAGACGGAAACTTTCCAATCTGTTGTCAAGCAAAAAGGTCTAGATTTAGTTACGGTTCAACGCTTCCAAACTACCGATACGGACTTTCAAACCCAAGCCACCAATGCAATTAGCCTCCAACCCGATCTAATTATTATTTCTGGTTTGTCCGCCGATGGTGGCAACCTCGTCAAACAATTGCGGGAACTTGGCTATAAGGGTCTGATCGTTGGTGGAAATGGCTTGAATACTTCCAATATTTTGCCTGTATGTAAGGCTCATTGCGATGGCGTCATCATCGCGCAAGCTTATAGTCCAGAAAATCCCAGCGAAATCAATGTGGCACTGCGTTCTGCCTACATGGAACAAAATAAAGCGGAGCAAAAAAAGAAGGAACCACCCCAATTTACAGCGCAGGCTTTCACTGGCGTTCAGGTGTTTGTCGAAGCCCTGCGATCGCTGGACAAAAAGACAAAGATCGCCACATTACCCCTCGATCAATTGCGCACCAAACTGAATGATGAATTGCTCGTGGGAACCTATCAAACCCCCCTTGGCGAAATTTCTTTTACGCCTGAAGGAGAAATTATTCAAAAGCAATTCTATGTTGCCCAAATCACCATGGAGCCTGATGGAAACAACGGTAAATTCAAGTTCTTAAAGTAGGGGAGATTACCCCACCCTAACCCTCCCCTTGGCAAGGCTACCGTGTACATACAAAGCGTCAAACCTATCTAAATCAAAGGTTTATTGCCCCCTAGCCCCCAATTCTGGGGGGACAAGAGTTCTTAAAGTCCCCCAGAATTGGGGGATTTAGGGGGCTAGATCGATTGAAACGAAGACAAATTTACTTGTGCGTACACCGTAGTTGCCAAGGGAAAGAAACTGGACTTCCGATCTTCCCCCTTGCCAAGGGGGAATTAAAGGGGGTAAGTCCAACCTGTGCGTCCGAGGGGTTTTAGAAATTCCACATGACGGGATTATCATCTAAACGATCGGTAACTGTACGCCCGATCGCGTCGATCGCTTGCAGTTCCTCGGCACTGAGATCGATCTTGGCTGCTTCGGCATTTTGAATTGCTTGCGCGGCATTGCGCGCCCCCACGATCGCATTGGTTTGAGGCTGGGCAATTAGCCAAGCTAATGCCAAGTTGCCTAGGGTGGTTTGATGGCGATCGGCGATCGGTTTGAGTTGTTCTAAGGCTTGGGTCGCTCTAAATAGGTTCTCTCCTTTAAACAGTTTGTTGGCAACGCGGTGGTCGCCCTCAGCAAATTGATGGTCGGCTTTAAATTTGCCCGTCAGTAAGCCCTGTGCTAACGATGAGTAGGCAAGAATCGAAATATTCTGTTCGACACAGTAAGGAGTCATATCTTTTTCGACCTGTCGCCAGAATAGTGAATAGGGTGGCTGGATGCTATCAATGCGTCCGAACTGGCAGGCTTCTTCTAGTTGAGCGCGGGAGAAATTGGAAACGCCGATCGCTCGAATTTTGCCATCTTGTTTGAGTTTATTCAAGGCGCTCATGGTTTCTTCGATCGGCACAATCTCACTTTTCCAAGTGCCCGATGGCCAGTGAATTTGATAGAGGTCGATGTAGTCGGTTTTGAGGTTTTTGAGCGAGCGATCGCAAGCTTCTAAAACCAAATCGTATTTCAGATGATTGGCAAACACCTTGGTGGCATAGACAACGTAATCGCGCACATCCGCTAGAGCCTCGGCAACAATCTGCTCGGAATGCCCATCACCATAGACCTCGGCGGTGTCTACGGTGGTAATGCCAGCTTCAAAGCCACTGCGGATTGCTTTAATGGTCTCGCTGTCTTCAATCCCCACCCACATTTTCTTTCCTGCCTGCCAAGTTCCCATCACGATCGGGGAAATTAGAAGATCGGAATTACCTAGCGATCGCTTGTCCATAGTTATGATTTGAGAATTGGGTGTTTAAGAGTTGGGTGCTTTTTTAGGAATGATATCGATCTTGCCATCTTCCTTAACGGTTAGCTGCATTCCGAGTTTGTCTACCTCTATGGCAATATTTTGCAGGGTTTTCTTATCTATCGCTGTCGATAAAACCAGTTTCCATGCGGAAATTTGGGCACTACGCAGGTCGCGTTTTTCGCTGAGCCATGCAGCAGATTCTCGCGACCATTGGGCGACATATTTGGTTTCTAGCGGTGCATCTGCGCCAAATTTAGCGCGATCGGCCCACTCGGCGGCATTTAAATAGGATTTTCTTGCTGCCTCGGCATCCCCTAAGAACAATAGCTCATCGGTCGCCTTGCGCCGCCAAACCGTGTAAGCATAGGGTTCCTGTTCGGGAGAGAGGCTTTCTAAACCTTTGCTGTATAGGGCGATCGCCTTGCGTGGCTCTGCCGCAAACATCGATACGCTAGTTGAGAGATAGATATAAATATTCAGAAATCGGGGATTGCGATCGACAATCACTTCAAAATATTTAGGGCTAAGACTAAAGCCAGTTTTATGATCGACTCTTGCCTCATCATCCCCAAAATATTGGAGGAAGCTGATAAAGGCAAAATTGGCGATCGTGTTGTTAAAGCCAAAGCCTTTAGGGGGAAGCCGATTGAGTACTTGTAGACGCGCTTCCTCCTGTTTGACAGCTTTTCGATCGGACTCTAGGGTTTGTCCGACAAGGCGCTGATTGAGCTGGGGGAGCTGAAGTGCAAGGGTGGTGGCTAAGCAGACTGCGATCGCTCCAACATTGACGGCAAGGTTAACGAGACGCATGAGTTTTCCTAACCTTTTAACTACAAAGTACTGAGTTTTACTCTAGTATATTGCCCCCATGAATCCCGAGCGCAATTCCCGCCTAATTGCCACCGACAACAAACGGGTCTTTTTTGAGACTATCCACAAGAGCGGCACTAGGGCTGCCATCAGCAGGAGTGAGGGCATAAAAGTTTTGCGCCCGAATAATCGCATTTTTTGTTTCGTTGCTGAGCACACCATCAGCAGCTCCCGTATAAAATCCTCGCTGTGAAAGCAATTGCTGAATTTCAGCCACACTATTGCTTCTTGTAAACGGAACCGTGGCTGCCGGCTGAGTGGTGGCAGCAGGCGTAGGCTTAGGCGCAGTTGGTTGAACGGTAGGTTGTGTAGTAGGCTGTGGGATAGGTTGGATCGCAGGCTGTGGGGTGGTTGGTGCTGAAGATATGGGTTGAGTTGCTGGTTTAGGTGCTGACGGTGGGTGAGATTCTAAAGCGGCGATCGTGGCAGAGCCAGCAATGCCATCTGCTGTGAGACCATAGGCTTTTTGTGCTGCAACAATCGCAGCCCGCGTGCGCGGACCCAGAATGCCACTGATGGGGCCATCATAAAAACCTCGATCTTTGAGTAAATTCTGTAAGTTAGCGATGCCCTCATTACTCGTTGTTGACACACCTACCTTTGAAGTACTGGCGATCGGTGTTGGTGCTGGGGTTGTAGGCTTCGATGCAACTGGGCTGGGGGCTGCTCCCTGTTTTAGGGCTGTCAAGGTCTGTTTGCCAGCAATGCCATCCGCTGTTAACCCGTAATATTTTTGGGCGGCAAGAATGGCTGCCTTGGTTTGAGCGCCCATAATGCCATCGATCGCCCCTGTATAGAATTTCCGCAATGCCAAGAGCTTTTGCAACTCAGTCACGCTGGCATCGCTGATGGTCGCTTGGCTGGGGCTACCTCCTTGCAAGGCTGCTAAGGTCTGCGCGCCTGCAATACCATCGGGGGTTAACCCATAGGCTTTTTGAGCGGCAATTACGGCGGCTTTGGTCTGAGCGCCCATAATGCCATCGATCGCCCCCGTATAAAAGCCACGATCGCTCAGTAATTTTTGTAAAGCGATCGCATCGCTACCAGAAATGTTGGTCGTTGAGGCAGCATCCGTCTCAAGGGCGGTCAAGGTTTTTACGCCCGCAATCCCATCGGGCGTTAAGCCATAGTGTTTCTGAGCTGCAATCACAGCGGCTTGGGTCAAAGGCCCATACTTACCTGTAATCGGCCCAGTAAAAAAACCGCGATCGCTCAGCAATTTTTGGAGATTAATCACGGAGGATTGAGAATCGCTACTCGAATTTGATGGCGCAGAGCGACTCTCTAAAGCCGCCAAGGTTTGAGAACCTGCAACCCCATCAGGATCTAGCCCAAAAGCCTTTTGGGCTTTGATAATCGCTTCTTTGGTTGCCGCCCCTTTAACGCCATCAATGGGGCCTGGATCGAATCCGTTATTGGCTAATAACGTTTGGACATAACGGATATCTGAGCTTGAATTTTGGGGTTTAGCCGATGCCCCCGCCACCGAACCTAGATTCGCAACGACCGCAAGTGCCGCAAAGGTGACACATAGACCAACCTTAGAAGATGAAGCCGATCTAGCGATCGCATCGATACCCACACAGTCGAGGGGAGGAGCAATTTCAATTCCTTGTTCGAACTGCGTCTGGGTTAATTCACTGTGAAGATAGGCTGCGAGTTCCATAGTGTTTTGTGCGTTCTAAATTGGACTTTTATAGAGATTTGGATATAGAAATTTGGAATTGAGGGAAAACGCTTTAGGGAGGGAATGGTTTAAACATAGAAATCTTTTTTCATGGACTCAGGTTCGTAAGAAATGCTAGGAATGATTGCGTAAATTCACCATTTACGACAAACCCGTAGGCTGCCTGTGCGTCCATAATGGCTGCTCTCGTCTGGGCATCTAACTTTCCATGCATACTGCCTTCATAAAAGCCCTTTTGCTGTAATTGTTTCTGTAGGCTAACCACTTCCTCTGGCGAAGCAGGAGTAGAAGGTAGCTGCTGTGGGGGAGCAGTCGTTGCTTTTGTGCCCACTTGGAGTGACGCGAGCAGAGCCGAATCTACCGATCCATTTACAGGCAATCCATAGGCTTTTTGTGCCTTGACGATCGCCTCGGTGACAGCGCTTCCCTTGACCCCATCAATGGGGCGATCGTAGAACCCCCGCATTTTGAGCAGGAGTTGTAGGGTTGAGATTGCTTCGCGATCTAGCTCTGGGGCGATATTTGGTTTGTTCGTTTCCTTAGCTTTACTCGCATCTGGGCTGGGACTTGGGGCAGGGGGAATAGTTTCAGGAGCAGGGGAGGGGGCTAAACTGTTTGCAGCACCTCTGAGGGCAATCAGGGTTTGCGTACCTGGAATGCCATCAACGGCTAGTCCGCCATGCTTTGCCTGAAATTGTACGATCGCTGCTTGAGTAGCTGGGCCATAAACGCCATCAACATCCCCAGGCGAAAATCCTCGTTGTGCCAATAAAGTTTGGATCTCAGTCATGTAGGTTGTATTACAGAGATAAATCGGGTTACAAAAGGTCACCTCGGCAGCAGCTTTTGCTGTACTAAGATTGGGAGCGATTCCCCAAAAGGGGATGCATTCTGCCACGCCGAGAAACACAAATGTTGGAATCAGTCCAGTCCGAACCAACTGTTTTACAAAAATGCTTGTATTTTTTAAGGGGTCATATTGAGTCGGCTCCCAGTCAAGTGACTGTGTAGCTTGCTCGTGTGCCAAGGCATCAGAGAGATAGGCTGAAAATTCCATAGCAGTTGACTAGCCCTGTATGTACCTATTTTAATGACTTTTTACGACTTTTAGTGACATTTGTGGTGACATTTTTTATAGTTTTGCCATGAAAAACTTTTAATTAGACGAATGCAAGTTGGAAAAAGTTCAAGGATGCTATGATATTCGTTGGAAATTTTTAGTTGTCTAATTAGACAACTCGATCTAAATTTCAATTTGCCGATGTAGCACAGTGGTAGTGCAGCTGATTCGTAATCAGCAGGTCGCAGGTTCAAATCCCGTCATCGGCTTTCAAAGCTCAGCAGAAGAGATCCCCCGACTTTTTTGCAAGCTTGCAGATTCTTTTGCACTAATCAGAAAAAGTCGGGGATCTATAGAACGTGCAAAGAATAATTGTAATTGGTCACAGCAATAAGAATCATTAATTGAGAATGACATAAATGAAGCAAATACGGTAGTTTTAGCATCTTATGGAACTGTCTAAGCCAACAGTAGAAATTTTCTTGGATGCCCCAGAATTTAACCCAGAGAATCAGGGAGCACAGTTGTGGTATGAACAATATCTCAAACAGCGCGAAGAGAATCAAAGCTTGCGGCAGCAACTAAGTCAACTGCAATCAGAAGTTGAACAATTAAAAGAAGCACTACGCAAGCTAAGCAGTCGTAATAGTGACAATAGTTCGCAACCACCATCCGTAGATGGGTATAAAAAGAAAAGCAAAGACATTAAACAGCGAAAGAAGAAGCAAGGCGCAAAGTATGGTCATGAGGGGAGAACTCGCAATGGATTCGCTTCAGTAGACCAGACAATAGCGTTGAATCTAGAGCTTTGTCCTGAATGTGGGAACGTAGTTGAGCAAATAGTAGATACACCAGTCCATCGGCATCAAATTGCCGAACTCGTTGAAAAGCCTATGGACATACGAGAATACCAACGTCCCAAATATAGATGTTCAGTTTGTGGATGGCACGGATATGCAGAATTGCCGTTGGGAGGTCGAGAGGATTTCAGTTATGGAGTGCTCCTGAGCAGTTTAGGGGGATGGCTAGGATACGGAGGACATTTAAGTTGGAACAAGCAACGGTATTTAGTGGAAACAGTCTTCAGCATTCCCTTATCGCAGGGCAGTTTGTCCAAGATGCATCAATGGTTTTGTCAGAGTTTGTATCGTAACTACTCAGGCTGGGTGAAATATTTCCGTAATCAGGATCAAATTCTTGATAGGCAGGCTTTTTGGCTCATAAACAGCAAAAATATTATTTGCAATAACGTGTCAAAATGACATCTTATTGAGAATTAGAATCGCTTTATAGCTGATTACATTCCTCCAAAATACTACATGTAACCTGAGTTCGGGTTAAGGATTTCGGAACAAAGCAAGCCGACTTGCTGGAACCGAGGGGTTCGATCCCCCTGCCCTATCGGGCATCCCCCTTGAAAAAGGGGGACAGGTGGGTTCTCCCCCCTTTTTTCAAGGGGGGCTGGGGGGGATCCTTGGGATGTATAGCGTTTCAGGTTTTCTTATCCCGAACTGACGTTACATGTAGTGTTTTGAGATTGCCAAGAAACTATATGTAGAGCCTGAGTAGTTACCGATCTGAGTAGCCAGACCAAAAAAATCGAGCAAGTGCGATCGCAGAGTCTGGTATTTTTCTAGGGTGCTCTTATCAATCTGTTTTGTCTTTCCAGCCAAGTACTGGTCGAAGATTTCTACCAAAAATTGACCCAAGTTGACCTAAAAATACTTGAATCTTATCTAGATGGTAAAGCTTGTAAGCTAGATTTATTAACGGGATTGACGGGGCTCGAACCCGCAACTTCCGCCGTGACAGGGCGGTGCTCTAACCAATTGAACTACAATCCCTTGTAGTCGCTTAATTTGTTTATTTTTAAGCGATCTCCATTTTGCTTATTAAAGCAATATTTGTCAATCATTTTCTGAAAATAAGTTAGCCATGCCCCTCTATTGCCACATCCACAGGGGTATCCCACTGGTCTCAACCTCAAACTGCAAGCGCGTAAACGCTTCATTACCGCCAGGAAGAAACCGACTCACCAAGGACTTGGGTGGCTCGATCGCGTGAAACTTAGTTTTCTCAGGGTCGAGTCCCACCAATTCAGCAGCCCATCGCCGCGCATCATTCTCTGTACCGAGGCGATCGACGAGTCCCAGTGCCAAAGCTTGTTCGCCCGTAAATACGCGCCCATCGGCAAACGATCGCACCACATCTGGACTGAGTTTGCGTCCCTCTGCTACCGTCTGCACAAATTGGTTATAGCTGCTGTCGATCAAGGCTTGCAAAATCTCTTTCTCAGGCTCGGTGAGTTCGCGATCGAAGGCAAGAATATCTTTGTAAGGCCCTGATTTAATGACTTTGAAAGAAACGCCAACTTTATCTAGGAGTTTCTCTAGGTTGTTGCCGCGCAGGATCACGCCAATACTGCCCGTAATCGTGCCAGGATTCGCCACGATATAGTCAGCCCCTACGCCAATATAAACACCGCCACTTGCCGAGATATTGCCAAAGCTGGCGACGATTTTAATCTTTTCTCTAGCACGCTTCAGGGCATCATAGATTTCTTGGGAGTCGCCCACCGTACCCCCAGGACTGTCAATGCGTAACACCAAAGCAGGAAAGTGATTTTCTTGGACAAATTCTAAAGCTTTGAGAATGCGGGTGCGGGCTTGGGAGGCGATCGCACCCGTAATTTCAATTTTCGCGATCGTTTTTTTAAATCTGCGGTTGAAGGGCCAAATCATTTATTTTTCGTTATCAGGTATGAAGTTCTTAAAAAAGCCGAACGCTAATTGCTTAAGTTCTTCATACATTTTAACTCGCCTAATTAATCGGTTTTCTTAATAAGAGACGGCGAGGGCTGCCCATGAGCCATTGGCTGAGGTCTGGATCGAAGCGGTGAAAGTTATAGCCCATATCATCGTAAAGCGATCGCGCGGCAAAGTTATTCTCTAGAGCGTGCATATATACCTGCGAACATCCCCAGCTTTTAGCGGTTTTTTCGACGGACTTAATCAACAGTTTTGCTGCCCCTTTGCGCCGCCAGTCTGGATGCACGGCTAAGTTAAATAGGTAGGGATATTGGCGATCGCTATTCCAGTTAAATAGGGGGAAAGACGACGAACCAATGGGAATATGACGCAAGCAAATCTCGGCACTGGCAACGATGCGATCGGGTTCGGCGTCTGGAGTCACCACAAAACAGGCATAGTGGGGAGTAATATCAAGAAGGCGATTGTTTAGATCGACAGAAATTCCCCAACGGATAATCGGGTAAAAACAGTTGGTGAGAAATGTCCAATTTCCTTTGCGATCGCAGTAAAAGCTTATTGCTAAAACTTCAGCGACTCTGGCAATATCCTTATGCTGTGCTAGCCGAATATCAAACAATGAGTTTTTCAAGAATGATTCTGCCACGACCCCAACAATAAATGTCTTAAATTCTATCCTAATGTTGTTAACGATCCGTCCGCGCAAACAGTTTGGTCAGCATTGGCTGCGAAGTGACAAAGCCCTCAACAAGATCCTACAGGCATCTCAACTCAGCGAAAGCGATCGCGTTTTAGAAATTGGTCCCGGTACGGGCAATCTGACGCGCCTGTTGTTACCTCGAGTCAAAACCGTTACCGCTGTCGAGATCGATCGCGATCTATGTCAGCAGTTGCGCCAAAAGTTCGCCAAAGATTTATTCCCCAAAGATTTAACTGAGTCCGCTCGATTAGAACTGATCGAAGCCAGCATTTTAGAAATTCCCTTACCCGCCTACACCAATAAGGTGGTTGCGAATATTCCCTACAATATTACGGGCGAGATTTTAGAAAAGTTACTGGGTAGCATTGCCCAACCCCAATCGCAATTTGAGCGGGTCGTGTTGCTCGTCCAAAAAGAAATTGCCGATCGCCTTGTGGCAAAAGCGGGGCATAAAGCCTACGGGGCTTTGAGCGTGAGAATGCAGTATCTCGCCGAATGTCAGTTTGTTTGCGATGTGCCCGCCCAAGCCTTTTACCCCGTGCCCAAAGTTAACTCAGCCGTTGTTTGCCTCTTACCGCGATCGCCAATTCAACCCGCTTCCGATCCGAAAGCACTGGAAACCTTGATCAAGATGGGATTTGCCACCCGTCGCAAAATGCTGCGCAATAATCTGATGTCACTGATCGAGCGCGATCGCCTTGTGGCTTTACTGGAACAAATGGAAATCGATCCGCAAGTGCGAGCCGAGGATCTCAGCGTGGCTCAATGGGTGAGCTTAAATGAGGCAATTCAACTCGAAATTGGCGAACTCCTGTGTCACACAAAATCATAGCTCTAGCCCTTGTTTCCGATATTTATCGATCAGAAGGGCTGTGTAGTCGTTTTGTGGCGCTTGGGCTGTAGTAGGTATTGGCACAGTTTCAAATTCCGCAAACCATTGCTCCCATTTTGCTGCCCAGTCGATTTCTGATAGCCCCAGTGCTTCGAGGATTGCGACGTTAAGGGATTTTCCCTTGTTTTGGATCAGATCGCTTAGCTCATCGGGGATTTCAATGGTAATTTGCATGGTTAGCTTTCTACTTCTCTAATGTGGGAATGACGATATCGTTTTTGTTCGGCAGAGCTACAATCACGCCAGTATCAACAATAACTTGATTCATTTACCATAGCCTTCCATATGTTTTTTGCTTCAGCATTAGAGTGATTGGATGATGAGAAGCCTTAATTTAAGATCCTATACCCTCTTAGATTAGACCGTCAAATGCTTAACAACTAATACTGCCGCGATCGCCTTGTGGCTTTACTGGAACAAACGCTCTACTCGATCGATTGTTCTATTTCCTCCTTTTCTGTATTGTAAATCAGCAGTTTGACTCGAAATCTGGCGATCGCTTTTTTGACTGGCTCGAATCAGATTTCTATTTTAAGGCATTACTTCATCTAGATAAACGCTTCGCCGATTTGCAATCGGGAGCCATTGGCAAAGTCCCAACCTGTTTGAGATCGCTTGCCTGCGGGTTGAACTTCTTTAATTAAAAGCAAGCCGTCACTGGTTTGGATTGCAAAGCCAAGATTCTTTCGCAATTCCACCAAGGTTCCTAAGGGAGCCGCAGAATTTTCTTGAGGAATCACTTCCGTGGCTGTCACCTTTAGCCTTTGTCCGCGATAACTGGTGTAGCAGTTGGGATAAAAGCCACGTACTCGATTGTGCAATGCGATCGCGCTTTTTTGCCAATCCAACAGCCAGTCTTCCTTCGCAATCATCGGTGCATAGGTTGATTCGGAATTGTTTTGAGGCTCAGGAGTAATCCGACCGAGTTGTCGCAGCGTGTCAATCAGCAAATTTGCACCCAGTTCGGCAAGTTTGGCACTTAAGCTCTCAGCCTGATCGGTAGGAGCGACATCAATACTTGCCTTGAGTAACATCGCACCTGTATCGATGCCAGCATCCATTTGCATGGTCGTAATTCCAACCACGGTTTCGCCATTGGCGATCGCCCATTGAATCGGAGCTGCACCTCGATATTTTGGCAAGAGAGAACCATGTACGTTGATACAGCCCTGTTTGGGCATATCTAAAATTGCCTGAGACAAAATCTGACCGTAGGCAACCACAACGAATACATCCGCATTCAGAGCCTTTAACGCTTCTAACGTGGCAGTGTCTTTTTTGATGCGATCGGGTGTCCATACGGTGAGATCGTGCTGGAGTGCTAGTTCCTTGACAGGCGATGGACTCATCTGATTGCCGCGACCTCGACGAGTATCGGGCTGCGTTACCACACCCAAGACTTCAAACTCTGGCTCAGATAGGAGTTTCGCTAGGGTCGGTACGGCAAAGTCGGGTGTACCAAAGAAAATAATTCGCATGGGTTCGATTAACTATTCCATCGCTTCGCGAGTTGTTTGGTTTTTAGCCCAGATTCAATCACCTCTAAGAGTCTGGTCATGCCTGTGGTGTTGATGATCTCGTAGGTCTTACCAACTCGCTTACAGGCTTCGATCGCTCTTTCGGTGAGGGAATGGCTGGCATAGCCTGTGACAATCAAAACCAGGTCTGTATTGCTAATGTGGCTTTCTCCTTGGGTTGCCAGCTGTAAGCCATCTTGCTCTGTATACCACACCAGATGAATTTCAGAATCGCGCAGGCGATTTTTTACGGCTGTTTCTAAGCGATCGTGACCGCCAAAGATGAGAACCTTGCCTGACAGATCGGTGTAAAGACTCGGTCTCTTTTCGGACTTACGGTGGCGGGTTGAAGGTTGAACGTCGGGGGCGCGATCTACCCGCGAACGGTTTTCTAAGGCTTTGTTATAGATGAAATTGAGCGTTTGTTCGTGGCTACCGCGCAGTTTTGCTACGGGGCCTTCTTCGCTATAGGTATTAATTTGGGCGATCAAAGACTCGACAATTCCCTCTAGCGCTCCGATCGCTTTGAGATCGTTCATATAGGCACGAATGGCGATCGCGGCATCGGTGGCACTAAAAAAGTCTTTCTGGTCGCCAATCATATCCAATAAGTCAGCCTTTAGTTCTTGTCGCCATTGGGCGGTTTTTTCGGCAACTCTTTCGTCAAGTAAGCGTTCTTCGTTAAGAATTAATTGGCGATCGGCAACTTGGGCAGCTAAGATTGGGGCTTCTGCTATTTCTTGCCGAATATCTGTGGCTTTTTGCGCTAATTTTTGTTTTGTGATGCTATCTGCGTGACCTTCTCGCTCAAACTCCTGCAGCATCTGTTCGACCTTTGCAAGGAGTGGCTTAAGTCTCCCTTCTATCTGGGCTACGGCTTCTTGAATTTGCCGATCGCGTTGCTCTTGTAAACGTTTTTGCTCTAGCTCGACCTTTGCCATGATTAGCAAGTCGCTAACTGAAGCTTCTAACAGATCGATTTCCGAAATATCCATACATTAACCAATAAAACAATTTTAATTTATGCAAATTTAGCGAATAACTATCCTTACATGGTAGCCAGAGATTTATCAGGCTGCGTTCGCGAACTGCCGAGAGACGGCTATTCTAAAGAATTACCCATGATTCCCAATCGCGCGATCGCTCAAGATGGGGTTATGGGGCTGCCATATATTTTTTAGTTCTTATACATATTAAGTAGTGGGGTTATATAGACATAAGTTAAAGCAATGAAAAAAGAGATTACATCACTGTAACCTTTGAACTTGACAACTGTGCATGAGATTTTTTATAACTCTCTATTTGAGTATTAATACTTACCAAGGTCTTGTATGCCCATCGTTCATGGGCAGATATAAGCTAAAATTCAGGTAGGTTGAGCCTTCGCGAAACAAAATGCTTGCCCCCATCCCCAACCAGTACCTATGTCCTCCTATTCCGAAATCGACCCAATTCCCTATATCGACCACACCGTTCTCGACCCCACCGCAGGCAGCGATCGCATCGACCAAGCCTGCGACGAAGCCGATCGCTATGGGTTTAAAAGCGTATGTATTTATCCTTGCTATGTGGCGCGGGCAGTAGAACGGCTGCATAAAAAAAAGCCCCGCGTTTGTACGGTGATTGGATTTCCCTCTGGAGGAAATACCGCTGCGACAAAACTCTATGAAGCCCAAGAAGCTATGGAACTTGGCGCACAGGAATTGGATGTCGTGATTAACCTCAGTTTGCTCAAGTCAGGTCAGACCGATGCCATGCACCGTGAAATCGCCCAAATTTGCGAAGCCACTGACTTACCCGTCAAAGCAATTTTAGAAATGGGCTTACTGACCGTACCCGAGCAACAACTGGCGGCAGAGGTTTGTCTGGATGCGGGTGTCGCTTTTCTGAAAACCAGCACGGGATGGGCTGGTGGAGCTACAGTCGAGCAGGTGCGTTTGCTGAAAGCGATCGCAGGCAATCGTGTAGGCATTAAAGCCTCTGGCGGAATTCGATCTCTGGCACAGGCGATCGCCTTGATTGAAGCAGGCGCAACGCGCCTTGGCACTTCTCGTGGTGTAGACATCATTGCCGAGATGAAAGCAGGGAAGGGGAATTCCTAGCTTGCATGTCTTATGAGTTATTGGGGATCTATCGCAGAGAACCTATGTAATCTAAACTTCTTTTATGCAGTAACGCTGCAATAAAGTAAGCATAATGTCAATTAGAAACAAGATTATTTATGGCTATGCCCTTGCTTTAGGGGTGGCTCTGGGAGGAACAGCCATCGGCTTGAGCGTGGGTAACTACTATCAACAACAAGCCCTGAAAAATAGTCAAGCTGCATCGAACGATCGCAAACTACTAAGTACCTTGCAAGTGGATGTCTTATATAACCGACCTGCCAAGCAGCTATCCCCCTACATTCAAGATCAGAAGGGCTTTCGGCGTGAGAGCCGCAAGTTACTCGATCGCATTCAGAAAATCCAAACCCTACTGGCAACCCATAATGCCTCTGGTAAACCCTCTACCCTAGAGGGACTGCAACCTTTGCTAGAGGAGTATGAAGCGATCGTAAAAGCCTTTGCTAAGGAAGCCCAAGAATTTGTCCTGCGCGTGGATCCGCTCACTGCGACCCCAGAGGGGGCAGCACAGGCAGAAAAGCAGATCGTGCAACTGGTTAAAAATAAAGATTTTGTCAAATTTATCGAATTTCCCGATCGCTTAGCCGCTTTTTATCAAATTGCCGAAAATCGTGACATTGAAGCTGACACTGCGCTCAGGCAAGCTGAAGGCCTACGCAACCAAATCATCATCTTTAGTTTGGTATTATCGGTAGCGATCGCGATTCTCTTAGCTTTATCGATTAGTCATGCGATCGCCAACCCGCTTCAAAAGCTAACAGAAGTAGCAAAACAAGTTACCCGCGAATCTAATTTTGAACTCCAAGCGAAAGTTGAAACGACTGATGAGATTGGGGTATTGGCAAGCTCATTAAATCAACTGATTCAGCGCGTGCAAAGCCTACTGCACGAACAGCAGGAATACACAGCGAACCTAGAGCAAGCTAAAGAACTGGCGGATGCTGCCAATCAAGCCAAAAGTGAGTTTTTGGCAAATATGAGTCACGAACTTCGCACGCCCCTTAACGGCATTTTAGGGTATGCCCAAATCCTTTCACTGTCAGATCTTAAAGACAAACAGCAACGTGGCATTAGCATCATCCATCAGTGTGGTTCTCATCTGCTGACCCTGATCAATGACATCCTCGATCTATCCAAGATCGAAGCGCGTAAGATGGAGCTTTATCCGACTTCTTGCCATCTTCCTTCTTTATTAGAGGGAATTACTGAAATCAATCGTATAAATGCAGAGCAAAAGGGAATCGAATTTATCTATGTAGTGCCTGCCAATCTCCCATTATGGATTATTGCCGACGATAAAAGACTGCGACAAGTGCTATTAAATCTAGTAGGAAACGCGATCAAATTTACCGATAGGGGAAAGGTGGATTTTAATGTTTCCGTACAAGAAGTACTTAGCGATCGCGCTACACCTAGTGCTAAAATCCACTTTCAGATTGAAGATACAGGTATGGGTATCAGTGCCGACCAACTAGAACTAATCTTTTTACCCTTTGAGCAAGTAGGTTCTCCACAGCGACAAAAAGAAGGAACTGGGTTAGGACTGGCAATTAGCCAGAAAATTGCAAAGATGATGGATAGCTCCATTCAAGTTCGCAGTCAACTCGGTGTGGGTAGTGTGTTTGAGTTTGAGATTACCTTCCCCATTGCGACTGACTGGGTAAAGGCAAACAGGCTAACAAGTTTCGGTAAAATTTGTGGATATAAAGATAAGCGGCGCAAAATTTTAGTTGTAGACGATCGCTGGGAAAATCGTTCCGTTCTGGTCAGTCTTCTAGAACCTCTAGGTTTTATCCTACTTGAAGCAAGCAATGGGGAGGAAGCTTGGCAACAAGTCCAATCAAATCATCCCGATTTGATTATTTCCGATTTAAAAATGCCCGTCATGGATGGTTGGACGTTCTTAACAAAACTACAAGAGTCGGAAACGCTCAAACACACGATTTTAATCGTTTCATCAGCCAGTGTGTTTGATACCGATCGCCAAGCCAGCCTTACGGTTGGTGCGCGTGACTTTTTGTCTAAGCCTGTCCAAGCCGAAGATCTCTATCGTCTATTAGCCCAATATTTAGAGCTAGAGTGGATATATGCCGAACCAAATTCAACCATGGACGTTACTTCAGACTCCAAGCAACTGCCTATGCTGGTGCTCCCGCCGACAGATCGGTTGCAAGAGATGCTAAAGCAAGCCATAGAGGGACGAATTCAAACACTTCAACAGGAACTAGATCGTCTATTACAACAAGATCGACGCTATCAAACATTTGTCGCTCAACTACAACCGCTCGTGCAAGAGTTTAAAATTTTACAAATCAGACAATTTCTGCAAGATGTTGTCCGACAATCACAAGAATCACCAACTAGTTTAGGCAAAGGGGATAGTTTATGAACGTCACATCACCCGATCGCGCCAGCATCCTAGTCGTAGATGATAACCCAACAAATCTTGGGGTTTTGTATGATGCTTTAACCGATGCTGGGTATGAAGTACGGGTTGAAATCGACGGGCAAAATGCGATTCAGCAAACGCAGCAAAACCCCCCCGATTTGATTTTGCTAGATGTGATGATGCCTGAGATTGATGGATTTGAGGTCTGTCGTCAACTCAAGACCAGCCCTTCTACCCAAACGATTCCAGTCATTTTTATGACTGCTTTGGGCGATTTAAAAGATAAGGTAACTGGTTTGGGTTTAGGTGCAGTAGATTACATTACCAAGCCGTTTCAAGAAGAGGAACTGCTTGCCCGCGTGCAACTACATATGCAGTTGTCCCATTTGAGCAAAACCTTAGCGGCGCAAAACTTACAGTTGCGATCGCTAACCGCAGAATTAGAACAAAGGGTTATGGAACGCACGGGGGAACTTTCGGAATCCCTCCATGAGTTGCAGGTGATGCAGCCTTTGCTAGAGGATGCCAATAGCCAACTCAAGGAATATGCAAGAACGTTAGCCCAAAAAGAGGAAATGCTGCGCCTCACGATTGAGAATGCGCCCATCGGTATTCTCACTGTAGGATTTGAGGGGCGTTTCTTAAGTGTAAATCAAGCTTTTTGCCAAATGTTGGGATATGACGAAGATGAGCTATTACAAAAAAATCTGTTTGAGATAGCACCACCGTCAGAGCGCAGTGAAAACCTTGCAGAATTGGAGAGCCTGCGCAACCGCGAGGTTTCAAACATTCAAATAGAAAAGCGCTACCTGCGTAAAGATGGCAAAACAATTGATGCGATCGTCAGATCGGCACTGGTTTGCAATAGCGATCGCCTACCCCTGTGCTTGGTACTCGAAGTGGAAGATGTTACAGAGCGCAAACAAATAGAGGAAACCCTAAGGTTACAAAAACGTGCGATCGCGGCGAGTCATAACGGTGTGGTGATTATCGATACGCGGCTACCCGACCTACCGACAATTTATGTCAATCCTGCATTCGAACGCATCACTGGCTATTCCTCGGCAGAAATCTTGGGAAGGAACTGCCGTTTTCTCCAAGGTTCAGATAGAAATCAGTCGGGACTGAACGAACTCCGCAAAGCCCTAAAAGAAAGACGAGACTGTACGGTGAGTCTGCGTAATTACCGCAAAGATGGCAGCTTGTTTTGGAACGAGTTAAGCATTTCTCCCATTTACGACGATCTCAGCAATCTTACCCATTACATCGGGATTCAGAACGATATTACAGAGCGCAAGCATGCAGAAGTTCGTCAGTTGCAATTGGTCGAGCAGCTCAAGCAAGCCAAAGATGAGGCAGAGTCAGCAACACGCGCAAAGGCAGATTTTTTAGCGATGATGAGTCATGAGATTCGCACGCCGATGAATGGGGTCTTGGGTATGACCCAACTGCTAGCAGAGACAGAGCTAACACCCGAACAATCCAAATTTGTGCGATCGACCCAAGTAAGTGGAGAAGTTCTTTTAACCGTAATTAACGACATTCTAGACTTCTCGAAAATTGAATCGGGGAAACTAGAATTAGAAAATGCTGCCATCGATCTCAAAGCAGCGATCGCGAATATATACGATTTGCTGTTGTCAAAGGCTCAAGAAAAAGGACTTAGCTTCAATTACTCAGTGCATCCGCAGGTTCCGCCTTACATTATGGGTGATGTGACTAGGTTGCGCCAGATTTTGCTCAATCTCATTAGTAATGCGCTCAAATTCACAGAAAAGGGAGAAATTGAAGTATTTGTGAGCTTAAAAGAGAATCAGTTGCCAGACCTCGATGATTCCTTTCACTTGCTTTTTTCGGTACGCGATACAGGCATTGGTATGTCTACCGAGCAGTTGCAGCAATTGTTTCAACCATTTACACAGGCAGATCTATCTACGACCCGTAAGTACGGAGGTACGGGCTTAGGTCTAGCGATCTGCCAACGTTTGGTGAGTTTGATGGGTGGTGAAATCTCTGTAGAGAGCCATTTCGGTCAAGGTTCTAGGTTTTCCTTTAGCATAACAACCAAGATCGCACCCGCAAATTTGGTTGAGACTGTAAGCCAAATCCCTAACACTTCACTGAAACCTCAAGGGAAACTCAGCGATCGCTTACCACTCAAAATCTTGATGGCAGAGGACAATTCGATCAATCAAGAAATCGTCATGGCAATGCTCAAGAAACTAGGATATCAAGCCGATGTGGTTGACAATGGGGTTGCTGCGATCGCGGCAGTTAAAGCTAGACCCTATGACCTCATGCTATTAGATGTCCAAATGCCAGAAATGGATGGCTTGGAAGTCGCAAACTATCTCGTCACCCATTGGCAAACATTCAATCTGACTTATCCTCGACCGCGTATGATTGCGATGACGGCAAATGCCATGCAGGGCGATCGCGAAAAGTGCCTCTCAGCTGGCATGGATGACTATATTTCTAAACCAATTATGCTGAATGTCTTGGCACAACGAATTAGTCAATGTGAGCAAGCGATTGAACCAGAGGATGAAAAACGGGAGGATGTCGATATGGCGATCGCTTCGTTAGAAATTCTCGATCGCTCTGCGATCGATGGGTTAGGAGATGTTGATTTGGCAAGGGAATTAATAACGCTATTCATTGAAAAAGATGCTCCTACAAGTTTGAACGATCTCAAGCAAGCTGTGCAGGTAAACAACTGTGCAGGTCTTAAGCATCATGCCCATAGCTTTAGGGGCAGCAGTAGTTCTCTAGGCCTACAGCGATTGGCAAATTTATGTTTGGCGATAGAGGATAAAGCCAAAGCGAACGAACTTCAAGATTTAGACGATCTCGTTTCACAAATCGAGCAACAGATTGAACTAGCGTGCCAAGCATTACGACAGCTTCTGAAAGGTTTATCGTAAACACGCTTCTACGCATTATACTTTGGTCGCCGAAGGTTTAGAATATGCAGCATAGCAGTAGCTTTTTGCTGTCGCGATCGCTTATGAGTACCTACGAGCCACTTCATCATAAATATCGCCCCCAAACCTTTGCAGATTTGGTGGGGCAAGAGGCGATCGCGACCACTTTAACCAATGCCATCAAAACAGAGCGGATTGCGCCTGCTTACTTGCTTACGGGGGCTAGGGGAACGGGGAAGACCTCTACAGCGCGGATTATTGCCAAGTCACTCAACTGCATTCGTTATGATGCCCCGACGCCTACACCCTGCGGCACTTGTTCGATGTGCCGAGAAATTACCACGGGCAGAAGTTTAGACATTACCGAAATCGATGCGGCAAGTAACACAGGGGTCGATAACATTCGTGAAATTATCGAACGCGCTCAGTTTGCACCCGTGCAAGCAAGATATAAGGTTTACGCGATCGACGAATGTCATATGCTCAGCACCGCAGCATTCAATGCTTTGCTTAAGACTTTAGAAGAGCCTCCCAATCGCGTTGTGTTCATTCTGGCGACGACCGATCCGCAGAGGGTTTTACCCACAATTATTTCGCGATGTCAGCGATTTGATTTTCGGCGGATTCCCTTAGATGATATCGTCTCCCACTTAGGTAAGATTGCCCAAAATGAGAAGATCGAAATCAATCCTGAAGCTTTGCTCTTGGTGGCACAGATTTCTCAAGGAGGGTTACGGGATGCCGAATCGCTTTTAGATCAGTTGAGTTTAATCGAAGGAGAAATTACACCTGAAGCTGTCTGGGATCTAGTCGGTTCCGTGCCCGAGCGAGATTTACTCTCTTTATTAGAAGCGATCGCTGCCGATAGTCCCACCCAGATTATCGATTTTGTGCGGCAGATTATGGATCGTGGCAGAGAGCCGTTAATTGTTTTACAGAGTTTGGCGGGAAGTTATCGAGATCTGTTGATTGCCAAAACTGCCAGCGATCGCAACGACCTTGTCGCCCTCACGCCACCCAGTTGGGAACACTTGAAACAATTGGCACAGGCATTGTCTCTCCCTGCAATTCTAGAAGGACAAAAACATCTGCGATCGGCAGAAGTCCAGATCAAAAACAGCACGCAGCCCCGACTTTGGCTGGAGGTTACGTTAATGGGCTTACTGCCCTCAGCGATCTCACCACCTTCACAAACCTATCCCCCTGCGAATTCTCAGGTAAACTTCCAAGCGATTACCGTTCCTGCAACACCGATTCATTCCAAGTCCCAACTTCCACCAGCAGTTCCTACTGCTTCCGCTGTTGTAACGCCTGCAGACCCTCCTACCCCTGTAATTCCTACGAGATCGCCTGCTCCAGATCCCACTCCTATCCAAACCACTGAAGCGATCGAGCATACACAAGTCGAGCAGATTCCAGCCCCACCCCTACCAGAACCGATCGCAGAGAAATCATTCACTAGAGAAGAGGTTGCACCCAAAGCCGAACCTCAGGCTCAGGAACCTCCCGTATCTGTTTTTGCTTTGGACTTAGAAACCTCATGGGCGCAAATTTTAGGACATTTAGAGTTGATTTCTAGAGTTGCCAAAGAAGTTTTAGCGCAGCAAGGGAAACTATTGGAAGTGAACCAAGCGATCGTCAAAGTTGGCATCACCCGCAATAACATCAGGCATGTCAAGCCAAAGATGCATGAGGTCGAGCAATGTTGCCGCAAGGTATTCGGGAATTCCGTTAAATTAGAAATCGAAGCGATCGATTCTCTCTCTACAGCGAATGTTGTCGGAAGTCCTACCGCACTAACGCCTGTCCAATTCACCGCACCAACTGCGAAAGTATCCGTACAAGAAACCGCTCAACCGCCCTTGCGACACGCTCCAGCCTTCCCAAATCCCTCACCAACACAATATCAAGCACCTTCCTCGCAAGTTTCACCAACCAGCGATCGAGCCCCTACCTATGCCCAGAGCCTAGCACAGCCCCAAGTGGGAATCTCTAGTTCTACCCTAACAGTGCCTAGTGTAAATCAAGCTACAATTCCAGCAGCCAGTAACACTGCTCCGACGTCAAATTCTCCTGAGACCTCAACCATAAGCCCAGCCAAGAATATGTTTATTTCTCCTTCCGATGAAGATATCGCCATCAGAAGAATCGCAGATATATTTAACGGGCAGATTATCAGTTTAGAAGAGGAAGAGGATGTAGAGGAATGAGAGATCTAGGGCAACCATAGGAGGATTGCCCTTACCGTACTATCCTAATGGAGGAAGTGGCGAACCTGGGTGAGAACCATGACCAGCCCTAGCTCATCTGCAGCCTTAATCGAATCTCCATCGCGGATGCTACCTCCAGGCTGCACGATCGCCGTAATCCCCGCCGCCGCTGCGGTACGCACAGAATCATCAAAGGGGAAGAAGCCATCGCTAGCTAGTACTGCACCTTTTGTGCGATCGCCTGCTTGTTCTAGAGCAATTTTTGCCGACCCGACCCGATTCATCTGACCCGCACCAATACCTAGTGTGACGCGATCGCCTGTAATCGCGATTGCATTCGATTTGACATGGCGACAGATTTTCCAAGCAAAGATCAGTTCCTGCATTTGCTTGGGGCTAGGCTGCTTTTGAGTTACAACTTGCCAAGTTTCAGGAGTTGCGGGGAGATCGTCGCTTTTTTGCACCAACATACCACCAGCAATTAGCTTGACGGTTTCGCTCGTTCCCTGCTGCATCTCTGGGAGAACTAAAACGCGCAAATTTGGCTTAGCTGCCAAAACCGATGCCACGCTTGGCATACAGGCAGGGGCAACCACGCATTCTAAGAAGGTTGAGGTGAGAGCCTTGGCGGTCTCTTCGTCAATGGGACGATTTAGGGCAACGATACCCCCAAATGCAGAGGTGGAATCTGCGGCAAAGGCTTTTTGATAGGCTTCCGCAATGGTCGGTGCGATCGCGACACCACAGGGATTATTATGCTTGACAATTACGGCACAGGGCTCGTCGTTCCAAAACTCTGACACAATACTCCGCGCGGCTTCTAGATCGAGCAGGTTGTTATAGCTGAGTTCTTTTCCTTGTAATTGCTGAGCAGCCGACCAACCTTTAGGTGCAGCCCCTAGCTGATACCAAGTTGCGGGTTGATGGGGGTTCTCACCATAACGCAGGGGCTTGGGACTGTGGCATAGCAGAGTATAGGAAGAAGAAAAGAAAGGCTGAGGTGGTATAGTTTCTGTTGATGGAACTTCCATTGCATCGATTTTCGCTTGCGTATCTTTGAGAATTTCTTTGGTAAGATAGGTCGCGATCGCTTGGTCATAGGCCTGTGTATGGGAAAAGGCAGCCAAGGCAAGCGATCGGCGAAATTCTATGCGCGTCTCACCATGATGGGTTTTGAGTTCTTCTAGATAGGCATTGTACTGGGCGGGATTTGATAGCACCGATATATATTGATGATTTTTGGCAGCAGCGCGAATCATGGTTGGACCACCGACATCAATTTGCTCGATCGCTTGTTCTAGAGACACATCTGCCTTGGCGATCGTCTGCTCAAATGGATAGAGATTCACCACCACAAGCGTTACAGGTTGAATACCATTCGCGGTTAAATCGGCACGATCGCTCTCTAGATCTGGGCGCGATAAAATCCCCCCATGAATTTTAGGATGCAGGGTTTTGACACGTCCGCCCAAAATTTCGGGTGCTCCCGTATAGTCAGACACTTTAGTTACGGGCAGGTTTGCTTCTTTGAGCGCTTTAGCGGTTCCGCCACTGCTGATGAGTTGAAACTGGTATGACTCCACCAAGACACGTGCCAGATCGATCAGTCCTGTCTTGTCCGAGACGCTCAAAATGGCAAGGCGATTCATAAGTTGTTTAACTCCATAGATAACTGAGATAACTGTGCGATCGAAACCAAAAGTGAAGGATTGCACGAGACTACATGAGATTATAGAACCTGTTTAGGATCTTTGCCTCGAATGTTAAGGCTTTTGGGCAAATCTCAATCAACATCGATGGGAACGTTCGGTTAACCTCCTGTACAATATTGATTGATTTCGCCTGTCAAAGGACTTTCTTTCGCAACGGTGGCTTTCAGCGATTCAGTCGCTTTGGTTGTTGCCTTTGCGTCTTTTGCGGCGATCGCTTTGCTAATCTCTCTCGTGGCTAGGCTAATCTCTTTATACGCCACCACAAATCTATCTCTAAATCCGCTGAGCTTTTCATCGGCAACTTTAATGGTTTGCATCTCAGTGCCTATCGCATCAATCTGTGCTGCCATCTTCTCAAATCCTGCCGCATCTTTGGTGACACCACTGGCGATCGTTTCAAATCTATTCGCAACTTGAATGACTTTATTACACTGAACGATCTTGTTCTCACCGCAAGCATTCACAAACAGACTGAGGGAAATGGAAACCACGATTAGCGCGAGACGGTGCTTGGGAAATTGCATAAATTAACTACATATTCATAAAACCTGAGCCAAAAGAAATATACCATTTGCTCCGATCGCACAGGGCTAAGGGATTGACCGTAAATTAAAGCCCCCACACTGGCTTCGGCATCGCTCAGCCAGCTTTGAATTCTGCCGCAGAATTGCTGGCTAGAGGGCAGTTCGTCAACAATTTGACTGGATTCGCTATTTATTGCCCGCAAAAATTATTAATTTCACTGACTACACTATTCTCTCTCGCAATAATTTCTTCAATGGCTCGATCTGCTTTCTTAAAAGCAATACTGTCTCTTGTGATTAAAGCCTTACTCTTATCCTTGAGCACCAAGAGCGAATCCACGTAAATTGCCACCAGTTTTGCCTGAAGATCTTTGAGCTTAGAATCTTGCAACTCGACTTTTTGTAACTCGATGCGAATGCTATCGATGCGATCGGCAAGCAATGACAAGTCCGAGGTATCTTTGGGGGCAGCTACAGATTTCAACTTATTTGCGGTTGCGGTTAACTTGATGCATTGAGGCATTTTGCTGTCCCCACAGCCAACCATGAGTAGGCAAATAGAGAGTGAAATCGGGATAAGTGCAAAACACCTGTTAAGAAAAAGCATGAACTCAGTGCAGGTAGTTGGATTGGTGTCCTAAAATCTTAAGAGATTTTATTGTTTTTATTATCGAGAGAGATTTAGTCATGCCATACAACCTCAGAAGCAAAGTCGTTACTGGAGGGGTACAGCGATCGCCCAATCGCGCCATGCTAAGAGCGGTTGGCTTTGGCGATGAAGACTTTGATAAGCCCATCGTCGGTATTGCTAATGGCTACAGTAACATTACACCCTGCAATATGGGAATCAATGACCTCACCCAAAGGGCAATGGCAGAGTTAAAAGTCGCGGGAGCGATGCCCCAAGTGTTTGGCACGATCACGATTAGCGACGGCATCTCGATGGGCACAGAGGGTATGAAGTACTCCCTCGTTTCCCGTGAAGTGATTGCTGATTCGATCGAGACTGTATGCAACGGTCAGAGTTTAGATGGTGTACTGGCAATCGGGGGCTGCGATAAAAATATGCCCGGGGCGATGCTGGCGATCGCGCGGATGAATATCCCTGCCGTATTTGTCTATGGCGGTACGATTAAGCCCGGTCACTATAATGGCAAAGATTTAACCGTGGTCAGTGCCTTTGAAGCCGTGGGGCAGTTTAGTGCTGGCAAAATCGAACAAAGCGAATTGATCGAAATTGAAAAGCGGGCTTGTCCGGGGGCTGGCTCTTGTGGTGGCATGTTTACTGCCAACACCATGTCCTCAGCCTTTGAAGCCATGGGCATGAGTTTGATCTATTCCTCCACGATGGCAGCCGAAGATGCTGAAAAAGCTGAAAGTACGGCAAAATCCGCAACGGTATTGGTGAATGCGATTCAACAGCAAATTTTGCCACGTCAGATCATCACCCGCAAATCTCTGGAAAATGCGATCGCGGTGATTATGGCAGTGGGTGGCTCGACCAATGCGGTCTTGCATTTACTCGCGATCGCCAATGCCGCCGAAGTTCCCCTCACGATTGACGACTTTGAAACCATTCGCGGGCGCGTACCCGTTCTTTGCGACCTCAAGCCCAGCGGACGCTATGTTGCCACAGACCTGCATAAAGCAGGCGGTATTCCCCAAGTGATGAAGATGCTGTTGGCTCACGGTCTATTGCATGGCGACTGCTTGACCGTCACAGGGCAAACCGTCGAGGAAGTCCTCAAAGATATTCCTACCGAGCCCCGTGCCGATCAGGATGTGATTCGCCCGTGGGAGCGTCCCATGTATGCCCAAGGGCATTTGGCAATTCTCAAGGGTAACCTCGCCACCGAAGGTTCCGTGGCAAAAATCACTGGGGTCAAAAATCCTGTAATTACTGGGCCGGCAAGGGTATTCGAATCAGAAGAGGCTTGCTTAGATGCCATTCTCGCTGGCAAGATTCAACGCGGTGACGTTTTGGTAATTCGCTACGAAGGTCCCAAAGGTGGGCCCGGAATGCGCGAAATGCTTGCCCCCACCAGTGCCATTATTGGGGCTGGCTTAGGCGATGCCGTCGGTCTGATCACCGATGGTCGGTTCTCTGGTGGAACCTATGGCATGGTTGTGGGACATGTGGCTCCCGAGGCATTTGTGGGCGGGTTGATTGGGCTTGTCCAAGAGGGAGACTCGATTACGATTGATGCCCCTGCGCGATCGCTGCAACTGAACGTTCCCGACGCAGAAATTGAGCGTCGTCGCGCGGCTTGGCAACCGCCTAAGCCACGCTATACCAAAGGCATCTTAGCGAAGTATGCCAAACTGGTATCGAGCAGTAGTGTAGGTGCAGTTACAGATTTAAATCTGGGATAGAGACATAATTCGTAACTTGTAGGGGCAGTGCCCCCGTGCCTGCCCCCTACTCCCCAGCGCCTAGCCTAGATATAATTGTGGTAAGAGGATAGTTTGTGAATGCAGCAGAACAGGCAAAGAGTGTAGCGCTAGCCAGCAAAATTGCTAGCTTGGTGGCTTTGGCAAAGTCTAAGTACCCTGCCGCAGGTATCAATCTAAAGCCTTGGACAAATACCCCTGATACGCGCAAGTTTCTCGATCCTGATTCGATTGACCTCAGCTTTCATTTTCCTGGGGTGAGTCGGTTGCTTAAAATTCGCAGTATTTTGTTCCAAATTCGCCTGCATGAAGATCCTTTAGAAGGAGATTGTCGCGCGATCGGCATTGAAGCCACAGGGCATGACTTTCAAGGGCAGCGTTGGCGATTTTCGACAGTTGAAAGTTGGGGCTTTATTGGTGACACCCAACCGATGCCTGAAGGCGCAGAGGATCTGAAGGACTTTTGCCGCACAGTGCTTGAGATCTTTAATAGCGGGAAGCTGTGTTAGAAAATGACCTATAACGTAATCTATGACGGTGACTGCAACCTCTGTTCAAACCTCGTACAGGTTTTAGAAAAGCTAGACCGAGGTCATCTGTTTCAGTATGTGCCCATGCAGGATCGGCAAACCTTAGAGCGGTTTGAGATTACGCCCCAAGATTGTGAAATGGGCATGATCTTGATCGATGCCGATCGCCCCACCCATCGATGGCAGGGCAGTGATGCTGCCGAAGAAATTGGGCGCTTGCTCCCCTTGGGAAATCCGTTTATTGCCGCCTATCGAGCTTTACCAGGGATGAAATGGCTTGGCGATCGCGTCTACGCTCAGGTTAGAGATCGGCGGTATCAACTATTCGGCAGGCGATCGCGTACCTATTACTCAGCCCATCCGATTGGATGCCATGCCATTAAGGATTCCGCTTGCTGTGCTGAAGCAATCTCGGAAAAAGTCTCGGAAAAAATTTCTGAGGAAATACTTAATCCCCATCACAATACCGTAGTATCATGAGCTATAGTGGTGCCTAGCGAGATGCCTACTGTCAGCTTCTAAACTAGCTACCTTATGCAAACCGCGATCGCCCCTGTCCTCCTATTCAGCCGACTTACTGTGGATCTCTCTGTAAAAAGCGAATATGCAATTTTAGCTTTGCTAGAGCTTACAGGTAGCTTTTCCTCCGATCAACCGCTCCAGATTCGTCAAATTGCCAGCCTACAAAATATTCCCGATCGCTACTTAGAACAACTTTTAGCAACGCTGAAACGGCAGGGCTTAGTCAAAAGTCAGCGCGGCTCTAAGGGGGGATATATTCTGGCGAGAGAGCCTTGGAGCATCAATGTTTTGGATGTCGTGCGCTGTATTGAGGGCTACGATCCGATTTCCCCAAAAAATTCTTTACAGAATCCCGAAACCCCTTCCGAGGCAGTTGTACGCGAAGTCTGGCGAACAGCCCAACAAGCTGCTTCTGAAGTACTGAGTAACTGTACGCTCAAGGATCTCTATGAAATGAAGCGGCAACGTCAGATGTCCACGGCGATGTATTACATCTAGATTTGTGCTTAGCGGCTTTGAGGAATTTTGACCGTAACGGTAGTTCCAAACCCAACTTTACTTTCTAGGGCGATCGTACCCCCATGAACCTCTACACACTGTTTAACAATCGATAACCCCAAACCCGTACCAACGAATTTATGCACATTTCCACCACGATGGAAAGGAGTAAATAGATCGATTTGATCTACCTCAGGAATGCCAATCCCCCAATCCTGAACTTGAAAAGTAATCACTTCAGGATGGCAGGTTAGTTCAAATCTCACCTGACTATTTTCTGGAGAATATTTAATCGCGTTTGAGAGGAGATTGGTTAAGATATGGCGCAATAATTTACTGTCTAGCGCCGATGGTTTACTGCATCCAGCATCTTCCTCTACGATCTCAAACATAATGGAATATTTTTTTTGATGGTTTTGGAAGTCTTCTACGAGTTCCTGACACCAAGTTGCTACGTTCATCATGGATGGATGGCAGCGAAAATTTCCGTCTTCTGCCTCTCCAATAATCAAAATGTCTTCTAGGAGATCGGTCATGCGCTTAATCTGAGCTTCTGCACGCTGAATGCGAACTAGTTTTTTTTCTGAAGTTAGAATCTGCTTTGGATCTTTTAGCCCCTCAAGGGTAAGTTGAATCGAAGCCAAAGGACTGCGGAATTCATGAGAAGCGATCGCAATAAATCGAGACTTGAGTTCGCTTAAATGTTTCTCTCTCGCTAACGCTCTTTGCATGACGAGTTCTGCTTCGTACCTGCTGAGCGCAATTTCGATCGCTGTTTTTAAGTCATGATTTTCAAAGGGTTTGACAATGTAGCCAAAGGGTTGGGTTGCTTTTGCCTGTTCTAGCGTTGCCTCGTCAGCATGCGCCGTCAAAAAAATTACGGGTAAGCCAAACTTTTCCCTCACATGCGCCGCAACTTGAATGCCATCCATATCGCCGATGAGGTGAATGTCCATCAAAATCAAATTGGGCACATTTTGCAGAATAGCATCAATTGCCGCCTCGCCAGAGTCTGCGATCGCGGTGACACCATAGCCAAGGTGTAAGAGTCTGCGCCGAATATCCATGGCGATAATTGGCTCATCTTCTACAACCAAGATGTTTGCTTTTTTCATGTTGCTAGACCCTGCGTTAAATGAGGAAACAAAATCTCGAACCGACAGCCCTCTCCATTTTTTAGCTCGATCTTACCGCGCAATTGCTGCGTAAGTCCGCAAACAAGCTGAAGCCCTAAAGATTCAGTATTCCGAAAATCTATCTCTTGCGGAAAATTAACCCCGTTATTACCAACGGAGAGCAGGTAATAGTCTGTTTCTCGAATGCGATCGCTTTTAGAAAACTGGATCCAAATTTCACCCGTTGGCCGATTTGGGAAAGCATGTTTGATCGCATTGGAGAAGAGTTCGTTGACAATTAAGCCACAGGGAATCGCCAGCTCAATACCTAAATCGACGGCTTCGACTTCTACTCTATAGTCGATTACGGCAGAGTGGGCACGATAAGACTGCAACAGATCCCCAACTAAATCGGTAAGATATTCGCATAGGTTGATTTTTGCCAAATTGTCCGATCGATAGAGTTTTTCATGGATCAGCGCCATGACTTTGATGCGGCTTTGGCTCTCAGCAAATAGAGCTAGGGTTTGCCGATCGTCAATGTAGCTAGCTTGGAGGCTAAGCAGACTGGAGATCATTTGCAAGTTATTTTTGACGCGATGGTGAATTTCTTTCAGCATGACTTCTTTTTCTTGGAGCGATGCGCGCAGTTGAAGTTCCGCTGATTTGCGGGCTGTGATATCCTGTACCATGTCCATCACATGGGTAACTTTACCCGTTGTATCCCGCAATGCCGTTGTGGTTATGTATCCTAAGATCGTTTCTCCATTCTTTTTGATAAAATGTTTCTCCAGTTGATAGGAGTCAATTTCTCCTCGTTGCAGTGCATCAGTAAGAGGATATTCAACTTCTAGACCACCTGAGATGGAAACGCTCGTACAGGGCAGGGCTAACATTTCCGATTCGCTGTAACCGAGTAGCCTGCAAAAGGCAGTGTTAACCGCAGCAAACTGCAAGGTCTCAATGTTGGTCACTGCAATCCCAATTGGGGCATGACTAAAGAAGCCTCGAAATCTTTCTTCACTTTGCTGCAACAACTCTGTGCGCTCTTCTACCCGTTGTTCTAGTTCTTGGTTGAGCCGTTGCAGGGCGTTTTCGGTTTGTTTTCTTTCCGTAATATCTTCTGAGATGCCTAGCAAATATTTCGGATGCCCCAATTCATCATAGAGCGGGATTTTTTTAGTATGTAAAATCCTTAGCCCTTGCTCTCTAGTTTGAATAAATTCTTCAGGAATATCAATAATTTGACTGTTTGAAAGAACCTCTCGATCTGTAGTAATGAAAAAATCTGCTTCCTCTGGCGAGAAAAAGTCACGATCGCTTTTGCCGATTAATGCTTCTCTGGAATAGCCAAGCAGTTCTTCGCCTGCTTTGTTAAAACGCACAAATTGCAGATTTTCAGCATCTTTCACAAAGAGCATATTGGGAATATTTTCAATAATTGAATTGAGGAAATTCTGAACCTCCCTAGTTTCTAATTCGGCTTTTTTGCGATCGCTAATATCTTGGGAAGTGCCAAATAGATGAATCAATTCACCCTGAGTGTTGAAAATAGGTTCACCTTGAGCAAGGGTATAGCGAACTGAACCATCGGCATGAATAATTCGAGACTCAAATTCATAGGGCTGCTTACTTGCAATCCCCTCAGCAAGTATCTGCTGCTGATGAGCTCGATCGTCGGGATGGATTAATTCATGTAGCTCTGCTAATGTTGGTGCTGGTTGTTCGGGATCGAGACCAAAAATACGGAACATTTCTCTAGACCAAGTAACCTTTCCTGTTGCTAACTCGAAATGCCAATTGCCTATATGCGCGATTCTTTGCGCTTCTGCTAGGGCTGATTCGCTTTTTCGCAGCTTTTCTTCTACTTGTTTGAGATCGCTGATATCGATAAATGAGATCGCAATTTGTTTGATTTGATGGTTGAGATCGAACTCTGGAAATGCGTTCACCAATACCCAAACTTGCGTGCGATCGCTGCGATTGATTCTCGATACATAATTTACCAGAGGTAGCCCCGTACTTAGAACTTGATTGACTGGGTATTCTTCTAATGGCATCAAAGTTCCATCTTCACGGAAAAATTGCCAAGCTGGATCGATCGCTGTTTTTCCAAAAATCTGATCTACGGTTAGTCCCAATAACTGACAGGCATTTGAATTACACAGAATTACACTTGTGTCTGGAGCGTGAACCACAACCCCAGCATGAAGATTGTCAATCAGATGCCGATATTTTTCTTCGCTATTTTGCAGATTCTCGATCAGTTGACTCTGAGCGATCGCAATTCCTAACTGACTGGCGAGTTGTCCTAGCAACTCAGTTTCAGAGTCATTCCACTGACGGGGGGCAATACATTGATGGGCAATCAACAGTCCCCATAGGGAATTTTGCCCAGTGGAGTCAAGCGTTGTCTGGTTGCTCGCAAGGATAGGCACGATCAGTTTTGCTTTGACATCTAGCCCACGAGAAAACTCCACCAAGCACTCTGTGATTCCAGAGGTGGGGTCGTTTAGGTTTGCGATCGCGCGCACGCGTCCCTGTGCGTAAAGCTGTTGATACTCCGTTGGAAAGACTTCTTCAGGAAATTTTATCCCCAAGACTTTGGGGAAATCTGGCAAAACTGCCTCGCTAATCGCTTTCCCCGTACCGTCAGGAAAAACTTGGTAAATGAGTACCCGATCTGCTTGGAGAATCTGCTGAACTTCCGAGACAGCAGTTTGCAAAATTTCGTCTAGTTGCAAGGACTGACGAATTTTGAGCGTGACTTCAGCAAAGAGTTGAGCTTGCTGATATTGCAGTTTTAGCTTGGCATCTGATTGCTGGCGTTCCAGTTCCGAACTTGCTCGCGCTGCGAAAATTTTTAGTACCTCTTCCATAAGTCGCGAATTCGTAATCGCGTTTCGACTCATGATAGAAATCAGACCAAGGGGTTCTCCTGTCGAGCTAATTAGGGTAGTGCCCGCATAGCTCTCAACGCCCATCACGGTCAAAATCCGATCTCTTGGGAAAATCTCTTGAAGCTTAGCAGGATAAACACAAAGATGTTTATTGAGAACGGTCTCGCAAGGAGTACCATCTAGCTTATAGTTAAACTCATCTAAAAATTGTCCATCGCCATAGGCGGCAACTGTTTTAACCCAATCGTTTTTCAAGTCAACAATTTCGCTCACAAAAGCAAACTCTACGTTCAAGGCTTTGGTAAGATATTGCACCGAAGCCCTAAAAAACATCTCGCCAGTCTGGGCTGAAACCCCCAGAGAAATATTCTCTAACATTTCTTCGCGTTGCTTGCGATCGGTGATGTCCTCCGATGTACCCAAGGTTTGCTTGACCCTACCTTCAGAGTCCCTAGAAAATACCGTATCTCGGCTGTGCAGCCAGCACCATTCGCCCCTTGCATTTCTAACCCGATACTCTATTTCGATAAATTCGCCATCTTGGAGGGTAGAGCACTGCGCGATCGCCTGATAGACTCGCATCAAATCGTCTGGATGACAAATCGTAGGGAACAAGTTGGCTCCCATTCGCTGTACATCTTCAGTAGAATAACCCAGCATTTCTGTAACAGAACGATTCATGTAAACATTGCGTTGTTCCAGATGATCGTAGATGTAGAGCAAATTTGGCGTTGTCGTCGTAATTTTTTCGATTAAACGCTGGCTATCGCGTAAGGCAATCTCTGCTCTTTTACGCTTGGTAATATCTTGAGCTGTTCCCAAAATCTGCTGCACTCCACCATCGCTTGTCCTACAAAAAGGTGTGTCGCGGCTTTGTACCCAGTGCCACTCTCCATTCGCATGTCTAAACCGATATTCCAGTTCGATTCGCTCGTTGTCTTGAAGTGTGAGGCACTGTTGATGGTGCTGCTCCAACAAGCTATGGTCATCTGGGTGAATCAAACAGCGAAACATCTCAGTACCCATTCGTTGAAGCTCTTCAGGAGTATAGCCCCATGTTTCTGAGAACGTTTTATTTGCGTAAACATTGCATTGCTCGATCAGGTCGTAGACGTAGATCTCGTTGGGATTAACAGATAGAACTTTCTCAAAAAAGCTTTGCTTTTTTTGCAACGCTTCCTCTGCATATTTGCGATCGCTAATATCGCGGATAATTACCAGAGCGGCATCATCTCGAATGGGTACGACGCGAACTTCCTCATGTTGTACGCGACTGCCCAAAGACACTTTTTGTTCGAGCATCTGGATCTGATGAGTTTCCAGCGCTCTTTGAATCGCGCGAATCTGAGCTATGGCAATATCGGCAGGTAAGAGATCGGCGATATTCATGCCAATAGGATTGATGTTTTTGGGGACGAGATCTCTATCGTTATTGGCGCGGATAGCTCCGAGATAGATACCTTCAGCATCGATCAAATTGATGATATCGGGAATACCTTCTAGAATGGCACGAATGCGATCTTCACTCTCGCGGAGAGATGACTCTGCCTGTTGGCGCTCTAGTATTTCTTGACTTAATTGTTGATTGCTTTCCTCTAGCCCAGAGGTTCGTACTTGTACTTTAACTTCTAGATCTGCCTTAGCCGTTTGCAGTTGCTCGACCAAGGTTGCTTGCTGAATGGCTATACCCACTTGTGTTGCCAGTTGGTTCATCAACTCCACTTCTAGAGAAACCCAAGGTCGGGGTGCTGCACAGTGATGGGCAATCAACAATCCCCATAGGTTTTCTTCTTGCAGGATGGGAACGGTAAGGATTGACTGTACTTGAAACTGTTCTAGGAATTCTATATAGCAGTTGGACAGATCGGGCTCTGTGTAAATGTCTTCAATCGCTCTAGTGCGTCCCTGGCTGTAAGTTTCTACCCAAAACTCCCCAAAGCAATCATCTTGAATCGTCCGATCTAGGATTGAAAATGCAGGATCGGATACAGCCTCTTTAGTAACAAAACCAGTACCAATATTTTGAGTCTGGGTAAATTGATAGATCAAAACGCGATCGCATTGCAGCAGATCCCTCACTTCAGTCACTGTGGCATTGAGAATATCTTCTAATTTCAGCGACTGACGTATGGAGAGCGTTGTTTTCGAGATCAGTTGTTGTTGCCCTTGATGCCACTTTAGTTGTTGCATCAGTTTCGTCTGCTTTAAAACATGGGTTATGGCTTTTTGTAAGCTTTGAGACGTAATCTGGCTTTTATCTAAATAATCTGCGGCACCACTTTTGAGCAATTCAACCGCGATCTCTGTGTTGCCCTGTCCAGTCAGCACGATCGCTGGAATTCTTTCTAGATCTGTTTGTTGCCGTAGCTGCCACAAAAATTCCAGCCCAGTCATATCCAGCAAAAAGTAATCAATCAGAAAAATATCTGGCATCTGTTGGTTGCACCATGTCAACGCATCTTCACCATTGTCAAATTCGACAATCTGGAAGCGATCCTGTCCATTCTCAAGTTTGGGCAAAAAACGGCGGTAGATTAAGCGATCGCTTTCTGAATCATCCAAAATCAGAATGGTATAGGGCGTGCGAATCTCATGGCTATCCGACTCGTTCTGAGGATAGGAAATATTTTGCGGTCTCGATCCGAACCATGAAGCCTGTTGCGATCGCTCGCCCTTGAGGGAAGCGACTTCTGCTCGTAGGGCTTCTAATTCTTTAAGCAACTGGGCTTTGGTTTTACGGCGATCGCTCATAATTGTTACAACTTTACCCAAACATTTCGATTTTGGTATCAATGCACATTTGCGCTGCCAAATCTTTTAGTTAGAAAAGTTTTGGTAGTATTAGGCTTTATGGTAAGTGTTTTAAATTACCTTTATGCAGCTTATGCCCGTGCTATGAGATTTGACAATTTTCTTAAGACATGATCCTTACATGACATTCTTGTTAGAAAATTCAAGCTATCTAAATTAAGTAGCTTCAAAATCTCAATCCTTCCCCACATTTCTTATCTTTACTCCCCCTATGTCACCCATGATGAACAGCAGCGCCCCCAAACAAGGCTTATACGACCCACAGTTTGAGCATGATGCCTGCGGGGTTGGTTTTATCGTCCATATGAAAGGGCAGAAATCTCATGAAATTGTCACACAAGCCTTGACAATTTTAGAAAACTTAGAGCATCGCGGCGCGTGCGGTTGCGAAACCAATACAGGGGATGGTGCGGGAATTTTGATGCAAGTGCCGCACAAATTCTTAAAAAAGGTGGCTTTGGCAGAAAATATCGCATTGCCAGAGGCAGGGCAATATGGTGTGGGCATGATCTTTTGCTCGCCCGATCCTGTCAAACGTGAAAAAAGTCGGCGCTTGTTCGAGCAAATCGTGGCGGATGAGGGTCAAGAGGTACTGGGTTGGCGTGACGTACCCACAGATAATTCTTCCTTGGGCAACACGGCTAAGTCGAGCGAACCCTTTATGGAGCAGGTGTTTATTCGGCGCAACCCCAATCTTGTCGATGACCTTGCCTTTGAACGCAAGTTGTTTGTGATTCGCAAACAGGCGCACAAGTTAATCCGCGAGCCCGAGATCGATCCTGCTTGGTATCCATCTAGCCTATCGAGTCGCACGATGGTTTACAAGGGAATGCTGATGACGGCACAGGTAGGTCTCTATTATGCCGATCTCCACGATCCTGACATGGAGAGTGCCTTGGCATTAGTCCACTCGCGTTTTAGTACCAATACATTCCCCAGTTGGGAGCGATCGCATCCCTATCGTTACATTGCCCACAATGGCGAAATCAACACCCTACGCGGCAATATCAACTGGATGCTGGCAAGGCAGTCGATGTTCGAGTCAGAGCTGTTTGGCGATGACATCAAGAAGGTAAAGCCCGTCATTAACGTGCAGGGTAGCGACTCGACAATTTTTGATAATGCGCTGGAATTATTGGTCTTGGCAGGGCGATCGCTGCCCCACGCCATGATGATGATGGTTCCCGAACCTTGGACGGCGCACGAGTCCATGAGCGAGGCCAAAAAAGCCTTTTACAAATACCACTCCTGCTTGATGGAACCTTGGGATGGTCCCGCTTCGATCGCTTTCACCGATGGCACGATGATCGGCGCATTGCTCGATCGCAACGGCTTGCGTCCTTCTCGCTATTATGTCACCAAGGACGATCTGGTCATCATGGCATCCGAAGCAGGCGTATTGCCAATTGAGCCAGAGCGCGTTGCTCTGAAGGGTCGTCTAGAACCAGGGCGAATGTTCCTCGTCAATATGGAAGAGGGACGCATTGTCACGGATAGCGAAATCAAGGATAAAATCGCCACCGCACATCCCTATGGCGAATGGGTTGCCCAAAATATGGTGTCCTTGGCAGATTTGCCCGTACCTAGCACGACTGAAACCTTGGACACAGAGACGCTCATACAACGTCAAATGGCCTTCGGGTACACCTTTGAAGAATTGCGCCTCATCCTGACGCCGATGGCAAAAGATGGTGTTGAAGCCGTGGGAGCCATGGGCTCAGATACGCCCTTGGCTGTGCTGTCGGATCGCCCCAAGCTGCTTTACGAATATTTTCAGCAACTGTTCGCACAGGTAACCAATCCGCCGATTGACTCGATCCGCGAAGAAATTATTACTTCGGCTGAGACCACACTTGGGGCAGAGCGCAACCTGCTCAAACCAGAGCCAGAGAGCTGCAACTTGATCGAGCTAAAAACGCCGATTCTCAGCGATACCGAGTTAGCCCAGCTCAAGCACATCGATCGAGGCAGTTTTAAGTCGGTGACTTTGCCCATTCTATTTAGTCCTAACGATGGCGTAAAAGGGCTAGAAGCGGTGATGGAAGAGATTTTTGCCCAAGCTGATCGCGCCATTGAGTCAGGTGTCAGTCTTCTGATTCTCAGCGATCGCGGCGTCAATAAAGACAAAGCGCCTATTCCTGCCCTGCTGGCAGTAGCAGGACTGCATCACCATTTGATCCGCACGGGAACGCGCACGCGCGTTGGTCTGGTATTGGAATCTGGCGAACCCCGCGAAGTGCATCATTACGCCACCCTGATTGGGTACGGCTGCTGTGCGATCAATCCCTACCTGACGTTTGAGACCTTAGGAGACATGATCCAGCAAGGTTTGCTCGTGGGTGTAGACCATAAAACTGCCTGCAAAAATTACATCAAGGCTGCCACCAAAGGCGTGGTTAAGGTCGCTTCTAAAATTGGCATCTCCACGATTCAAAGCTATCGCGGCGCTCAGATTTTTGAGGCAATTGGGCTCAACCAGTCGGTAATCGACAAATATTTCACTTGGACGGCAACGCGGATCGAGGGTGCAGATTTGGAAGCGATCGCCAAGGAAGCCACCCTGCGTCATAACCATGCCTTCCCCGATCGCCCTGCTAACGGACATACCCTCGATGTCGGCGGCGAGTACCAATGGCGCAAAGATGGTGAAGCTCACCTCTTTAGTCCGCAGGTAATCCACACCCTGCAAAAAGCCACTAGCCTAGGCAATTACGAGCTTTACAAGCAATATGCCGCACTGGTGAACGAGCAAAGTCAAAAGCATTTCACCCTGCGCGGTCTGTTGGAATTCAAGCAACGCGAATCGATTCCGATTGAAGAAGTCGAACCGATCGAAGAAATCGTCAAACGCTTTAAAACGGGCGCGATGAGCTATGGTTCGATCTCCAAAGAAGCCCATGAATCCCTCGCGATCGCCATGAATCGCCTCGGCGGCAAATCGAATACAGGCGAAGGTGGCGAAGATCCCGATCGCTATACTTGGACAAACGAACAGGGCGATTCTAAAAACAGTGCGATCAAACAGGTTGCCTCGGGTCGTTTTGGTGTTACCAGTCTCTATCTATCGCAGGCAAGAGAACTTCAGATCAAGATGGCACAGGGCGCAAAACCCGGTGAAGGCGGACAGTTACCCGGCAAGAAGGTCTATCCTTGGATTGCGAAGGTACGCCACTCCACTCCCGGTGTAGGTCTCATTTCGCCACCTCCTCACCACGATATCTATTCCATTGAGGATCTCGCCGAACTGATTCACGATCTCAAGAATGCCAATCGCGCCGCCCGCATCAGTGTCAAATTGGTTTCCGAAGTGGGTGTGGGCACGATCGCTGCGGGTGTCGCCAAAGCCCATGCCGATGTCGTTCTGATCTCTGGCTATGACGGTGGTACGGGTGCATCCCCCCAAACCTCAATCAAGCACGCAGGACTTCCTTGGGAATTAGGTCTTGCCGAGACCCATCAAACCTTGGTGTTGAACAACCTGCGCAGCCGCATTGTCGTAGAAACCGACGGTCAAATGAAAACGGGACGAGATGTGGCGATCGCCGCCCTACTCGGTGCTGAGGAATTTGGCTTTGCCACCGCCCCCCTCGTCACCCTAGGCTGTATCATGATGCGCGTCTGCCATCTGAATACCTGCCCCGTCGGTGTCGCCACTCAAGACCCGCAATTGCGCGCCCAGTTCACAGGCGATCCCGAGCATACGGTCAACTTTATGAACTTCATCGCTCAGGAATTGCGGGAAATCATGGCACAGTTGGGCTTCCGCACCCTCAATGAGATGGTGGGTCGCACGGATATTCTAGAACCCAAAACTGCGATCGCTCACTGGAAAGCCAAAGGGCTGGACTTCTCCAAAATCCTCTATCAACCCGAAGTGGGCGAAGATGTGGGACGTTATTGCCAGATTCCCCAAGATCACGGTATTGAGAAATCCCTCGACATGACCGTGTTGCTAGATTTGTGTAAAGGTGCGATCGAGAAGGGTGAAAAGGTCAAAGCAACCCTACCGATTAAGAATATCAATCGCGTAGTCGGCACGATTCTTGGGAATGAAATCACCAAACGCCATTGGGAAGGACTTCCTGAAGACACGATCCACCTGCACTTCCAAGGTAGTGCGGGACAGAGCTTTGGTGCGTTCGTGCCTAAAGGGGTGACGCTCGAACTCGAAGGCGATGCCAACGACTATCTCGGCAAGGGACTAGGCGGCGGCAAAATCATCCTCTATCCATCACGAGCTTCCACCTTTGTCGCTGAAGAGAATGTGATTGTCGGCAACGTCGTTCTCTATGGTGCTACCAGTGGTGAAGTCTACATTCGTGGCAGAGCGGGTGAGCGCTTTGGCGTTCGCAACTCTGGTGTAAATGTGGTGGTCGAAGGCATTGGCGATCACGGTTGCGAATATATGACTGGGGGCAAAGTCGTAGTACTCGGCATAACAGGACGCAACTTTGCCGCAGGGATGAGCGGTGGTGTTGCCTACATCCTCGACGAAAAGGGTGACTTTGCCACACGCTGCAATATGGCGATGGTAGGTCTAGAGAAGCTCGAAGATCCCGAAGAAATCGCCGATCTGCGCGACATCATTCAAAAGCATATTGACTATACCCAAAGCCAAAAGGGTACGAAGGTGCTCGCAGAATGGAAGGAAATGGTTCCTAAATTTGTCAAGGTGATGCCTAAAGACTACAAACGGGTGTTGCAAGCAATTGAGGAAGCGATCGCTTCTGGTCTCAGTGGGGATGATGCCCTGATTGCTGCCTTTGAGGCAAATTCCCGCGATGTCGCCCGCGTTGGTGGAAGCTAAATTTTGAGAATAGGCAGGGGCTTTCCCTCTGCCTATCTTGAGAAGACAAATGCTAATCCAAAATCTTGCTGCTAAAATTGTATTTACGCATTTCCCACTCTAAGTAGCAAGTAAATCTCATGGTTAATATTATTCGAGGCGATTTAGCCAAACCAGTCTCATCTAGCAGACTTGCTGACTACTTTGAAAGTAGATCTGATCTTGAAGGTAACTTGTACTTGGGTTATCCCATCATAGGAACTCCTCAAGGTGGTTATCAAATTGATGCACTTTTGGTGTCAAGAGAAAACGGCATTATTATATTTAATATTGTTGAGGGAACTGATACTAATTTAGATTTAGAAGAAGCCCAGGATGAAAGTGTAAATAAGCTTCAATCAAAACTATTTCAATATAAATCTCTTACTAACAAAAGAAAATTAATGGTTGAAATTGGTATTGTGACTTATGCACCAGCATTAAGTAACAGACCTACAAACATTTCTGAAGATTATTCTGTAATTATTAACGATTCTGATTTGACAGGATTTATTGAATCTCAGAAGTGGGATCATTGTGAATATTTTGAGAAGCTTAACTCAGTAATACAAGCTATAACTTCTATAAGGAAAAGAAAGCAGCGTAATTATATTCAACGAGAAGATTCTAGAGGCGCGAAATTAAGTAGGTTAGAAGAGTCTATTGCTAATTTAGATAAGCAGCAAAGTGCTGCGGTGCTTGAAACAGTTGAGGGAGTCCAAAGAATTAGAGGGTTGGCTGGTTCTGGTAAAACTATAGTCTTAGCTTTGAAAGTCGCATATTTACATGCAAAACACCCTGATTGGGATATTGCCGTTACATATAACACTCGTTCACTCAAAGGGCAGTTTAAGCAGCTTATTAATGCATTTACTATTGAACATACAAATGAGGAACCAGATTGGGAGAAGGTTAAAATAATTCATGCATGGGGAAGTCCTAAGCAAAATGGAATTTATTATGAGGTTTGCAAAAAACATAATATTGAATACAAAGATTTAGACGACGCTAAAAAGCTTACAAGTAATTTTGGACAACAGTTTAATGCAGTATGCGAAGAAGCTATTGGCAAAATCAAAATGTTTGACCAATATTATGACGCGGTTCTAATTGATGAAGCACAAGATTTTTCTCAACATTTTTTGAGGATTTGCTATGAAATACTCAAGGAACCCAAAAGACTAGTTTATGCCTATGATGAACTACAGAGCCTCAATAAAAACATCATGCAATCTCCTGAAATTATTTTCGGAAAGGATCAAAAAGGCATTGCTCGTGTTCAACTTCAGAACTTACCCAAAAAGCCAAAGCAAGATATTATTCTAGATAAATGTTATAGAAACTCTCGTCCAATATTAGTTTCAGCTCACTCTCTTGGTTTTGGGATTTATAGAGAGCAAGGACTAATTCAGATGTTTGATTATTCTGGACTATGGAATGATATTGGTTATGAAGTTCAGGAAGGTTCTCTAGAAGATGGACAAAAAGTAAAACTCGTAAGAACTGATAAAACTAGTCCCCAGTTTCTTGAATCTCATTCACCCATTGACGATCTTATTCAATTCAAAGTATTTAAAAATCATCAAGAACAAACTGAATGGTTGGTTAGTCAAATAGAAGAGAATATTAATACAGACGAATTGAAGCCTGATGACATCATGGTTATACATGCTAATCCTCTTACAACAAAAGAAGCTGTCGGAAAGGCTAGAGCTATGCTATTTGATAAAGGCATAAATAATAATCTTGCTGGTATAACTACTTCTCCTGATGATTTCTTTAGCGAAGAAGCTATTGTTTTTACCAGCATCAATAGAGCAAAAGGTAATGAGGCAGCAATGATTTACATTATGGATGCTCATAAGTGCTTTTCAGGTTCTGAACTTGCTAAGAAAAGAAATATCTTGTTTACTGCAATGACAAGAAGTAAAGCTTGGTTGAGAGTATTAGGTTATGGCGAGGACATGAAAAACTTAGAGGCTGAATATATGAGGGTTAAAGAACAAGGCTTTTCCCTAGAATTTATTTATCCTACAAGAGAACAAAGAAAAGAGATGAATGTTGTTAATAGAGATATGAGCCCTCAAGAAATGAATCGTATAGCAAGGGAGAAAAGGAACTTTAAGGTACTTATCGAAGCTCTTGATCGAGGTGAACTTCGCAAGGAAGACTTTCAAGAAGATTTAGAAAAACTGAAAGAACTATTGTTTGAGAAATGACGAGTTATCAAAGTATTTTGAATCAGATTAAAATTATTACAGAAAAGTTGATCTTAGTCGGTTTATCAGAAAGCCAGAATTTCCCATCTACTTCTTCTGAAGAAGGAATGATCAATAAAATTTCATATTCAGGCATAAAAAATCTTGCGATAACACTTAAAAACATCGAATATATTGAAGTATATGAAGAACTAGACAAAAATCGAGATTACAACATAAAAATGATTGATGGTGCTTTGTTACAATTTTTATATACTTACAAAAGCTCTGAGCTAATTTCTCATAGATTAGCTTTCTTTCCATCACCTTTTTTACATAATTTCCAAAATGAGCCTGAAATCTATGAAACTGATGACATATATGCTGACATAATCGCAAAAAACATTTTACCTGTACCAATCAGGTTTGATTATGATCCAGATAATTTCATAGACTTAGAACATCCAAATTGCCATCTGACTTTAGGGCAATTTAAAAATTGTAGAATTCCTGTAAGTGCTCCAATTACACCCAATACTTTTATATCTTTTATTCTTCGCAGTTTCTATAATACTGCTTTTACTAAATTTACAGATAAGTTGGATTTTTCAGGTGACCTTTTTGATGACACTATAACTATTGCTGAAAAGAAAGTGCTACATTTCGCTGTTTACTGAATTTCTCTTTTTTGAAGCGAACACATTTATTTGCAAGAGCAACGCTCATTTACATTATGAATAAACAACTCTGGATTGAAGTAAAAACTAAGTATTAGCTTGGGAAACTAAAAGACTTAACATTGTCTGAAAATATGACCACAATCACTCTAGAGCTACCCAAAAATATCTATGAGTCTTTGCAAAAAGCCGCAGCAAGGGCGGGGCAATCCCCACAAGAACTAATTACTCAGTTGTTAGGACAGACCATGATGACTTTTGCGGACGATCCTGTGGATGAGTTTATTGGCGCTTTTCGTAGTGATATTCCCGACTGGGGAGAAAATCATGATCGCTATATTGGACAAGAACTAATGGAAAGTCATAATGCTTGAGGTATTCGTAGATACCTCAGAAAACTAGGGCAGGAAATGGATTGGGGATACAAGGAGTGTTTCTGCGCACAATAAGTATCTTACACAAAATCTGAAGAACCTAAAACAAAAAATTTGACCATAGCAAAAATGTTTTAGATTATTTCTTTATAGTCTAAAAAGGAACTAGGCGACTATGAGTCCAACTGTCATATACCTTCCCGAACAAACCGAGCAAATCTTAGCGCAGCTTGCTGCACAAAGCGATAAAACACCCTCCGAAATTGTCCAAGAGGCACTCCAACTCTATTGGATAAATAAGCCTAAAAAACGTTCTAAATGTATTGGTATGGGAAAAAGTGGAATTCCCAATTTATCGGAGCACATCGATGAACTGCTCTGGAATGAATCATGAGAGTCATAGCTGACACTAGCGCAATCATTGCCTTACTCGATAAAGTGTAAGCATCATACAGAAGTTGTGCGTGTAGCTGAGTCAGCTTCTCAGTCTTCCACACTTGCACAAAATCAAGTCCGTTACGATATAATGTTTTTATGAAAACATCTTCAGTAGATATTCTTGTTATGAGTCCCGATGGGGAGTATCTCATGATCGTTGAGGTGAAAAACGATGATGTCAAATCTCGTACTCAAAATGCTATTGAAAAGCTAAAATGGCAAATGGCTTCTACTGCTTGCTCAGTTGGACTTTTGGTGTATGGAGAGCGTGTTATCTTACTCCGAGACTCTTTTGAGAAGTTAAATGGTGAGTCAATTAATATCGTAGGCGAAGCAAAGCTGCCAGATTTTTTACTGCCACCAGCAGATCGGGAATGGAAAAGAAATCCTGAGTTTGAATTTGCGTCGCGAGTGCAGCGATGGCTTGAGACATTGCAACGTACTGGAAGTATGAGCGACCTTCCAGATGATTTAAAATCCTTGTTTGGCGGATCGATTGCCAATTTTCTCCGACTAGGTGAAGTTAGATCTGCTGGACCAAGATGGAGTAAAGTCGCAAGGTGAAGCCCAATGTAATTTTGATTGAGACAAACTGGGTAGTAGATATTATTGCGCCTGCACACTTACAGAGTCCACAGGTAGTTGAGTTGCTTGCACGAGCTGAGGCTGGTGAATTTGAGTTACACATACCCGCCATATGCCTTGCAGAAGCGCGTGAAACTATACCTCGACGATATGCACCCAAATCTCGCTCTGATGACTTCCGTAAGTTTGTCACATGGGCAAAGAACGAAGGGAAGATCAACACTCAGGATGTGGATGCAGCGAGACGAATATTTGATAAGTTTGATGGATTAGTTAAAGGCGAGCTAATGAAGGTTCCAGAACGATTGCGCGAATTAGCTAATCATCCCAACCTCAAAGTCTTTGCGCTTTCGCAACCAATGCTAGAAAGACAGGTATCTATTGGTGCAATGGATCTCGAACTCAAGCCATTCGATCTAGCTATTTTGGCAGCACTACTAGTTCGGGCGGAGGACTTGCAGCAAGAGGGACTGTCTTGGATTGGCTTTTGCGAACTAGATTCCGATCTGCAACCATGGGATAGATCTGGTGCACCAAAGTCAATTCTTAGCGATCTCTACAATACTTCTCGAATATGGGTGTATGCAGATTTTCAGGTAGAAGATGTGGATGAGCTTCCTGAAGATTGAGGTATTTCAATTTAGCGATCGCACTTCGAGGGAGATGGTAATATTTAATGAGAAAAATGCGTCGCTTCTGGTCTCAGTGGTGATGATGCCCTGATTGCTGCCTTTGAGGCAAATTCCCGCGATGTCGCCCGTGTTGGTGGAAGTTAGGTTCCCATAATGGATAAGGGGCTTAAGCTCCTTATCCATTTCATCAAGACTTATCATTGTCTAAAAATATGACGTGAACCTCTCCCCTATTCTTCTCTCATTTTATTTTCGCTTTTTGGCTCTGACTGATTTTTAGAGGTGCCCTGAATAGAAACTAGTTCTTTGGGGGAGTAGGTGGAGGAGTTGGCTTGAGCCGTTGTACCACAATTTCTTTATTCACCAAGGCTTGAGATTGGGTTGGATTGAGTTTGAGCGCTTGCTCAAAAGATGCCAGAGCTTCAGGATTGCTGCCGATCGCCATCAGGGCTAGCCCTCTGCCTGTCCAGTAGTCAGCATTTTTGACATCGTAATTTAGGGCATAGTTGTAGGCTGACACCGCTTCTTGGAAGCGATCTAAAGACATCAGTGCCAAGCCTCGATTAAACCAAGCCGCTCCCGATTTAGGGTTGATCGCGATCGCTTGATTGCTGGCCGTGAGGGATTCTTGATAGCGTCTCAGTCGCCACAATAGGGCACTTTTATTCACCCAAATATCCGCCAAGGTGAGTTTGTTACCGATATTGGCATCGCCTGCGATCGCCTTATCGTATGCCATCAGCGCTTCATTCGATTGTCCTTGAGAGGCAAGAATGCGACCATGATTAAACCAAGCACTAGAGGAGTTTTGATTGAGCGCGATCGCTTGATTGGTTGAAGATAGAGCCTCTGAGAATCTGCCTAAATACCACAGGGTTCCACCGCGATTGCTCCAAAATTCAGAATAGTTGGGTTTCAGCGCGATCGCCCGATTTGCCGATGCTAGAGCCTCTTCATAGCGTCCCAGACCACTCAAGGCGCTCCCCCTTTGATCCCATGCTAAGCCTGCGCCCAACTCATTCCATTGCTGATCGCCTTCTTGAATAGCGGCTTCGCAAGCTGCTAGTGCTTCTTTAAACTGTCCCAGTTGATTGAGTGCGGCACATTTGTTGGCGAGGGCGAGGGAATATTTGGCATTCGCTTTTAATGCCCATTCTTGAGAAGCTAGTGCTTCTCCATACCTTCCTAACTTCCACAGAACCATACCTTGCTCTGTCCAAGCCACAGAGTCTAAAGGTTTGATCGCCAAGGCTTTATCGTAGGCAAATAGAGCCTCGTCAAAATGTTCCAGTTTGCGTTGAATTCTGCCGCGATTTGCCCAAGCATTGGCAAGGGAGCCATTGCCCCAGTTCGCATTGACCTTAATTGCTTTTTCGCAGTCTTTGAGGGCTTCGGGATCGCGATCGAGACTGGATAGAAGTTCGCACCGATCGGCTAGGGCGATCGAGTAATTCGGTTTGGTCTGAATTGCCCAGCCCAGAGATTCTAAAGATTCGGCAGGCTTGCCCGATCGCTTGAGGGTTATAGCTTGGTTGTACCAGGCTTCGGCAGGTGAGGTCTCACCCCAGTTTTTGTCCAGCCGCAAAGCCGTCTCGCAGGAGGTGAGGGCATCGTCATAGCGTTCGATTTCGTTGAGCGCACCGCACCTTTTGGTTAAAATCTCAGAGTTAATTGGGTCGAGGCGGATAAAGCGATCGTAGGAAACCACCGCTTCGGTATACATTGCCAGAGCCACCAGAGAATGTCCGCGTTCTGCCCAAGCGATCGGCTCGTTGGGGTTGATGGTAATCGCTTGATCGCACGCGACAACCGCTTCTTTAAACTTTTTAGACTTCCCTAAAGAACTACATAAAGCCGCCCAATAGTCAAAGTCCTGCAATTTATCCTGCGCCCCCGCTACATAGGGGCAGGTAAGGTTAAGAATCAAAAGCGAGAACATAAAAAGAACTATATTCTGCCTGTTTTTTAGCTTGAGAGAATGTAAGAGAGCGTACAAAATCTTCTATCTCCTTGGCTCTGAATCTTAATCGTTTATACTTAAATTTATCATTGTATATGCCTATGCGACGTCTCACCCTTCGAACTTCACTGCTGCTGACACTGGCTCTGAGCCTTTTGGCTGAGATAAGTACTTTCGGCATTCAGCCTGCGATCGCTAACTTAATTAATAATATCGAAGTCCTACAGGAAACCAATGCCTGTGTCGAATGTCAACTCAGTAAAGCTAACTTGAGCGATAGCAAATTTAGTGGAGCCGATCTGTATAACGCTGACCTGACTGAGGCAAATCTCAAAAATACCGACCTTTCCAATGCCAATCTTAAAAGCTCGGCACTGGTCAATGCCAACTTGCGACGGTCGAATCTCAGTGGGGCAAATCTCAGAAAAGCAAACTTGGGGAGGGTAAATCTGCTTAATGCCAATTTAAAAGGCGCAAATTTAACGCTTACCAACCTTGTGAATTCTAATCTCAGTGGTTCCGATCTGACGAGTGCCGATCTGAGTGGGGCTAGCCTATGGCGAGCGAATTTAAGTAAGACTATTTTGATCGATACGGCGATGACAGGAGCCAACTTAACCAATGCCACGCTCAAAGATGCCTTGCTAGACGAAAAGACGCTGAATGGGGCTAAGCTATGCAACACCACGATGCCTGACGGCACAATTGAGAATAAAGACTGCCTCCCAGAAAAGAAACCAGAGCAAAAAACAGACCAGAATTCAAACCCCAAACCCTAACACCTCACAAATCCTATGATGCGTCCCTTCATTTGTGCTGGAATTCCTGCGATCGCCTGTTTATCCCTATGTTTCCATGTTGCTGCCGATCCGCTCAGCGATCGCCTTCAGGCAGATAACCGACAGCTTTTGATCGAGACCAATCGCTGCCGAGGCTGCGATCTGCGGAATACCGATCTCAGCGGACTGAAGCTGGTGGGGGCAAACTTGCGAAATGCCGATCTCAGAGGCACAAACCTGCGCAGTACCGATTTGCGAGGAGCCGACCTGCGAGGTGCAACGGCAGCAACGGCTGATTTTAGCTACGCCGATCTGCGGGCGGCTGACTTTAGACGTACCGATCTCAAAGATGCCAACCTCAGCAATACCCATTTAGCCAATGCCCTGTTTAAGAATGCCGATCTCTCTCGGGTCAACTTTAGCAATGCCTATTTGTACGGAGGCGTAGATACATTTACCTCGGCTCACCGTATTGCCGATCTGGAAGCGGCAAATTTAACAGGAGCCAACCTCAGCAACGCCAACTTTAGTTTTGCCAATCTGAGTAGTGCTAATTTGAATGGGGTGAACCTGCGCGATGCCAATCTGGACAATGCCAACCTAGATAACGCGAACCTCAGTGGTGTGAATCTATGCAATACCATCATGAGCGATGGCACTGTTAATAACCGAGATTGCAAATTTTAATCAAAGACAACAGTGCGTAAATTTAATCCAGAATTTGCCGAGCTACCGTAAACCAGTACCCGATTTTCTAAATGTAGTCTCACGGCTCTTGCTAATACAATTCGCTCTAAGTCTTTGCCCTTACGGATTAAATCGGCGACGGAATCGCGATGGGATACACGGATCACGTCCTGCTCGACGATTGGGCCTTCATCTAGATCTTGGGTGACATAGTGTGCCGTTGCCCCGATAATCTTGACACCCCGTTTGTAAGCCCGTTGATAGGGATTTGCCCCTGGAAAAGCAGGTAGAAAAGAGTGGTGAATGTTAATCACCTGTGGGAATTTAGCCAAAAACGCTGGACTCAAGACCTGCATATATTTAGCCAGCACCACCAAATCGATTTTATATTGTTGTAATAGGGCTAGCTGTGCGGCTTCTTGAGCTTCCTTGGTTTCAGGGGTAATGGGCAGGTGGTGATAGTTGATGCCAAAGTTATGAGCTACGGACTCTAGTTCTGCGTGATTGCCAATCACTAAGGGAATCGTGGCAGGAATCTCACCCGATCGCTGCCGCAAAATCAAGTCATAGAGGCAATGATCTTGCTTGGTGACAAAAATCGCAATTCGGCGCACGCTATCGGAGAAATGAATTTCCCACTTCGCTTCAAACGTCTCTGCTAACGGGGCAAAAGCAGGGATAATTTCCGATCGCGTTAAGTTAAATCCATCAAGTTCCCATTCCACGCGCATCAGAAACAAGCCAGCGATCGCATCGGTATGCTGATCGGCATGCAGAATATTGCCCCCATGGGAAAACAGCCAGTCGGCGATTTTTGCCACGAGCCCTTTTCGATCGAGGCAGGAAATTAGTAAGGTTGCGGTTGCCACAGATATTCTCGTAGATTGATTTTGCCCTTTGCATTAAATTTTATGCCCTCTTGCTCCAAAAGCGATCGCTGCAAATAGTCAGCCCCCCGCCGCAAGGGTGAATAGGACACTTCGCCTTTGGCATTAATCACCCGATGCCAAGGGACATCTGAAGTCGCTACATCAACGCGAAATAGGGCATATCCAACCAGCCGCGCCTTTCCTGCTAGGTTTGCCAATTCGGCTACCTGTCCGTAGGTCGCTACTTTCCCTTGAGGAATTTGCCGCGCGATCGCATAAATCTGTTCGTAGATATGCATGGCTTGATATTTTTAGATCGACTAACAAGATAAAATTTGCTCATGACACAAACAGCAACTTCTTTCGAATCTTCAAGCTTCCCAGTCCATTATGGCAGCTGCCACTGTGGAGCCATACGCTTTCAAGTCACCGTAGAGAAATACGAAGCGGTCGATTGTAATTGCTCTATCTGTCAAAAGAAAGGATTTTTACATCTCATCGTTCCACCCGAGCATTTTCAGCTCTTACAGGGAGAGAATGACCTCACAACCTATACTTTCAATACTGGCATTGCCAAGCATTTATTTTGTCGGAATTGTGGCATTCATGCGTTCTATCGCCCCCGTTCCCATCCCAAGGATTTTGATGTTAATGTGCGCTGTTTAGATGATGGCGCGATCGCGTTGTTTGAGATCGTTCCTTTTGATGGCAAACACTGGGAAGAGAACGTACACAAGCTCTAATTTTGGCTAGAGTTTTTCTGCAAGTATAAATAAAAGCTCATGTTTCTTTCCCTCCGAACTTTAGGCTCAGAGGGATATATCGTCTTATTTTCCTCAACCACCCACATGGATGGATGGACGCTTGTCAGGATCTTTTTCCGCTCTACGCAGTACTTCGCGGGTTACCACAGCCGTATCTCCTTCCCCAAACAAGAGAAAACGGAGTAAATATTGAATGGGATTGCCCTCCGCCCAACCGAAATAGGCATGGGGTAAATTCCCAGTTCTGTTACGAACTTCTAGGAGAATCGCGGCGATCGCATTTGGGACTGCGGCACTGCGAGTTCGTAGAATGCGATAATCGCCGATCTGCTCGCCTTCTACGCGAATCGTCTCGACAAATTCCGAAGCATCGGATATTTGAACTTCAAGGAATAGCACGGGATCGCTTGGAGGAATGTGGTTGTCAGAACGTATTTCTTGTTCCTTTGAGAAATATTCCTCAACGCTCCCCGTTCTACGGCGATGGGCAATCAGCCGTATAGTATGTTCGTTCTCTTTAGCAATGAAACCGCTGGCAATTTCATCTAGTTGAACCTGTTCTGCTCGGATCTCTGTCGAACGCCAGACGCGCGAGATCAGAGAGGTGAGCACGATCGAACCGATGAAGAAAGCGGCAATTTTGACCCCGTCTGGTCGTTCGATAATATTGACCACGGTGGTATATATGAAAATCAAGGTAATGAGACCAAAGAGGGCAGTGCCAGTTCGCGATCGCCGATGGTAGGCTGCCAAAGTAACCGCAAATGCGGCAGAACTCATCAATACCAGCACGCCCGTCGCATAGGCTCCACCTTGAGCATCTACATTCGCATTGAAGAGAATCGTAACCACAAAAGCGATCGCCGTGCAAATTAGCACGAGTGGTCTCGTAGCCCTCGCCCAGTTTGGAGCCATGCCATAGCGTGGCAGATAGCGTGGGACAATATTCAGCAACCCTGCCATTGCCGACGCACCCGCAAACCACAAAATGAAAATCGTACTTAAATCATAAATCGTTCCAAAGCCATTACCTAAGAACTGGTGGGCTAGATAGGCAAGGGCGCGTCCGCTGGCTGCTCCTCCTGGTTGAAACTCTTTTTGGGGGATCAGCAATGTCGTTACCAAACTGCTGGTCAGTAGGAAGACACTCATGATAACCGCTGCCGTGGTCAGCAGTTTGTAGGTATTGAGAATCCTCCCCTTAGGATGCTCTTCTGTGTCGTTACGGTTACCCTTAACGAGTGGCATGACAGATACCCCAGTCTCAAAACCAGACAATCCCAATGCCAATTTGGGAAAGAGTAGAGCAGCAATTCCCAACATGAGTAATGGATTGCTGTGTTCGACAACCAAAAGCTTTTGCCAGTCTGAAATTACTGATGGATTTTGCAGAATATGTTGGATGCCGACGCTAATCGTGATGAAGTTTAAAAAGAGATAAGCAATAACCAGAAAAACGGCAATCCCGATCGCTTCACGGAATCCCTTGAGAAAAACGCCTCCCAGTAATGCAATCAGGAAAAGTGTAATACCGACAGCTTGATGGTGCAGAAACTCTGGAACCAAGGGATTTTCAACGATGTGAGCCGTAGCGTCAGCCGCCGAAAGCGTAATTGTGATGATGAAATCAGTGGCTAAAAAGCCCAGCAGGCAAAGCACAAATAACTTACCTTGCCACCAAGTGAGAAGATGTTCGAGCATGGCGATCGACCCTTCACCGTGAGGGCTGATAGTTGCCACCATTCGATAGATAGGCAGAGCGCCAAAGAGTGTTAGCAAAACTAAGATTAAGGTTGCGATCGGAGAGAGTGTGCCTGCTGCTAAAGCAGCAATCCCAGGTTGATAGCCCAGTGTCGAAAAATAATCAACCCCAGTTAGGCACATGACCTGCCACCAAGGATGCTTGGGATGTTGTTCTCCACTTTTAGGCCGATCCTCTGTCAACAACCAGCGTACAAACTTTCTGCGGTATCTTTTGGGGCGAACGATCGGCTCAACCATACTACACTTTTCCTACTTCATAGAAATATCGACCTTATACCAACTCTCCAAAACTCGGCTGTAGAAATCATGCACAAACAAAAGTAAGCCTCTGCAAGAATTTTCTGCATTGTTTTTAGGGAGGTAGTATGACTCAACAAGCGGTTTTGTATTTTAAAACAGCCCCTTGCAGTCGCCAGATCTAATTTAAACAGGTTTAAACGGGAATCGTGTAATTCGAGCTTCAAGTTTTTGTGGCTTGGACACAGCAATTCTGCTTATGGAACGATTTTACTAGGTTTCAGGCGTTTTTATGTTTGATACGCATCTCACAGTACTCATATTTGGTAAGTGTTACGAAGTTTTCGTCATAGGTATGACATGTAATTTTATGACTGGTGCGATCGCTAGACAGCAGTTTGCCACAGTAAGGCGATCGCGACGGCAACCACAGCCCCGATCGCCGTATTAATTCCATTCACGACCTCATTGGTGAGCCAAGCATAGCGAGACTGTAGGGTAGCACCGATAAGGCTTTCAATATTCGTGGCAATTAGGGCGGCGATCGTGCACCAAGCAATGCCCAGTGGCGAGATAAATCCTACTGCCCATGCGATCGCGGCAATTAGGATACCACCGAGAACCCCAGCCGCAGTTCCTTCGAGGCTAACGGCTCCCTCTGTGCCTGCGGGAACGGGTTTAAAGGTGGTAATTAAAAACGTACTTTTGCCATAGGCTTTACCAATTTCACTGGCGCAGGTATCGGCGAGTTTGGTACTGAGGCTGGCAGTATAGGCTAACAGCCAGAGCGAATGGGGCATGACTGCATAACCCACGGCACAAACCGCGCCTGTAAATGCCGAGCCCCAGAGATTCTCAGGACCCCTTGCCCCATCCCGTTTTTCGGCAATTCCTTTGGCTTCTTTAATCTCTTTACCGATGCGGGTTACACCCGATCCCACAATTAAGTAAGCCAGAATAATTGTATAGCCCTGCCAATCTAAACAGCCCCAGACTAAAATCCCCAACCACCAAGCATGGAGAATGCCCTCGGTAGTGAGAACTTTACGGGGTAATGCCAAGGCGATCGCGGCAAGCACCGTATTTAACCCAACGGCGATAAACCAAGTTGTGGGAATGTCTAGATTACGAAAGAAGTCCAGCATAAAAACTATTGCTACTTAGTAAACTTCAGAGCCAATATCAATGAGTAGTATTTCCTCATTTTGCTCGAATCAGCATCTCCTGTTCTTCTATGGGCAAAACTTCAAAGCTATCTAAAAGTGAGTCAAAGCCCAATGTTTGTGTCATTTTTGTTAAGCTTAGGGAACGTTTCCTCATTCTAGCAAAGTTCATTCATCATGGCATTGGCTAAACCCTCCATGTCTCCACTGGGTATTTTTGTAACACCTTCAAGACTTCCCAAACCACAGGCTGAAGAGGCAATTACAGGAATTTTATGGGCGATCGCGTTTAATAAAATTCGTGGTTTATGTTCCACAAATGCGGGTAAAACGACTAACCCCACTTCTTCCAAACAATTGGGAAGGGGTTTATGGATGGTGATGCCTTCCCAAAAATCTTCACTCTCAAGATTGCGCCCCAGTACAGTCAGTTCTAAATTTAGCTTTTTTGCAACTTCTCTGATTTCATAGGCACCTTTTCTGCCAATCGCTGAGGCTGGGAATAAAATCCGATTCCCTTTGGCTAAGTTAGGCTTAATTTCTGGAATATGCCAGTCGAGTAAATGTGCTTTTTGAGGAAATAAAGCTGCGATCTCAGTGTGAGGTGTAATCAGGTAACGTGCCTGAGCTAAGGCATGGGTTTCGAGTTGTGTGAATTCGGTACTCAGCCTGAAATCGTTTAAGGTAGGGCTATCTGGATGCAAGCGATGGGCAAAATCTAACTGCTCTTGTAAAACGGCTAAGGGCGATCTCGTCATCAACACATCAAAGGTTCTGCCTTGCAAACTGCCATTTTGCCAGAGGAAGGGTAAAAGGTTCTGGCTAACCACAATATGAGCGATTTTATAGGCGAGCAGGGAACTGAAGTATTCTGCCAGCTTCCGATCGTATTTCAATAATGTATTTTGCAGGGATTGACCTTGAGGTGAGAGGTTGCGTGTTGCTAAGGCTCTGGTTAGGGTGAGAAAGGTGGCGCGATTGACTTGGGCAAATCCCGATTGGCTCCATGCATAGTTCGGCTTGCGAAATCTTTTGCCATCTAGAGGGATTACCAGAATATCTTGGCTGTTTTTTTGTGTCTGAATGTAGCGATCGAACTCAATCCAATATTCGTCAAGCAGATAGGCTGTTTTACCAAGTTTCGGATTGGGGCGGTTCCCTATTTTCTTAGGAAAAGCTTCGTATTCGGAATGTTTTCCATCGCTGGATTGCGGCATATTCCTATGACATGAGCTGACATTGCAAGATAGGCAGTCATGGGTGCGATCGATGACTGGGCGATCGTCCGCATTTGTGAAATCTGGTGCTGTGAGAGAAGAATTTTTGGCGTTAAATAAAGGAACTGAGATAAACTGATTTTCTTTGCCAATCCCTTGGACTTGGACAACGAGCGCATCGCCAGTCAAAGAGATCTCCAGTTTGATGGCTCGATTTACTTTGAATCTCAAATCGACATAGTTCCAAAATACCGTGGCATCTCGTCCAATTTCTGCGAGCGAGCCTGGGACGATCTGCGTATGAGCATGACGTTCGAGGATTTCAAAACCAGCATCCAAAGCAACGCTATAGAGCGCATTCGATAATTGACATAGACCACCGCCAATACTGGGAATCGTACATCCTTGGCGGATCTCGCGTCCCTTGACATAACCTTTGCTTCTAGTGGGCTGTCCTACATATGCCCAGAAGCTAAAGATGCCATCCTTGGGAATCTCAACCCCGTGCACTGTTTGTGCTGCAATTCTGAGATTGTGGATTTTGCCTAATTGAAGCTCGCTTTCTGCTTCTCTCTCTCGATCGCGTAACGAATAATTCCATAAAGGAGTAATGGATGTGGCGATCGGGTCACGAGCGCTAGGAAAATAATTCTTAGGATAAAGTTTTGGAGGATCGATAAAGTTGCGAATGCCTCGATTTAACTGTAAAAAGGAAGCTTTTAGGCGAAAGAGATACTCACTATAAAAATTAGGATGCTTGATGCCACGATCAGCTGAACGATTTAAAACTGTAGTCATGACTTCACACTCAATATCCCAAAATTATTGTTGAGCATTCTTTTAGAACTAGACGATTAAATTTACAAGTGAGTTCCCTCAAAGACCTATGATTAAATTGCCCGAGTATTTTCGTTTTTAACCTATGCTCGAATCTACAAAAACAGAAATTAAAGTTGAATCAAATCGTGTTTTAGTTTGTGGGCTGGGTAGTTTAGGTCAAAACTGCGTCAAAGCCTTAAAAGAGTTTGGATCGGTGGTCAGCGCGATCGAGCAAGTTCAGCCCACGGGTTGGGAAATCTCAGAGTTATCTAGTCTGCTCGAAAATTTGTTTATTGATGATTGCCGTCAGACTCGCGTTTTAGAACATGCAGGCGTGCGTCAATGCCGTGCGATCTTGCTGGTCACCAGTAATGAAAAAGTGAATATAGAAACTGCTTTTGCAGCGCGATTGCTAAATCCTGAGATTCGTTTGGTGGTGCGATCGGCAAAACAAAATCTAAACGATCTATTAGGTCAGCATTTAGGTAACTTTGTGGCATTTGAGCCTACACAGCTCCCTGCAACCGCCTTTGCCCTTGCCGCACTGAGCGAAGAAATCTTGGGCTTTTTTACTCTAGATGGTCAACTCATGCGGGTTGTGCAGCAAAAAAATCTCCATGAACTTCGGCTAATCCGCGAATTTAATAATCGTCAACGCAAAATTCTCGAACATACTCCAAGCGATCGCTCGATCGCTCAAAGATCGTCCGACCAGAGAACGGATAGCCCTGACAATCCATTCCATCAATGGGAACCAGAAGCAAGGGTTAACGCAGAGGATACCTTAACCTATATTGAGGTCGCGGATGTGGTTAACACGAGTGTAGAAAAGAGCAAACAAAAAGATTTAAAGCAATTACTGTCAGAAATTGCGAATGGTCTACTTTGGCGAAATCTTAAGGAGCATTCTGCTAAATATTGGCAATGGACAGCAGAAAATCAAACCCGTCTGGTCGCCACGCTCTGTGCGATCGTGGTCGTGGTTTTGGTTGCTTTGGGAACCTCCCTATTTCTACTCTTTTACCCTGACATCACATTTGCTCAGTCTTTTTTCACAGCATCATCATTGCTGCTGAGTGGCTATGGGGACATGTTTGGAGGAGTTTTGAATAACGATCCCGCCCCGACTTGGTTGCGATTGTTTGCGCTCTCTTTGACGGTGATTGGCACGGCGCTTTTAGGATTGCTTTATGGTTTGTTAACGGAAAGTATGTTGAGTGCTCGATTTCAATTTCTATCGCGGCGTCCGCCTATACCAGAGCAGGGGCATGTGGTTCTGATTGGGTTGGGACGAGTCGGGCAGAGAGTCGCCGCACTTTTACAGGAATTCAATCAGTCTTTTGTGGCGATCGCAAGTTCCGAAATTGCTCCAGGCATATTACCTAAGATGCCCCTAATTGTGGGCGATATCAATCACGCTTTAACGAAAGCAAATTTGGCTCAGGCAAAAAGCTTAGTCGTAGTTACCGATGATGAAATGATCAATTTGGAAGTTGCGATGATGACCCATGTGGCAAATCCTGATAGCTATTTGGTGATTCGTACCTTCGATCAAAATTTCACAGATAACTTGGCACAACTGTTGCCCTATGCCGATGTCCTCTGTGCGAATGCCATATCCGCTGAAGCATTTGCAGCAGCGGCTTATGGCGAAAACGTGATTAGTCTGTTTCGGCTCAATAACCAAACAATTCTGGTCACGGAGTATCTCATCCAAGACGGTGATACGCTGAATGGTCTGATTTTGGCGGAAGTTGCCTATGGCTATGGGGTAGTTCCTATTTTGCACCAAGAACTGCAAAAGCCCTCTAAATTTATGCCTTCCGATGATACGAGGTTGAATGTAGGCGATCGCCTCGTAGTACTAGGCACAATTAAAGGCTTGCAGGCTGTGGAATTGGGCGTGGCGACTCCTCCCACATGGTCTGTCTATATCGAAAGAGCGACGACGAAGGATGCTGCGTTTGAGGGGGCAAATATCATCGTGCGGGTAACGGATGCCCCTATGAGCGAGGCGAGGGAACTCATGGAGCATTTACCGCAAAGACTGATGTTCCCTTTACACAAATTGCAAGCTCAGAGACTCGTGCGAGAACTGATGAAAGCACAGGTTGTAGCTTATATTGCGAACGATCGATAGATCGCCGCATAACATTATGCTTGAGTAACCAGAATTCCTCTCAAATTACTGTGAGGATTGAGGGGTAGGAGGTCTAGTCTCGACTCGTTCCATTCCTAAAAAGAAAAGACTGTGCGCAACGAACCAACCCAGATCGGATCGCCATTTCGATCTGGGTTGGTAACGACAAAAATATCGGGCATAATACTAATATTTTTCGTCAATCGATAATTGTAGAAAACCTCTAAATGGATAGGAGTATCTTGATCTTGGCGCAACGCTCTTGTCAGACCATCGATGTAATTGCTGCTGGTTACCTTGGGTGGAACGCCAATAATCAAACCGCCAACACTGCCTTCACTAAATAAATCGATAAACGCCAGATTGAGCGCTCCATTTAAAATCGTGGCACTACTACTCCCACGACTTAATTGGTTTGCGATCGTATAACCAAACCATCCCCCAAAATGGATTTTAGGGCTTAACTTCCAGCTAAATTCCACACTGAAATTATCAGCAGAAGTAGCATTTTGATCGAAGGGAGTGAGGGCATAGATACTCCCCGTCGTACTCTGAAGGTTAACCGTATTCGCTGTAAAGTATTTGTGCGTGTAGGTAAGGGCTGCCTCAAATTCGCGACTGGCTGTAAAGGTTAGCTGGGCAATAATGCCATTATTGCCATTAAAAAGACCATTACCACCCGTAGGAATACTGGCTTGATCGCTGTTCCCAAAATAGCCAGCATGTACCTGTAACCAATCGTTAAAACGATAGGCAGCTCCGATTCCAGTGGCAAGAAACCCTAAGCGATAGGATGCGGGGTTCCAAAGAGAAAAACGAGAATTAGGATAGACAACTAAAGAAATTAATGGATTGACGACTGGAACCCAGTCATAGGGTTGTAATCCCGAAGCGACGATCCAGACTGTGGCACGATCGCCGATGGGGAACTTATAGTCTAAGCGATCGAGTCGAATTGAATTTGGCGAAACTGGCGGATCGAATAACAGATTAGAGGTAAAGCTACCTGTAGCGGTAGCGATACTAGGGGTGTTGGTGCCAACGAGACGAACGTTGAGCATGTCTTTCCCAGTAAAACTGGTTTGAAAATTAAGACTGGCATAGGATTGAAAGACTGTGTTGCTGCCCCTAGGAGGACGTTCGCCAAAGGTATCGCCAATCAAGAAGGCAATAATGGTTCTTAATTTCGTGATGGGAGAGAATTGTTGTTTTTCTACGATCGCAGTGCGGTTCTCTAAGGAATCCACGCTTCCGCGCAGGGTAGCGATCTCTTGGGAAAATTCTGCTTGCAGCTTTTGGAGAATGGCTAGGTCTGACTGGCTCACTTTATCGGCAAGCCCAGCCGCAGTCAGGGCATTCACTTTATCTAGTACTGTATTTAAGCCTGCAGCAAACTCATAGCGAGTTAAGGCGCGATCGCCGCGAAATTGACGATCGGGATAGCCTGCGATCGCACCATATCTTTCTACGAGGGACTGTAATGCCTGAAATGCCCAATCGGTCGTTTTGACATCTGATAATTGTGAAACTGATGTGACTGTTTCCATTCCCGCGATGCGATTGTTCGAACTATTGAGAGAGTTCTGAAAAATCACAGGATCTTGAAGTGGAGGATGGGATGGGACTGCTTTGCTTGCACGCAGGGCTTCTGGGACAGCAAGCTGAGAATTCCACGAGCGATCGCGTGCAGGTCGAACTAGACTAGAAGGGGATGGAGTCGGCTGTAAAGTTTCGGCATGGCTAGGGTCATAGGCAGCGACTGTTGGCATAAATAGACCGGTACTGCACCAAAGAACCCAAGTAGGGCTACATTTCCAGAAAGATTTTGACATCGTTACTTTCACTACACGGGCGGCGGAAGGCATTGGGGATCGTCAAAACTATAGCTTGAATATCACCTAAAGGTTTAGTTAGTATAGGTAATTCGCAAAAAACTATCAAACAACAATTATTGTTTTTATTAATTTAACCCACAAAATTCATAATGCTTGCCTTGAGCCAGTCCTGAATTTGAATAAATTCCTAAAGCCTTTAATACTAAGATAGGGTGATGTAACTTCAGATGAACAGAATAATCAAGCTTAGAGCAATCTTAAGCCCACAGATAGATCCTTAGAGAGATGTCCGAGTTGATTCATAAAATATTTTGAAATATTAAGGATAGCTGTTAAGTAGCTTTTGATGAAACATGAATCGTTAAGCAAACACTCGTCTCGACCTCGCATCCCTCTAAGGTGGGTGTTGATCGTTCCGTTTGTGGTGCAAATTGTGGGGGCAGTGGGATTGGTGGGCTATCTTTCCTATCGCAGCGGACAGGTTGCTGTAGAAAACTTGGCAAATCAGGTGATGCGAGAAACAGGCGATCGCATCGATCAAAACCTGAGTAGCTATTTACGCAAACCCATAGAAATCAGTCAAAATAATGCCGCCGCTCTCAAACTTGAAATTCTGGACTGGCAAAATTTAGCAACGGTAGAGCGATATTATTGGCAGCAATCGCAAATCTACACGGATGTGTCGGCGCTGGCGATCGCAACGGAACAGAAAGATATTTTAATCGTAGAGAAATTAGATGATGGTTCCCGTGCGATCCGACTGAGAGATAAAACCACAAATTATAATTGGGATAATTACCTTGCAGATAGTGAAGGCGATCGCGTCCAACTCCTGCGGCGATCGACCACCTACGACCCTCATAATGACCCGCCAAATAACCCTTGGTACGTGCGCACAAAACAAGCAGGGCGATCGATCTGGCAGATCAGTGTTTCGCTAGCTAACCCTAATAAACCTGCCTTGGTTGCAGTCAATTTTCTACCGTTTTTCGATCGCCAAAATACCTTCCAAGGGGTGGTGGGAACGGCAGTTTCTTTGAATCAATTGGGTGATTTTCTCCGAAAGTTAAAAATCGGCAAAACAGGACAAGCATTTATTGTCGAGCGTAACGGGCTCATGATTGGAACTTCAACAGGAGAAATCCCTTTTCGCCAAGGTTTACTTGCTCCCTTGACCTCAGAGAATGTTATTAAAAATGTCGATCCTACAAATCGCCGACTCAGTATTGTCAGCAGTCAGAATTCCTTGACCCAAATCATTGCCCAGAAACTGATAGAGCGCTTTGGTAGCTTAGCTTCTATTAAGGAAGAGCTACAGTTTCGGGTTGAAAGTAGCGGTCAAAGCTATTTTGTGCGTATTTTTCCTCTCAAAAGGGAACCAGACGATCGAGATTTAGACTGGTTAGCAGTTGTGGTTATCCCTGAATCTGACTTTATGGCAGAAATTCAGGCAAATGCAAACTGGACAATTCTCTTTAGTGGAATTACGCTTTTGATTGCTTCGGGAGTTGGTTTGCTAACGGCGCGATGGATTGCGCGTCCGATTTTGCGCTTGAGTCGTGCCAGTCAAGATTTAGTCAGCGGACATTTAGGGCGAGAATTACCTGAGAGCAGTGCGATCGCTGAGCTAAACACCCTTTCGGACTCATTTGCCCAAATGGCAAAAAAACTCCAAGGAGCCTTACAGGAGTCAGAAGAAAAATTTGCCAAGATATTTCGTGCTAGTCCCGATCCGATCTCGATTGTGAGTCTTACGGATGGTACTTATCTCGATGTCAACGATGAATATTTGGCATTCACGGGCTATACGCGTGAGGAAATTGTCGGACGGACGACACGTGAAATCAACCTAGTCAAAAATCCCGCGCAAATTCAGGAAATAATTGACTTGTTGCGAGTGCATCGATCGGTTCGGAACTTTGAAATTGAAGGTTGTGTCAAGTCTGGAGAAGCGATCGCAGGCTTGGTGTCTTTAGAAGTTCTAGAACTAAATGGACAGCCCTGCGTTCTTTCCGTATTTAAGAATATTAGCGATCGCAAACGGGCAGAGGCTTTAGTACGTCAAAGTGAGTCCAGAAATCGGGCGGTTTTATCAGCAATACCTGACTTGATGTTTCAGGTTAGCGCTGAAGGTGTCTATTTAGACTGTTTCCCTTCCAGTACAGTCAAGGATTTGATTGTAATTGATACCAACCCAGTGGGAAAACATCTAACAGAAGTATTGCCACTTGAACTTGCCGAACGCAAACTCAGCTATATCCAGCAGGCATTATCAACTGGAGAAATCCAACTCTACGAGCAGCAACTGCAAATCGATGGCAGCATTCAATATGAAGAGGTAAGGATTGTCAAGATTAACGATCGCGAAGTTCTGACCATGATCCGAAATGTTACCGATCGCAAGCAGACCGAAGCCCAACTAGCGCATAGCGAAGCAACCAATCGTGCTATTCTACATGCGATTCCAGATCTGCTTTTGAGAATTGGACGGAATGGTTCTTGCTATGACTTAATTTTGCCTGTAAACGAAGCATCTGGGACTTATCTCCCGATCGTAAGTCACCTCTCAGAAGTTTTACCGCCAGACTTGCTAAACTTTGAGTTACAACAAATTGAACGAGCACTTTCCACAGGAGAGTTACAAATTTGGGAACATCAAATTCTCAAGTATGGCAAACCCTGTGATGAAGAGGTGCGGGTGTCACCCTGTAGTGACGATGAATGCTTGGTAATTGTCAGAGATGTCAGCGATCGCAAGCAGGCAGAGGCTTCACTCCGTAAAAGCGAGTTCAGAAATCGGGCGATTTTAGAAGCAATACCCGACTTGATGTTTCATATTAGCGATGCTGGGATCTATCTCGATTATTTCCCGACAAATCAATCGAAAGATCTGATTATGTTGGGGTCAGATCTGATTGGCAAACATCTTTCAGAAGTTTTGCCTCTAGAACTTGCCGAACTCAGAATGAGCTATATCCAGCAAGCATTGAGTGTGGGCGAAATCCAAATCTACGAGCACCAACTTCAAGTCGAAGACAAGCTGCAATATGAAGAAACAAGGATTGTCAAAATCAAAGAACGAGAAGTCTTGGTGATGGTTCGGAATATTAGCGATCGCAAACAAGCTGAACTGGCTTTACAGCAAGAGTTACTGCGGCGATCGGCAATCTTCAATGCATCTTCAGATGGCATCCACATTTTAGACTTAGAAGGCAATTTGCTTGAATCTAACGACAGATTTGCGCAAATGCTAGGCTACACACCTGCTGAAATTGCTAACTTTAATGTCGCTGATTGGGATGCTCAATGGACTCGTGAAGAACTTCGCCAAGTTCTCAATGATATGTCGTTCAATGACCGTACGTTTGAAACGCTTCATCGACGCAAAGATGGCTCTATATTTCCTGTTGAGATTTCTCGACGAGCAATGGAGTGGCAAGGAGAATTTATTCTTGTTAATATTTCGCGCGATATTAGCGATCGCAAACAGGCAGAGTTAGCCCAGCAAGAAAGCGAACGTCGCTATGCCACTTTAGCTGCTGCTGCTCCCGTGGCGATTTTTCGGTTCGATCTGCCTTTGCAATGTATTTATGTGAACGAACGCTGGAGCGAGATGACTGGTAGATCGGTAGAAAGTGCATTGGGAGCAGGATGGCTAGAAGCTTTGCATCCAGACGATCGCGATTACCTGTTCGGACGATGGGTGGAAGGCTTCGAGCAAGCCCCTCCAGGCAGTCAAGTATTTAATGCAGCGGAGGGCAGACACCTGCGCCCAGATGGTAGCATTAATTGGTTTTACGTACAGGTAGTCCAAGAAATCGACACGAACGGTGCGGTGGTTGGATATGTGGGAACCTTGACGGATATTACCGATCGCAAGCAAACTGAAATCGCTCTGAGAGAAAGTGAAGACAAGCTCAAAGAGGCTTATGCTGAGGATAACGCCCTGTTTGCGGCGATGAGCGATGTCGTATTGGTACGTAATGCAGAAGGACGTTGTCTCAAAGTCGCAACCTCAAATCCCACAAATTTATTGGGAAAATCTGAAGAGGTACTCGCGAAGTCTATCTATGAAGAACTGCCAAGGCAACAAGCAGACATTATTCTTGGTGCCATTCGCCAAGCTTTAGAGACAAGACAACCTGTAAATTGTGACTACTGCTTAGAAATTAGTGGTAAAGAAGTTTGGTTTACTGCCAGTATCTCTGCGATCGCGGAGGATAGGGTAATCCAGATTGCCCGAGATATTACGGAACGCAAGCAAGCAGAATTTGCCTTAGCAAAAGCCAAGGAAGCCGCAGAGTCAGCAACCAAAGCCAAGAGTGAGTTTCTCGCCAACATGAGTCACGAAATTCGCACGCCGATGAATGGTGTCCTTGGCATGGCAGAACTGCTGGCATACACCGATTTGAGTGAAGAGCAAGAAGATTTTGTGCAGACGATTCGAGATAGTGGTGATGCCCTTCTCACGATTATTAACGATATCCTTGACTTCTCTAAGATTGAGTCAGGTAAGTTTGAGATCGAGGTCTGTGATTTCAATCTGACCGATTTGCTCAAATCCGTCTGCAATCTCTTGAGCAGCCAGGCAAATGATAAAAATCTTCTCCTGCAATACTCTATTTCTCCCGATCTGCCTGACTCCTTTGTAGGAGATGCTTCCCGTATTCGCCAAGTATTGCTGAACTTGATCGGTAATGCGATCAAGTTTACAAAGCAAGGAGAAGTGTTGGTAGAAGTTCGCTATCATCCTGCATCTCTCGTCTTCGATCCTCTAGGTACATGCTGCTTACAGTTTGCGGTTAAAGATACGGGTATCGGCATTGAGCGCGATCGCATGGACAGGTTATTTCAGCCCTTTACCCAGGCTGATGCGTCAATCAGCCGTCAATATGGAGGTACTGGCTTAGGGTTAGCGATTAGTAAGCGCCTTGTCGAGTTAATGGGAGGCACAGTTTGGGTCGAGAGCTTAGGACATGTCGGAGGCGATCGTCCAATCGATTGGACGATCGCCTCTTCTAGTGGTAATACGATGGGTTCGACCTTCTACTTTACGATCGCGGTGACATCAAATGTAGCGGAAACACACCCTATGGTATGTCTTTTGTCCCCTAGCGATCGACAAGTTGTTGATATAACCATGGCTAAAAAGTTTCCCTTACAGATATTGTTAGTGGAAGATAGTCACTTCAACCAAAAGATTGCCTGTCTGATGTTAAAAAAACTAGGCTATCAAGCGGATGTTGTCAACAATGGACGAGAAGCCCTCAATTTACTGCAAGAAAGGCAATATGATGTCGTTCTGATGGACTTACAAATGCCAGAGATGGATGGGTTAACAGCGACGAAAGCAATCCGCAAAGAATCAACCGATCCGAGTTTGCCTTGGATCGTGGCGATGACAGCCAATGTATTACCCGAAGATCGCCAAAAGTGCATTGCCGCAGGTATGAATGACTATATTAGTAAGCCCATTCGGATTGAAGAAATTATTCGTGCCCTGACCCTCTCTTTTCAGAATATCAAAATGCAAAACAATCTAACCCCTTGACTTGAAGGACAGTTTAGACAGCGCAATTCCAACCATTCCTAGCTCATTTCCAAAATTTACATTTTTGGAACTTTCTTATTCCAAATTCATCCAGAAAGTAGAGAGAATTCACAAATTGTTTCTACCTAAGCAGTCTAATAGAATTGCTATAGCGATCGCTTTTCCACTCGCTCAAAGCCAAGTCTATTGCCCGATCTGCGATCGCAACGTTACAATCTGCTGCGATCGCGTTAATCTTTACCGCCAGAAAGAAATGTATGCTCGATCGAGAGACTGCTCAGATTTCTCCACACCAATTGACTTTAGAATCTAGCAACAGAATTTTAAGTAAACGATCGCTTTCGTAAAGCTACGTATCGATTTCGAGACTATGGCACAATCAAGTGAGAGATTGTAAATCATGAAGGGATAGCAACCTTTTGTCTCATCATCCGAACGATTTAGGCAAGTACTTAAATCAGGTACTTAAATAGGAACAGTAGCGCTAGTAACGGTCTGAGAATATTTTTATAAAAAAGGTATCTTTTTTTTGCTGGAGGGGCAACGTAACTGATTCACATGGTTTTGTCTAACTCACCCAAACGCCTTTCTTTCGATCGCATCTCTCTACGGTGGGTGCTGATCGTTCCGTTTGTGGTGCAAATTGTGGGGGCAGTGGGGCTAGTAGGCTATCTTTCCTATCGCAGCGGACAAGCAGCCGTAGAAAACTTGGCGCAGCAAGTGATGGATCAGGCAACTAACCGAATTTGCGATCGCCTCGACACAACCCTGCAAAGACAACAGCAAATCGTAGCGATCGAGCATCGAGCTTTTCAGCAGGGGCGGCTCAACCTCAAGGACTTCGAGCAAATGCGCGCCCAGTTTTGGCAGCAGCTCGAATTTTCTCCGACCCCATCATCGATTGTCTTTGCTAATGAGCGAGGAGAATTGATTGGCTACGATCTGGTCTACAGCCAAGAGATGGTTCGACAAGTTGAAAAGATCTCTGGAGAAAAACTAGAGATCGGAACGCAAGTAGTTAGCGAAATCACACCCAAAGAACCCTTCTTAAGAAAGTTTTATCTCGTTGACGAACGGGGCAGAGCAAGGAAGTTACTCTATACGCAAGCGATCGATGTACGTACCACACCTTGGTATCAAGCTGGAAAAGCAGCTAAGCAACAAACATGGTCGCCGATTTTTGTTTATCGGGTATTACCCACATTGGGCATTACTTCCATAGCACCTGTCTATGATGCTACTGGAAAATTTGAGGGCTTATTTATCAGTAATATCGAACTATCTGGAATCAGCACCTTTTTAAGTAAGCTAAATTTCTCACCCACTGGACAAACATTTATCCTCGAACCTTCTGGTGACCTAGTGGCGACATCTACCTTAGAAATTCCCTATCTCAAACAGCCCAAGGGTGTGCCGATAAGGTTACCCGCTACAGAGAGTCAAGATGCGCGGACAAAGGCGATCGCCATACAACTCAAGCAGCAATATGGCGATCTGCACCAAATCCAGTCCCATCAGCGCTTAAAAGTCATGGTTGATGGACAAAAGCTGTTCGCACAGGTCGATCGCTACCAAGATAAATACGGTCTAGATTGGTTGCTCGTGACCGTAATTCCCGAGTCTGACTTTATGTCAGAAATTCAGGCAAATACCAATCAGACCATTTTCTTAAGTGGAATCACACTATTGATCGCAACGGGAATCGGGCTGTTAACTACACGTTGGATTGCTGCTCCCATGCAACGCCTTAGCAAAGCCAGTCAAGACCTAGCGGATGGAAGTTTTGGGCAGACATTACCAGAAAACCATGCGATCGCTGAGTTACAAGTACTGACGCGATCGTTCAATCAAATGTCAGAGCAATTGCAAACATCTTTGGAGAGTAAAATTGCCAAGGAGACATTAGAGCAAACCGATGCACAATATCGCTCCTTGTTAGCCTTGATTCCTGTGGGAATTTTTCGGGACGATCTCCAAGGGAACTGTATCTACGCCAACGAAAAGACCTTGCAATTGTCTGGCGTATCTTTAGAAGGCTACTTGGGTAATGCTTGGCTTGAAAGGTTGCATCCAGACGATCGAGAGATGGTAAAAACCAATTGGTATGCCTTTGTCGAACGGGCTAAGGTCGATCGCCAAGCAATCTATCAAATGGAAAGCCGCAGGCAGCGACCAGACGGTTCCATTGTTTGGGTTCTGTCTCAGGCGGTAGCAGAGAGAAATCAAGCGGGTGAAGTCGCAGGCTATCTTGGCACGACAACGGATATTACCGATCGTAAGCAAGCGGAAATTGCCCTGCGCGAATCGGAAACTCGATTTTCGACCATTTTTCATACCAGCCCCGATCCGATCTGGATTGCTACGCTCGCAGAAGGATTATGTTTGGATGTGAATGACAGTCTATGCCAGTTCTTAAATGCTCCCCGTGAAGAGATTATCGGAAGAACCTGTGTAGAATTTGGTTTGTGGGAAAATCTGGAGAATCTGCATCACTTCAGACAAACGTTGATTTTGCAGAGGAAGATCCAAAATTTTGAGGTAAAGGTTCGCACGCGATCGAATCAACTTAAGACGGTATTGATGTCTGCGAGAGCAGAATGGCTGGATGGGCAAGATTGCGTAATTGGCATGATGAAGGATATCAGCGATCGCAAACGGGCTGAAGAGGCGCTCAGCGAATCGGAGAACCAACTTCGCAATCTATTTGCTGGCATGAAGGATTTTATCTTTGTCCTAAATAGCGAAGGGAGGTACCTCAAGGTCGCTCCTACGCAATCTAATATTGAAACGAATGGTTTCAATAAGATCGATCGAACTTTGCACGAGCACTTCCCTCCCTCCATAGCCGATCGCTTTTTAGAAACCATTCAGCAAGTCCTGAAGACCCAAGAAAGTACAGAGCTAGAATATTGTATAGAATTGCAGGGTAGAGAATTATGGTTTTCTACCATTGTGTCACCTTTAAGCTATGAATCTGTATTGTGGGTCGCTCGTAATATCAGCGATCGCAAACAAGCAGAATCAGCATTAGATAAGTCTCAGACCCAACTCCGAGATGCCTATGCCGAGCTGAATGCCTTGTTTAATGCCATGAGCGATACGGTATTGGTTCGTAATACTGAAGGGCGTTGTCTTAAGGTTGCACCGACCGACTTGACAAATTTGGGCAGAAAGCCAGAAGAAATTATTGAAAAGTCAATCTATCAAGAACTCCCACAAAAGTCTGCAGATATTATTTTACAGAGCTTGCAGCAGTCACTCGTGCAAAAAAAGACCGTGAACTGCGACTACAGCATAGAAATCAACGGGAAAGAAATATGGTTTGCAGCGAGTATTTCTCCAATTTCTGAAGATACTGTAATCCAAATTTCAAGGGATATTACCGATCGCAAACAAGCAGAGCTTGCCTTAGCGCAAGCCAAAGAAGCCGCAGAGGTTGCCAATAGAGCTAAGAGCGAATTTCTAGCTAATATGAGCCACGAAATTCGCACGCCGATGAATGGTGTTTTGGGAATGGCAGAACTGCTTTCCTATACAGAGCTTACCAACGAGCAGCAAGATTTCGTGCAAACCATTCGAGACAGTGGTTCTGCACTTCTCACGATCATTAACGACATCCTAGACTTCTCAAAAGTTGAATCAGGAAAGCTTGAGATTGAAGAAAAACCATTTAATCTATCGGATCTGGTAAAGTCAGTCTGCAATCTGTTGAACGGTCAAGCCAAGCATAAAGCGATCGCGCTGAAATATGCGATCGCACCCGAAATTCCTACTACCTTGGTTGGGGATGAGAACCGCCTGCGCCAAGTGCTGATCAACCTCATTGGGAATGCAATCAAATTTACGAACGTTGGTGAAGTGCTTGTAGCGGTTAGCTATCGGCAAGAATTATCTAGCCACCCGCAGTCAGCGATCGCAGATCGCCTAGACAACGGAAAGGCTAATGGCTTGGTGCTCAATGCTCGAGGATTCCTACAGTTTGCGATTAAAGATAGCGGTATCGGTATCGAGAGAAAGAATATAGATCGGCTGTTTCAAGCATTTACACAGGCTGATGCTTCCTTTAGTCGCAAATATGGAGGTACAGGGCTAGGATTGGCAATCAGCAAGCATCTAGTTGAATTAATGGGAGGCACAATTTGGTTAGAGAGTCTCGGTGCTATCGGAGGAAATCCTCCCTTAAACTGGAAATCCGATCGACATGCAGAAGGTTCGACTTTCTATTTTACAATTGCCGTGTCGGTCATTTCAGCGATCGCACCAAAAGCAAAAACTAGCGACAATCTGATGCCCATCGATTCTGCGATCGCTCAGAGATGGCCCTTACAGATTTTGTTAGTCGAAGATAGCCCGATCAATCAAAAACTAGCCTGCTACATGTTAAAAAAACTAGGCTATGGCATTGATGTCGCGCATCACGGACGCGAATGCATCGAGAAATTGAAGGAGCGAAGCTATGAGATCATTCTGATGGACATGCAAATGCCTGAAATGGATGGTTTAACCGCAACTGAAATTATCCGAAGAGAAGTAAAACATCCAAATCACCCTTGGATTGTAGCGATGACTGCCAATGCCTTACCTGAAGACCGACAAAAATGTATAGCCGTGGGCATGAATGACTATATCAGCAAGCCCATTCGGATTGATGAAATCATGCGCGTCCTGAGGCAATATATTGAAGTAAAAAACAGCGGAACTGATCTATCTACTTCTAGTCAGGCTTCTGAAGGTGCGTCCTATGGACTCGATATGTCCTATTTCCAAACCTTGAACATCGCTCCAGGACAGAATCTCTCAAAGGTTGAAATGTATCAGATTCTCAGTCTGATCGTTCATGATGCGGATGTTTCATTCCAAGCAATTCAATCGGCAAGAGCTGAACAGAATGCGGCTCAAGTTTCCTTTCATGCGGATTCGCTCAAAAGTATCGGTGCCATGTTTCGCGCAACCGCCTTAGTAAAATTGTGTGACGAGCTAGAGACGATGGCAAAATCAGGAACAATAGGGTTTACAGCGGTGTGGTGGCAAGATTTTGTTACAGAGTACGAACGATTTGCTCAGGCACTGCAACAAGCACATCAGGGCTATGATTAATTTTAGATTTTTTTATAAAAAAAAGATATTTTTATTCAGCGGGTAATGTATAACTTATTTACATGTCTTTGCATAACTCAACCAAGCGCCTTTCTTTAGATTGCATCCCGCTCCGATGGGTGCTCGTGGTTCCGTTTGTGTTGCAAATTGTAGGGGCAGTGGGTCTGGTGGGCTATCTTTCCTATCGTAGCGGACAGGTAGCGGTAGAAAACATGGCAAAACCTTTGATGGCAGAGGTGGGCGATCGCATCGACCAAAATCTAGATCGTTACCTACAAACCCCTACAGAAATTACCAAGAATAATGCCGCAGCCATTAAGCTGGGTATTCTCAACTGGCGGGATCTGCCAACAGTCGAGCGCTATTTTTGGCAGCAGGCACAAATTTTTAATGAAGTGACCACCGTGGCGATCGCCACCGAGCAAAAAGAGATTTTGATCGTCGGCAAGCAGGATGATGGCTCCCATGCGATTCGATTGCGGGATCGATCCACCAATTACAACTGGGACAATTACCTCGCGGATAGTCAAGGGAATCGGATCCGCTTACTGAGACGGTCAACCACCTACGATCCTCATAACGATCCCCCTGGTAACCCTTGGTATCAGGAAGCCAAAACGGCTCAGCGATCGATTTGGCGGTTAGTGGTGTCAAGGGTTGAGGAAAATAAGCCCAACCTTCATGTTGTGAATTTTTTACCCTTCTACGATCGCGACAACACTTTTCAGGGGGTTTTAGCTTCTTCCGTATCTTTGGTTGGGTTGGGTGATTATCTTAAGGGCTTAAAGATTGGGAAAACTGGGCAAGCTTTTGTAGTTGAGAAAAATGGATTATTCATTGGGACTTCAACGGGGGAAACGCCATTCCAACAAGGGTCATTGCTCCCGCCAGTGGCAAGTAACGATCGACAAAACCTCGATCCAGCCAAACGTAGGCTAGGTGCTGTCAACAGTAGTAATCTAATTACCCAAAAAGCAACGCAATATCTCATCGATCGCTTTGGTAACCTCGATCGCATTCAAGATCGACAGCAAGTCAACTTTGAAGTCGATGGTCGGCGCTACTTTGTGCAGGTAGTTCCATTCCAGAGCAAACAAGATTTAAAGTGGCTGACGATCGTCGCGATCCCAGAGTCTGACTTTACGACAGAAATTCAGACGAATAACAATTGGACAATTCTGTTATGCGGAATCACGCTTTTGGTTGCCACAGGGATTGGTTTGCTAACCGCCCGTTGGATTACGAAGCCAATTTTGCAATTGAGCCGAGCTAGTAAAGCGATCTCCGAGGGTTTGTGGCAAGTGTCTTTACCTGAAGATTCCAAAATTGCCGAACTGAAGGTTTTGTCAGAATCATTTAACTTGATGTCCGCTCAGTTGCACCAATCTTTGGATCTAGTAGAGTTTGCTCTTAAAGAGTCGCAAGAAAAGTATCAAACGCTATTTCAGATTTTGCCCATCGGGATTTCGATTACGGATATCGAAGGGCATATGATTGAAGGAAATCCTGCCGCAGAGAACATACTGGGAGTCACTTCCAAAGACCGCGCAAACCTCAACGATGGTCTGGGTTATGAAATTTTTCGTCCTGATGGTTCCCCGATGCCAGAGGAGGAATATCCCTGCGTTCGAGCTTTGCGAGATAACTGTTTTGTTCATCATGTCGAAATGAATATTGTGCGTGCCGATGGCAGTACCCGATCGCTGAGTGTCAGTGCCGCTCCTATTCCTTTAGAAAAATATGGTGCAGCGATCGCCTATATAGATATTACCGAGCGCAAGCAAGCAGAGCAGGAACTCCTTCACAGTCGAGATTTGCGAGAAGCAGTTTTTAACGAATCTGCGGATGCTATCTTTTTAGTCGATCACCAAACCCTGCTCACCGTCGATTGCAATCGGCGGGCAGTGGAACTTTTTGGTGCAGTTGATAAAACTGAGTTGATTGGCATTAGGGGGAGAATACTGCATCGCCATCAATTTTCTGCCGATGAATCGAAGGGTATTCTTGCAGAAATACAAGCACGCGGGGTTTGGAGTCGGGAAATAGAATATGTAACGCTTCAAGGTAGTATCTTTTGGGGGAATATTGCCCTAAAACTGATTACGCTTGCTGGTCGCACGATGCAATTGGTGCGAATAACCGATATCAGCGATCGCAAGCAGATGGAGGAGACTCTGCAAGAGAGTGAAACCCGCATTCGCAATATTCTGTTGGCTATCCCCGATATCATCAATCTGATCGATGCCAAAGGTATCTACCTTGAGTCAATTAGCTCTAGCACTCTCGCAGACATAATCCCCAAAAATATCGATCCTATCGGTAAACCTCTTGCAGAGTTAGTGCCTCCTGAGATTGCCTCATCTCAGCTTCAAGCAATTCAGGCAGCATTATCGACGCGCGTGCAGCAAATCCAAGAGCAGCAGATATTCGTAGGCGATCGCATCCAATATGAGGAAGTCCGAGTCGTTCCAATTCGTGACGATGCTGCCTTAGTTATGATTCGCGATATCAGCGATCGCAAGCAAATAGAGATTGCCTTAGCACAAGCTAAAGAAGAGGCTGAGACTGCAACAAGAGCAAAGAGCGAGTTTCTCGCGAATATGAGTCATGAAATTCGTACTCCCATGAATGGCGTGCTCGGCATGGCACAATTGCTCTCTGCTACCAGCCTCACAGACGAACAAAAAGATTTTGTCAAAACCATTCAAGACAGTGGTGATGCCCTTCTCATTCTGATCAATGACATTCTAGATTTCTCTAAAATCGAATCAGGTAAGTTAGAACTCGTCGAAGAAACCATTGTTCTCGAAGATATCCTCACATCTGCGTGCAATCTTTTGAAGAGCCAAGCACAAGACAAAGAGATCGCTCTGAACTATTCCACCGATCCCAATCTACCCGTGGCGATCGCAGGAGATGGTTCTCGCCTGCGTCAAATCCTCTTAAACCTAGTGGGCAATGCGATTAAATTTACCCAGCAGGGTAGTGTTTCTATCTCAGTTAGCAGCCGATCGCTTCTCGACGATCGGAATCAATGCGAACTGATGTTTTTGGTTAGAGATAGTGGTATTGGTATTGAACGCGATCGCATCGATAAACTATTTCAACCATTTACTCAAGCCGATGCTTCCATTAGCCGTAAATATGGCGGTACGGGTTTAGGGTTGGCGATTAGTAGAAGTTTGGTCGAGCTGATGGGAGGCACAATTTGGGTAGAGAGCCTTGGTTCTGTGGGTGGCAACCCTCCATTAAATTGGCATTCAGATCGCATGAACAGTCCAGTAAATGAGCAAGGCTCCGTATTCTATTTTACGATGGTAGCAGCTGTCATCTCAGAGATCGAGCAGATCCCAAAAACCAGCAATAGTCTTACGCCGATCGACCCCACCATGGCAGAGAGATTGCCCTTACAGATTTTGCTTGTAGAAGATAGCCCGATCAATCAAAAGTTAGCCGCCTACATGTTCAAAAAACTAGGCTATCGTCTCGATCTTGCCCATAATGGCTTTGAATGTATCCAAATGCTAAAGGCACAAAGTTATGAAGTGATTTTGATGGATATGCAAATGCCCGTAATGGATGGTTTAACGGCAACTGAGGTCATACGCGACCAACTCAAGCATCCCAGTCAACCTTGGATTATTGCCATGACTGCAAATGCAATGCCTGAAGATCGGCAAAAATGTATGGACGCAGGTATGAATGACTATATCAGCAAGCCCATTCGGGTTGAAGAAATTATTCGTGCCCTGACACTGTCTTTTCAAAATATTAAAGCGCAAAACCTACAGATAGAAAAAGGGCTATCCGATCTCAGTCAACCTCTTGAGGTTACTGAGAAGGCGATCGATATGTCCTATTTTCGCACCTTATATGTCATTGACAAAGAAGAGAATCTCTCAATTGATGAGCTTCATGAGATCTTTGGTCTGATCGTTAATGATGCAAATACTTCATTCCAAGCACTTCAATTGGCAATGTCTCAGCATAATGTCGCTCAAATTGCCTTTCATGCCCATTCTCTCAAAAGCCTTAGTGCCATGTTTCGCGCGATCGCTTTGATCGAACTCTGTATCGAATTAGAGAAGACTGCAAAATCAGGGGAGATCTTGTATAAAGTGGAGTGGTGGCAAAACTTTGTCTTAGAGTACGAGCGATTTGTTTGGGCGCTCAAACAAGAATATCAGCCACATGAGTAGTTGTGGATTTTTACAGTATTCGTTTTATAGAGATTCAAAATCCGTGGTAAATCCTGCAAATTTGGCACAATCTTCTTGAAAAGATTCAGACTCGCTGAGGTCTTCAATTTTATATGAGATGATGCGAGTGTCATCTGGCATTTTTTTGGAACCAATTAACTCGGCTTGATAGGAATCTGCCAAATTTGTAAAATCTGCTCCAGACTGTTTCCAGGCTTCTCCAGAACAGGTTATATTGACTCGCCACATAGTTGACTCGCTCGGTATGATAATGGCGATATCATCCCACAAGTTGGTCAGAGATGCTCAAATCGTCAAGCGATCGCTTTTTCTAGCGAATAGAAGCGAAGCCTCGCTGACTTACTTCAGAATCTGGCGAAAATTTTTCAGGTAAGCGATCGCACTGGTAAAATTATGCATTCAGCTAAAAACTATAGCAAAATCAGGTGAGATATTGTTTACAGTGAAGTGGCGACAAAATTTTATCATTGCGTACAAACGATTTACTCAAGCAATCGAATAAGAATATCAGCGACATCAGTAATTTCAAAATATGTTTATGTCTGACCCACAACCGTTAGAAGGAAATGCTTCCGTTGCGATCGCGCAGAGACAATTCAAAACCTACATTCTGCAAGACCCTAACCATCTGGCTCGGCTAGAGGTCGTACCAGAGCGCGGCGGTATTATTACCAGTTGGTGTGTCGGCGATCGCGAGTTGCTCTATTTGGATGCGGAACGATTTGCAAATCCGTCGCTGAGCATTCGCGGGGGCATTCCGATTCTATTTCCCATTTGCGGCAACATGCCTGATGATGCCTATACCCACAGCGATCGCTTCTATACCCTAAAGCAACATGGCTTTGCTCGGGATTTGGCTTGGCAAGTCGATGAGAAATCTTTGAATACTTCTGAAGATTCTACAAGCATTACCTTGACCTTAACCAGTAACGCTCAAACCCTTGTGGGCTATCCCTTTGATTTCGATCTCGCTTTCACCTATAGGCTTCAGTCAAATACGCTTACGATTCACCAACGCTATACCAATCGTTCTGCCGAACCGATGCCCTTTTCATCGGGCTTACATCCTTACTTTCTCACCACCGATAAAAGTAAACTGAGTTTCCATTTGCCCGCAACGCAATATTGGGATCATGTCTCCCATTCCACGCAAACCTATGCAGGCGGTTTTGACTTTTCGCAAGACCAAATCGACCTGGGCTTTCGTCCCCTATCGGGTAGCTCGGCTCAAATTTTTGACACTGGCAATCAATCCTTAACGCTCAACTACGACCAGCACTACACCACACTGGTGTTTTGGGCAATTAAGGGTAAAGATTATGTGTGCCTAGAGCCTTGGACTGCCCCTCGTAATGCTATGAATACAGGGGAGGATTTGATTTATCTCGCACCCAATACGAGCTTAGAAATGCAAGTGCAATTTGCGGCTTCGCTAACGTTGGAAGCCTGAATCCTCAATGCTTAGAAACGGACATTTTGGAAATACATGCCTAGCTTACCTAACAAAATCTCAGATTTAGCCGATCGCTTTCCAGGAAGGGCTTATCTCATTCTCGCAATTTTGATTTTTTCGGCTTCAGGTTCAATCGTCCATCGGCTCTCTGACATTGGTATGCACAACCTCGTGCATGGACGCAATCCGATCTCGTTTTGTAATGTTTTGTTTGTGGGAAATCTCTGTGCGTTGCTGGTGATGCTGACAATCTATTATCGAGAACTGAATCCCTCTAACTTTGCCAAGCTATCGAGACAGGATTGGAGCGCCATGACAGTGATTGCGATTTTGGATAGCGTCCTCGTACCTGCGTTATTCTTTACCGCACTTTCAAATACGCTCGTGAATAATGTCGTGCTGATTGGACGCATCGAACCACCGCTCAGTTTGGCGTTAGCGATCTGGATCTTACGAGAACGGGTAAATGGTTGGGTGATTGCGGGGGCGATCGCTTCGTTTGTTGGAGTCGTCTTGACGATTGTGTTGCAGCAGGTAGGCAGTAGCGCCGTCAGTATGGGCGGCTTTCAAATCGGTAAAGGAGAACTACAAGCGATCGGTGGTGCTACCTGTTTGGCGATCGCCATCCTTTTGAGTAAAATCACGCTCAAACAAATTCCTGTGGGGATTTTCACGATTTATAAAACAGCATTAGGTACGATCGTTTTCTTTGTAATTGCGACAATCTTGTTTGGATTTGAACATTTTGCCGAGGCGCTGTCTCCCTTGCTCTGGCAGTGGATGTTTTTTTACGGGGCTGTCATTGTGGTGGGCGGACAGATCTGTTGGTTGTCTGGACTCAAAAAAACCACAGCGGCGGAGGTTTCCCTTGCCAGTTCTTTTAGTCCGATTATTGGGATTTTGGCTGCCTATGCGATCGTGGGAGAAATTCCTAGTATGGCGCAATACATTGGGGCAGGCGCGATCGTATTTGGCATTGGTTTAACGCAAATTGGTACGGCTCAGCAACAGCCTCGATCGCTTCCTCAGGCTCAACCCCTCTCTGCTCAGGAGCTACAGGATGTCTGCTTTAAAGGTGTATAGCCCTACCCTGTAGGGCGATCGATGTGAGGATTGCGATCTACACAACCTCTGTCAACGCGAAAAGTTACCTGACCGTTAGAATAGGCATAGTAAGATCCATGCAATAAAAGGTTAGCGCTTTTCCCATGTCACGAATTTGTATCCTTGGCGGCGGTTTTGGTGGTCTCTATACTGCCCTCAATTTAGTGCGCTTGCCTTGGGCTGAAACCCCAGAAATTGTTTTGATCGACAAGAGCGATCGCTTCATGTTTACCCCCATGCTATACGAGTTGATTACAGGGGAGTTACAAGCATGGGAAATTGCGCCACCCTTTGCCGATTTACTCGAAGGGAAGGGAATTCAATTTATTCAAGCCACGGTGACAGATATCGATCTCAGCGACCGCCACGTTCGCATCGATGGCTCAGGTCAGTTTGCTGACATTCGCTACGATCGCTTACTCTTAGCGATCGGGGGCGAAACACCGATTGATTTCGTTCCAGGAGCGTCAGAATATGCAATTCCCTTTCGTACTCTTGCAGATGCCAATCGGTTAATCCATCGGCTAGAGGAATTAGAAAAGTCCGACCGAGACAAGATTCGCGTCTGTATTGCAGGGGCGGGTAGTAGCGGCGTGGAACTTGCCTGTAAAATTGCCGATCGCCTCAAAGAAAGAGGGCGCGTTCGCCTCGTCGAGCGCAATGACAGAATTTTATCAGGTTCGCCAGAGTCCAATCGCGTCGCTGCCGAGCAGGCGCTATCAAAGCGGGGCGTTTGGAAAGATCTCTCTACCAGTGTCTCAGAGGTAGGCGAAACGGAAATCACCTTAGATTATCAAGCAGGCAGCGATACCCTCCCCGTTGATATTGTGATGTGGACAGTGGGGACGCGGTTCTCTAAACTCATTCAAAAGCTGCCCCTCGATCGTCGTTTGCCGATGGGTCAGATTACCGTCGAACCAACCCTGCAGGTCAAGACGCACCCCGAACTCTTTGCGATCGGCGATCTAGCCAGTTGTTTAGATACCGATGGAACTCCCCTACCAGGCACTGCACAGGTCGCCTATCAACAAGCGCACTACTGCGCCCTGAATATTTGGGCGAGTATAACCAATCATCCCCTGCTTCCTTTTCAATATATTCCACTGGGTGAGTTTATTAGTCTGGGCGTGAATGATGCCTCAATGTCGATGTTTGGCAAAATTGCCATGGATGGAATGCCTGCCTATGTCGCCCGTCGTTTAGCTTACTTGTTGAGAATGCCCACCTTAGAACACCAGCTTAAAGTCAGCTCTAACTGGCTCATCCGCCCAATTTTGTCAGCTTGGGAACGCGTACAAAAATGATTCTATACTTTAATCATTAACCCCAACTCACGTTAACGCAGCAAATCTTGCCGATCTAAAGCAGAAGTTGAGCTTTGTTTTGCAGCACTCAGGAGTGGCGCATACATCATGAGCGCATAATTTTCTGTAACCAATTCTTCGCTCAAGAGTTGATTGGTATTGAGGTCGCGTCGTTCGCGCATAAGCTGATTTTGCCGCATATACCGCCCAGCGATCGGGCCAGTTATAAGATGATTCTTTTCCAGAATTTCGTATTTGCAGAGACTTTCTGTGTTAGAGCGAATCTCGCCGCATAAATGCTCGTCTGTTAGCCACAGACAAAGCTGATACGGATGCGTTGTTTTATTCTCAATTTGCAAATCGATATAGTTATAGGACACAGTTGCTCCACTACCGAATGGAAGCGTCCGATTTAGGTCGGGGAAAACATCATAGCTGTGTCTCCAACGCTCTTTAATCGTAAGAGGAGAATGCAATGTCATCCAATAAATCAGGTTTGATAGCTGGCATAAACCTCCACCATAACCAGTGCTCACTTTGCCATTCTCTAGGGTCATCCCTAACTTAAATCCTCTATTTTGGGTGGGATTTCCGACCAAATACCAAAAAGAAAAGACTTCTCCGGGCTGAATCACTAAACCATCAATCTGCGCGATCGCTAGTCTTAAATTTGTCACTTTATTGTATTGAAGCCACATGTCTACATCTTTTAACTGACGCATGAGAATGGACTTGTGGGTAAAAACTCCAACGGGTAGCGGCTCGGGAGCGATCTGAGTGGCAAATTTTGTCTTAGAAAAAGCCCACTCAAATCGACGTTTGAGAATATAGAAATATCGCCCTAAGGATAATCTCAACCGACTGCGAGGGATAGGCTGTTGAATGTTTTGGGTTTGCATAGTGGGACTCTAAAACCTTAGTATTCTAACGATCGGGAATTTTAGGAACCTAGCGACCCTGAATTAAGCGGCAGCAGCTCGTCGCATCTAAGCTAACTTATATTGTTATACGAAACTGTGCTGAAGTATTAGACGCGATCGCGTAAATTATGTTTCACCCAGCCTACAGTGGAAGACAATAAATGTGACGTTCCAAATCCTTTTCTGAATCAGCTAGAAGTTTAATCATTCTTCTCGTTCGCCTTTTCTCTAGCTAGCAAGCGATCGCGTAAACCTTGCGATTTAATGTAGTGAAAAATTGCGAAGCGGACAAACTTCGGCTATGGTAAAACTTGAGGATCTGGTATCGATCGCATTTCCATATAGGAGCACGCAAACAGATGAAAAAGCATTTTTTTGGACTTGCGATCGCGGTCATCTTGCTTATTCTTGCGTTTCACAAACTAGGCGCAGCCAGCTCCGTCACGCTCCATGCCAATCCTACGCCTCAACCCGCTTTAGTTGCCCAAAGCGATCGCGTCGATCTCACCCACTTACCCCTAGGCGATGGCAAATTATCCCGTAGTCCAAAGGTAGGATGGATTTGGCCCTGCCGTATCGAAGCCGTCGCTGGGGGTGCATTTCGCGATGGAACTTGGATTAAGAAGGATGGCACTTACGATTTAACATCTAAAGCCGTTGTCGATGGTGCAGTGACTTGGCCCTCGCGTTTTAAGATGACGGTTCAAGGTGACAAACGCGTATTTGCGACCAACGATTTGCCAAACCATCCCACGGGAACCTATCCCATCAGTCGCAACGATGACGCCTATCAATTCGATCGCAACCCTAATAGCATTGCAGCCCAGAATATGCGCGTGGATTTGCCTGTCAATCCCCAATTAGCAGCCCAGCCATCCTGTACACCAGGAGCGGTTGGTATTCTATTGACAGGTTCGGTTCTCTTCAATGCACTGGACGCACCGGGTCGAGACGCGGTTGCCCATGAGACCCAAGATTCCTGTCAAGGGCATCCTCAAGTTTCAGGAGTTTATCATTACCATAGTCTCACCACTTGCTTCCCAGATGCAACCCTAAACAACGGTCATTCCACCCTAGTCGGTTATAGCCTAGATGGATTTGGAATTTACGGTCGGCGCGGACAAAATGGCAAAATGCTCATGAGTGCCGATCTAGATGAATGCCATGGTCATACCCACGCGATCGATTGGGATGGCAAGCAGGTATCGATGTACCACTATCATGCTACTTGGGACTTTCCCTATACGGTGGGTTGTATGCGCGGCAAGTACAACATGAGAGATGTGATGACGATCAGTGGGCCGCCCCCAGGGGGCATGATGGGACGTCCGCCCAATGGTAGACCACCGATGCATCATCCAGATTTACAGGTAGCCGCGCAAAAACTCGGCATCAGCGCCCAGACCCTCCGCGAAGCGTTGGGTTCTCCTCCTCCCGATTTAGCTGCATCAGCCAGACGACTCGGCATTAGCGAACAGGCTCTGCGCGATGCTCTGGGTGTACCGTAATGCTTCCCTCCTCAACTGCTAATCTTTGGAAGTATATACAGCTGTTTTCGAGCAAGGCGCTGGTTCTGTCTGATAGGATTATTCGGCTAAAGTCCTTGTCAAGCAAGGGTTTTATACCAACTTTACTTGAATTTGCAACAGATCGAGGTTTGAGTTCCGCGCTCCGCGCGGTCTTTCCAAAAGTATTTTGGAAAATGGTATTAGTCATTTTAAAGCCAGATCATCGAAATCCACAGACCAAAAGGGTTTCAGAGCTTTTTTCCATAGTGCGAAACCAGTGCCAATTTTAACGGGGTGTAGAACTAGGTGAAGGAGTAATAGAAGGGTTAGGAGAAGTTATTGTAGAAGTATTATTGGACGAGGTATTCGATGGATTGGCGGTAGCTTTCTCCACTTCTAAAATATTTTGAATCGATAGCCCATCGGTTTGCGTACCAAAATACCAGAGTGCCGCTGCTGCTTCGGCCCTCGTTACGGGCTTTTGTGGCTGAAACAATGTCGTAAAACCAAAACTGCGACGGATATTTGACAGATCGCCTGCTTGAGCATCTGCAAAAATCGCTCTAAGCGCTGTTGGAGCAATCCGATCGCTGTCTTGAAAACCCCAAGCTTGGCTCACAGACTCGACGGTGGCATTGGGTAAGGGACGGCGCAGATCCAAGGGCACTTTCCATTGCAAAAGTTCCTCACGACTAATCTGTCCATCTGGACGGAAGAGATTAGCAGTTTTATTGGTTGTATCAGAATTAGGACGAATCAGTCCTGCATTTGCTAGACCTTGAATAATGCCAAAATCGGGATCGTTACGCGGAACATCTGTAAATGCGGGGGCATCCGTTGCAGGCTGCGCCAATCGAATCTGACGGCTAGGACGATTTTGATAGATGCGATTATTGGTCAGTGCTAACCAACGAGCATATTCCCGACGAGAGATCGTACGATTTGGCTCGAAGTTGTTTTGCGATTTGGGCGCAATTACCCCCAACTGGCTAATGTCTTTAACAAAGGGGCGTAAAGAAGCAGGCGCAGACTCTAGATCGCTAGGTAAGAATGCAGTGAGAACCTGATTTGTCCCCTGTAGATTGGCTTGTGAATTCGGCTGCCCATTGAGACTGGGGAAAGAACGGGCAAACCCAAATAGGCGAATCGAAAAATTCGGGAGATCGGTTCTATTCCTTGAGAAGTTATTAGAGAGATTGTCGAGATTGATAGAGAGATTATTGGGGTTATTACTAGGAACTGGCTGGGGTAGGCGAACGTATTGCAGTAAGAGACTTGTCCCCTCGGGTATCGGTTGTACAGCCACAGTCACAAGTAGATCGTTGCGCTCGGCTAAGAACGTGCCTCGATCTGGGGTTTGACTGACTAAATCGCTCGATCGCAAGACTTGCCAACCATTTAGACTCAGTGCCTCGCGATAAAACTGGGTAACTTGCGTTGCTTGTTCGCGAATTAGCCAACGAGAAGTCACATTCAGCGAGTCTGTCTGAGGCGATCGCTGCAAATCTTGCAAGCTTGCCTGCCGAAAGATCGGAATATCCGCAGGAAAGTCCGTCGGTAGCACCACATTCTCGATTGGGGCATTTTTAGGCGCGATCGCACTTTCGGCAATTTCTCCAACACCTGTGCCTTGGCAAGCTGCTAATGAAGTCAGCAACAGTACATATAAAGGGAAATGCGCAGGCTTCAACCACATAACATCTACTCAAGAAATCCATACCCTTCAGTATAGACGCTTTCACTTTGGCTGACTGCGCTTGCCGTTATCTAGATAATTTACCAAGTGCGTCAATTGTAGTGGATATTACGGAGAAGCTCTAGTTAATCAACCACCACAACCGCCACCGCCTCCACAGCCACTGCCACCATCACCACCACTGCCACCGTCACCACCACTACTAGGAGTAAGTACTTGGCGTAAATCAGCCAAAGCACTATCAGATGCTAGAACGGTTGCACCGAAGAGTGCAAAGGCTAGGGGAAGTTGAATGTCACTGCTGTTAGTTCTCTTGAGAGATTTTGAGTTAGCGATCAAATCCTTAAGAACGCGATCGCCATAATGACTGCGGTAGGGTTTGGCAAAAAACCTAATTCCCGCTACGAAAAGAACTATCATGCTTACGATCAGGAAACCAACTGGTCTGTCATGAACAAGCCCACTGAACATCCTAAACATACCTATTCCTAAAAGCGCGAGAATAATCAGGGATGAATATCGTTGCACTTTTAAAGACTGCTCGTCAGTCAAAATCAATCCAATCTGTTGTAAGCGATCGTGAATCCTCTCCCCTATATTTTGGGAATTCCGAAAAATCATTGAAATTTCGCCATCGACCGCACCAATCTCTCGAGCAACAAACAGCTCTACGGGATCGCAAGAGGCATCCACAGCCTTTTTAATCACTAGTTTTTTTCTGGCTGTTAAGAATGACCGTTGTGCTTCAACTGCTACATATCCTTGTTGCACTAAACTGGTGATGGCAGTACCAATCGTACGATCGTTACCACCAGCCAAAAAAGCGACTTCATAGGTACTGAGGTTATCGCATTGTTGATCGGGCACATCGAAAGGCGATCGCAGCGAGAATCGCAGCAAATATGCCACAGCGACACCGATAATTCCAAGTGGAATATAGAAGGCTAAAAATTCTGGGCCTGTTAATTTGGTTGGATTGGGGAACCCTGCGATCGCTTGGCAACCTTCCATTGCAAAGGATAAAACAAATAAAAGAGGAAGGAGTTCTAATCGTCTAGGTCTTAGTCTCCATAGGGATTTCACATCTAGCTTAGGAAATACCCAATTTTGTTGACGGTTAACCCTGACAAAATCTAAGTCTCGACCAAATCGAACTTTAACGGCAGGCCAAATATCAAGGGGAACTTTACCAAAAAACTGCTCGTAGCTCTCCAGTGTCTGACTATACCAATTTTCATGTTTTAGTTGCTCTGATGAGCCTCCACGAGTTGGTTCGTGGTGCAGGGATCTTTGTAAAATATCAGGGCAAAACTCCTGCCAATACGATCGCGTGTAACTCAAATGTAAATGCCAAGCTTGATCGACCTGATCGGATGGTGAAACTGGATGCCCTGTGACAACCGCTAGAAAGGCAAACTTTTTATATTCCTCAATCACTCTCTGCGCATAGTTCCATGACCAACCATTTTCCTTTGCTAAACGTTTGCTAAACAATAATTGCGTATCTGGTTGGTCTAGCGAAAATGCCTGAATTCTTTTGTATAGCGCAATTTGTTGAGCATCCATCGTTCTCAATTGGGTATCCATAATCCTTACCTTTAGAAAATAAGCTGCCTCATAACGATCTATCTCTGAAGAAACTTAACGATGCGCAGAACTTAAAATTTCTTTACAAAGCTGAATACCAACAAATTGGAGTCTTGCCAATATTTTCCAACCCATTAGAGAAACTCGAGCCCTTTGTACAATTGCATCGTGGATACAATGGAAAAAGATAGATAACTTAGTCCTAGGAACGTTTTTCCAACAAACCAATCAATCATCCGCCAATTTGAGACATGGTGCGTTGGTAGGAAGGTCGATCGCTCGTACCGCGATCGCGATCTTTAAAATTAATTTCAGATTTGAGATTGAGTAGCTCCCTCACGATCGTGCGCAGGATGGCAGGATCTTTGCCTTCGCGTAAAGCCGTTTTGAGATCGATTTGCCCAGACTCATTTAAAAGACAGGGGCGCAGCCAGCCATCTGCTGACAGACGAATGCGATTGCAGCGATCGCAAAAACACTCAGACATTTGACTGATAAACCCGAGCGTCCCTTTAGCATTGGGAATCTGAAACACATCCGCTGGCCCATTACCGCGACAATTGGCTTCTATCAACCCAAAGCGATCGTCAATTTGCTGGCGCAGCGTTGCCGAGTCCACCCAACCTTTATGCTCAAACAAAGCCGTATTCCCAATCGGCATAAACTCAATAAACCGCACATGCCACGCGCGATCGATACTCAGAGCCGCCAAATCTAGCACCTCGCGATCGTTCACCCCCGGAATCACAACCACATTCAGCTTTAACGGATCGAAGCCCACTTCATGGGCAGCGAGAATGCCCCGCCATACCTTTTGCCAATGATCCCGCCCCGTGACTTGGCGAAAAATATCGCGATCTAAAGAATCTAAACTAATGTTGATACGTTTGAGTCCAGCTTCATAGAGCGATCGCGCCATCCCCTCGAGCAAATAACCATTGGTGGTCATCGACACATCCTCAACCCCAGACAAACTCGCGATCGCTGCAATCAAATCCACCAAGCCCCGACGCAAAAGCGGCTCGCCACCCGTGAGGCGAAATTTTTTAAACCCCAAAGGGATAAAAACCTCTTGCAGCAAGCTCAGTAACTCAGCATTCGTCAGTATCTCTTGGGTTTGAATGTAATCAAACTCGGCTCCAACGGGCATACAGTAAGAGCACTGAAAGTTACAGCGATCGATCAAGCTAATGCGGAGATAATCGACAGAATTTTGGGCTTGCACTTGTTTTTTTGGAGACAACTACCTATATACTACCTACCTAAATATTTGTCGGGTATGAACACTTAAATTCATACTTTGCCATGTTTATTTGCGATCGGTGCAACTTTGTTGTCAGCCGTTCGTTTTTACGCGATCGAAATGCAAGAACAAAAAATGTTTTTCCTGCTATTCCAATGATTATTTTTGATTTCCTATTGACAATGTTCCCTATAGGTCTATAATCCCTCCATTGGTGGTGTGACCAGCGATATTACAGTGATAGAAATATATGTTTGGCTTTAAATTCGGCGGCGGTTCTAAAAAAGGTATAGGCGTTGAAATAACTTCTGAGCGAGTTAATATTGTCGAACTGCGCCGAAAAGGTCAGTCAGCATATAAACTCATCAGCTATGGTACCGCTGAGCTACCTGAAGGAACTGTAGAAGAAGGACGGATCAACGATCCAGTCGTTCTAGGTGAAATCATCCGCACGCTGTTGGCGGAGAAAAAAATCAAAGCAAAAAGTGTGGCGACAGCCGTTCCAGGTCGTGAAACGGTGAGTCGTTTAATCCGCTTACCTGCTGAGATTCCTGATTCAGAATTGCGAGAAATGGTCTTAAATCAAGAAGCCAGCCTATATCTGCCTTTTCCTCGTGAAGATGCCGATGTGGATTATCAGAAACTAGGTACCAGCCTAGATGACGACGGTGTTGAGCGCATGGAAATCTTGATGGTAGCAACCCCCAAAGAGGTAACCGACACTTACCTACAAGCTTTAGAAATTGCTCAACTAAATGTAGATATTGTCGAAGTGAGTAGCTTTTCCCTGATTCGTGCCCTACGTAATGAATTGTCAAGATTTAGTACTGCGGCAGAAGCTGTGGCAGTGGTTGACATTGAATATGAGTCAACGGAAATCACAGTTACAGTGGATGGCATCCCCCAATTCTCTCGAACAGTTCCCATTGGTACGGCACAGATTCAAAATGCTCAACTAAGAGCAATTAACTTGCCTCCGCGACGAACCACCGATCTTGAGATCCTGCATTCTATGGCTGTACCCGTTCAGACCATGGATACCGCAGGTTTGGCGGGTGGAGGTGGTAATAGCCCCGGAGATGCTGCAATTTTAAGGGTAATCGGCGATCTCGCTGATGAACTGCGACGTTCGATTGATTTCTATACAGGTCAAGCATCAGGTTCAGACATCGTGCAGCTTTTACTAGCAGGTCCTGGGGCTTGTATCGGTCAATTGAATGAATTCTTTAGTCAACGATTGGGGATTGCCGCAATGCCCGTCGATCCACTTGGCTCTTTGTCAGTTTCGACTGATAAAGACATCTCTTTTGAAGAACGGGTGGGACTATCGGTAGCTCTAGGTTTAGGCATAAGGGAGGCTTAATTTCTATGTACAGTCTCGATATCAATTTTCTTAGCGATCGAGAAACGTTAAAAGATGGAGGCATTGAACGTCAGCCGATCGCTGATTCTCAATTTCTTCTCTATGGTGGCATTGTAGCGGTCGTTTGTTTGGCGGCAACAGCTGCTGCTTACTTTTTCCTGGATTACTCAAATCAAGGTCTCGTGGACAACCTAGCAAAGCTTACAGCCCAAGAGGGAGACCTAAACACCAAGCTTAAAGCAGTGGAAGGTACAGAAAAACAACTATTAGAGGTAGAAGCTCGTACAAACGAACTGCTTAATCTATTTGTGGGACAGCTACCGATCAATGCTGTCTTAGATGACATCAAACGTCGAACTCCTGCCACGGTTCAGGTTAATGGCTTGACGCAATCAGGCAAGAATATCAAGCTAGATGGACAGGCAACAACCTATAACGAGCTCAATGACTTTCTGCTCTTATTGCAAGCATCTCGATTTTTAGATCCCCAAAAGACAAAGCTATTAAGTGCAACCTTAGTTCCAGCAAGCAAAGATAAGCCATTTAGTGTTGTTACTTACAAAATTGATGCTGAGTTGACATCTGAAAGTTCAGCACAGCTACTACCAGAGTTACAAAAAGCAGGTTCTGATGGTCTTGTTACTAGAGTTAATTTGTTACAGCGAGAAGGAGTGATTCCAAAATGACCGCAAATTTGAGTGCCGCTCAACAAGGTGATGATGGTTCTTCCGGAGGTGGAATTTCACTTTTTGGCATGAACTTGACTTCCAAAGTCCTAGGGATTGCGATCGCTATTGCTGGCGTAGGTCTAGCAGGCTATGGTGTGACAAGTTTCGTTATACCTAAAAACGATGAAATCCAAAGCAATACGAAAAGTATTGAAACAAAGAAAACTTCAGTTGACGAGCTAGAAAAGAAGATCAAGAGCAAGGGAGATGTCAAGCAAAGAGTAGAAGCTGCAAATCAAAAAAATAAGTTCGTGCTTTCGCTCTTACCTAGTGTTGATAGTATTGATACACTTATTCGAGATATTAATACTCAAGTTCCCAAAACGATTGTTGTCTCTCTACCACCCTTCTCATTTAATTTGGAAGGGACTTTGCTTGAATTTACCCCCAAGGAAGTTATAGCTTCGCCACAGTATAAAACCTACTCATTTGGCATCAGTTTTGATTCCACTTTCCCTGAGATGCTCAAATCAATTCAAAACATTGAGCGATTAAAGCCTCTATTGATTGTTAAAGACTTGTCTTTAACCAAAAAATCTATCCCTCCAGATTTGTTCCAACTGCCAGGCAATATTCCTGAGGATAAGAAAAAATCTATTTTAGATAATTTCCCGCCTGTGTTGACGGCTAAGTTTACCCTTGTTGCCTATGTACCGCTTACAGATGCCGAGCGTAAGGCAGCAGCAACGCCACCTAAGAAATAGGGAGGGGTAGTCTACAATTATCCATAACTTGATGGAAGTCAATCTTTAGCATTTTTGGTGTTGAGTCAATTTCGAAGCTAGTGTTTTTGTGTTTTGACCTAAAAAATTGCTTGGCTTGAGATTTTAAGGAATGTTCTCAGACATGCTTAAAGTTTTCATTCTCTAGGTGCAACATACTGAAAACAAATTTAGTTAGTTTTTGCCTCTAAAAACATTAAAAGATTGACTGCTTTTTCATGCAAACTTGACAGTTGTGATATAATTTCCAGCCATATCCCAGCTTTGTATTAGTGGTTTTACGATCTTACAACGATCTATCAAAGAGTTAAGTGAGGAGTTTTATTTATGAATGGAAAGTCTTTAGCTTGCTGGTTAATGGTGGCAACTATTTGTCCGCAAGTCTTAATCGTATCCCCCAACCATGCTGAGGTCGTTTCAGAGGTTGCCAGTCGTATTACGGATATCAACACCACAACATCTGGCGATCGCTTAAATCTGATTCTCAATTTTGCTGGTAGCGATCGCCCACAAATTACCTACCGCAGCCAAGGCAAGGCTTGGATCGCTGAGCTTAACGGCGCACAGCTCCAACTAGGTAACGGTAATGCTTCATTTGCCAAAACCAACCCTGCCCCTGGTATCAGCGCGATCGAAGCCACTCAAACTGCTGCGAATAAAGTGGCTATTCGTGTGACAATTTCAAATCCTGAAGCAGTCAAAAGCTCTGTAATCCGTCGCGACACGTTAACTGGACTGATGTTTACCGTTGCAACAGCGACACCTGACGACAAAGGTCAAACCAATAATGCAAGCAATCGCTTAGCTCAGGTTCCTATAACTAGCAAGCCAACAGTTCCAGCGCAATCTGTAACGCGCCCAGTTAAGCCTGCTGCACAAGAGACTCAAACGACAACAAATAGTCAGCTTTCTTCGGAACCATCTACTCAAGTATTGAGTACAAACAACTCAGATAGTAAACCAACCACAGTTGGACAAGCTGTGATTCAACCAGAGTTGGCAATCACCTCATCTGACGGTAAAACCAGAGTTGCTCAAACGACTGTGCCCCCAGATCCTCAGGTTCCACCTGCTGTAGCTTCACCTGTTCAGCCACAGGTTCAAGGTCGGACTCAAGGCGTTGTGCCTCCATTCCGCAAACTGATTACTCCTCCTGTCGGTGATATTGCAGTGAGTACGGTCAAGCTACGTCCTGACCTGATCGATCTCGGTAGTGCAGAGCGTGTCCCTAGAATTAGTTTGAGAAATGCCCCCGCAATTGAAGTTTTAACCCTCATCGGTCGTGTTGCAGGTTTGAGTGTAGTCTCAGCCGAGGGCGGGGCTTTATCGAGTAGTACGACTCCCACACCCACTTCGGGAGGAACAACTGGTGCTGCTACGACTGGCTTGAACCAATTGATTCCCGTTTTAGACATTGAAAACGAATCGGCTCAAGAGGTGTTTAACAACATCTTGCGAATCACTGGACTACAGGCAAACCGCATTGGTCGCACCGTCTTTGTTGCAACCCGTTTACCTGTGTCGCTGCAAAACTTGGTAACGCGCAGTTACCGCTTAAACCAAATTACGGTGGGTGATGCTTCATCCTATTTGGTGGGCTTAGGTGCAGAGCGCGTTGTGACAAGGCAAAGAGCGATTCCTGGCGTACAAGCTGCAACCGCAGTTGGCTCAGGTGGAGCCACAATTGTTGCGCCCGTACAACTAGAATCAGTACCTGTGCTAGAGACACTGAGCGGAGTTACAGATAACTCAAAGACAATCTTAAAGGGATTGCAAGTGGTTGCAGAGGAGCGTAGTAACTCTGTGACTTTGATAGGAGCACCTAAACTCGTTGAGTTTGCCGAAGCTCAGTTGGCGCGTTTAGATCTTCGCAAACGCCAAGTTGCAGTTAACGTACGTGTAGTTGAAGTCACATTGTCTGATAACCAGACTTTTGGTGGTTCATTCCAATTTAGTCCAAGCAATCCTAATGGTGGTGGAACGACAACTAGTATTGATAGTAATAGTAGTCTTCTTACCCCGAATACACTTGGTATTAACTTTAATAATATTGCTTCGGCTCTTGTTACACCACAACAGTTTATTGCTAGCTTGAACGCACAGATCGCTGTTAATCGTGGCAAGGTCATCACCGACCCGACTTTAACCATTCAAGAAGGCGAAACTGCCACTGTTAGTTTGACGAATGATGTTGTCAGTAAGGTAGAAAATGTAGTTACTAATGCAACAGGCGGTCAAGTCACTGTCACACAAACCGTCACCCTAACGAAGGCTGGTTTAGTTCTAAATGTCAAGGTTTTACGTATTGATGATAATGGCTTTATCAACCTATCTGTTGCTCCGTTTGTCTCTGCACCAAATGGGGTGGTTTCTCTATTATCAGGCGGTTTTGTTACACTGATCTCAGAACGAAAGTTAGAGTCTGGTCAAGTTCGACTTAGAGACGGGCAAACCCTAATTCTCTCAGGTGTAATTTCGGATACCGATCGCAGTACTGTCAGTAAAGTTCCAATCTTAGGAGATTTACCGATTATAGGTGCATTGTTCCGTCAAGAAACTAATGTAAACCAGCGTAATGAGGTGGTTGTTGTCGTTACACCGCGCATTGTTGATGATAGCGAACGAGCTAACTGGGGTTATACCTATCAACCAGGAACTGAAGTACAAAAGGTTCTTGATAGTAATAGAATTAAGCCTCAATAGATTTCCCAGCAATCTAAAAAGCTTTCTTATCTCTTCTCATTTAACTCTTTTCCCTTGGTAATCGTACCAAGGGTTTTTTATTGCTGGATTTTGGACGAGAAAAGAAAAAAGAGGCAGCATGTGCTTGGTGCATCCTGCCAAACGAGCAACGATCGATTAGCCAAAAATTGACGATGCAGCTTTTATCTGTTTGTAGGTTGCGTCACAACGGCTTCAACCTGTGCAGTTTGCTTTTCTAGATCGACTGCCGCGATCGCCCAACGTAAGGGTTCTCCCTGTTTAGAGATCTCCTCAGAGATTGCCTTTACCAAGTTGGGCTTTGCTTCATTTAAGTCGATTTCGGCAGTTATAAAATGTGTGGTCATACAGTATTTATCCAAGGTTAAGACTCAATCTTGTGAACGATCATAGTACAAGCGACAACCAAAAAATTGGCAAGAAAGTTTTAGGGGAAAGACGTATGATAGAAATCTCCAAGCTTTCGATTTCACAAGCATGGTTCGACAGACATGACGCAACAACGTCTCGACCAAAGGCAAGATCGTAAAAACCTTGATTGCCTAGGTATATCTTCTCGTCTAAGTCATGAGCCCAGTTATGACGATGCCGTTTTAAGCGATCGCGTGCAGACACGCAGTTTTAGGAATTTCCCAGTTTTAGGTGGTAAAGCAGGAGCAAAACAAAGATTTCAAGCACGCTACTTAGCGGGAGAACGGAACTTTAGCGATGAGAATCTGAGTGGCTTCGATCTGAGCTTCCTCGATCTCACTGCTGTAAACCTAGCCAACACAAATCTTTCATGCGCAGTTTTGTGTCATGCCAATCTGAAAGATGCCAATCTTAGCTTTGCAAACTTGAGTCATGCTAATCTCAGCTTTACAAATTTGAGCGACAGCGATCTGCGCCGCGCTAATTTGAGTGGAGCTAACCTCAGTCAAGCCAATTTTCACGCGGCAAAACTGTTGATGGCGGACTTAAGCAATGCCAATCTCAGCAATGCGCATATTAGTGAAGCAAAATTATTTCTTGCCAATCTCAGTGGTATTAACCTTAAGGGGGCAGAAATTAGAGATATCGATCTCAGTAACGTTGACTTGAGTTATGCCAATCTTAGAGATCTCGATCTCTGCAACCTCAATCTCAGCAAAGCCAATCTTACAAATGCCGATCTCAGTAATGCCAATCTCAAGGGAGCTAATTTCACAAATGCAATTTTAGATGAAGCCAAACTCTGGTTTGCCGATCTCAGTCACGCCGATCTCAGTGATGTCAGCTTTCAAAATGCCAATCTGCTGGATGCCGATCTCCGAGACAGTTTACTAACTCGTGCCAACTTTAAAAACGCTAATTTGTTTGATGTCAATTTTGAAGGGGCAGATGGCTTGACCGTGAGACAGATTAAGACGGCAAACAATTGGGAAAAAGCCTTTTATGACTATAACTTTCGTTGGTTGCTCAATCTGTCGTCAAAAGGTTTACAAAATGATTAGGAATTCTCTTTAACTTAGGACGCGATCGATGCTATTCTATGTTTTGTCCAATTTTTACTGATGGCGAGCGTAGCCAAGTGGTTAAGGCAGTGGTTTGTGGTACCACCATTCGTGGGTTCAATTCCCATCGTTCGCCCTTATAGCCCTATGAACAGTTTCTCCGATCTGGGAAAGCTGGTGAAATAGCAAAACCAAAGAAACCCGATCCAAACATCGTCAGTTTTTCTATAACGCCCTATCGGTAAGCCAATAGGGCGTTCGCTTAAGTTTGAGCGCGTAGGACTATTGATGTCAGAGTAATTCCATCAACTTGTTAGGCAGGTGGCAAAAGGTTGAGAACTGCTTCGGCAACGCGGTCGATCGCACCATTGCCACCGAGGCGATCGCGCATTTTGGCGTAGTTATCCAACGTGCGTTGACGGGCTTGTTCGTTGAGTAATAACTCCAAGCAAGCATCAGCTAAGGCATCTGGTGTCGCTGCTTCTTGCATAAACTCTGGCACAATCGCTTCCATTTGCACGAGATTGGGCGGTGACATAAAGGGGATTTTGGCGCGCAAGATATAGCGGGCAATCCAAGCCGTCACCGCACTCACCCGATAGAGCACCACTTGAGGCACATTCAATAAAGCAGTCTCTAGATTGACTGTTCCAGATTTAGAGAGCACCAAGTCAGCCGCTCGAATTACAGTTTGGGAAGGGGTAGAAACCACCTTGGCATTGAGATTATACTGTTGTAATAGCTTTTCGACATCTGCCCTGTAGCGTTCTAAGGATAGCGGCAACCAAAATTTTATATGGGGTAATTTCGCTTGAATTTTTTGAGCTGCCTCAAACATAATCGGTGCAACCATCTTGAGTTCCTGCGATCGCGAGGCAGGTAGCAAGGCTACTACCAGTTCATCTTCAGAAATCCCTAGTTGTTGGCGAGCCACTGCACGGGATGGCACGCGATCCATCAAGTCTACGAGCGGATGCCCTACCCACTCCACATTTGCGCCTTGGTCTTGGTAGTACTTTGCTTCTTGCGGGAAAATTGCCAATACCTTATCGGTAAACGCCGCGATCGCCCTTGTATTTTTGTCATTGAGCGACCAAACCCACTCTTGGGGGGCAATGTAATAAATCACGGGTACTTTGAGTTCGTTCTTGGCAAAATAGCCCATGCCTTGGTTGGGCATCATGTAATCGATCAATACCACGAGGTCAGGTGTTTTTTTTCTCAGCTTTTTCTTGGCTTCTGCCTGCACGCGTAGGGTGGGAATCACAAAGGGCAAAGCTTCTATCGCACCAATGGAACCGATGCCAACCGTATCACCTAGCAGTTCTGCACCCGTTGCCACCATGCGATCGCCCCCCAGTGCCAAAATTTCTAGGTCTATGCCTTTTGCCGTGGCGCGTTGCTTAAGTGCCTCAATTAAAATTGCACCGTGCCAATCACCTGACACTTCCCCAGTACTGATAAATATGCGTCGTTTCATTCTTTGTTACGTTTTACTCTTCTTGTGGCTGAACTCCAAGGGCTCGTAGCTGTGCTGCCAGTCTTTCAGCTCTATTTCTTTCTTGTAATAGATTCTCTTGGACTTGGACGAGATTTTCTTGAGCTTGGACGAGATTTTCTTGGACTTGGACGAGATTTTCTTGGACTTGGTCGTAGGTTAGAAACGCTGTGCCATCGGGATAGAACACCTGCATCTCTTTACCTGACAAGTCAAACCGAATTCCCAAACGGGGGCTAACCCATTCCTTATCAACCAGTTGTGAAGTCAGAATTTCCTCTTCTCGCTGCCAAACTTGCAAATGATTTTGCTCGTAGTCATAGATGTAATATTCTTCTACCCCATAGCGATCGAAGAAAATTAGTTTGCTACCCATTTCTGAACTGTCGTTGCTCGGAGAAAGAATCTCGAATACAACTTGCGGGGCAATACCGCCTTCTTCCCATTGTTTATAAGAACCACGATGTCCTTTGGGTCTGCCGATCGCCACCATTACGTCTGGAGCTGTAACAATTTTGTTGCGTCCCTCAACGGGATACCAAAATAAATCTGCTACAACGAGAACGTTTGGATCGCTAGCAAATAACCAACTGAGATTTTCTTTCAGGATGACAATCCATTCAAGATGCGTTGTGTTACTTGCCATTGGCTTGCCATCGCTTTCGGGATAGACTATCTCTTGGGTTGAGATCGGAACTTGGGTAACCATGTCGCAACTCCATAATGGTAACTTATACCTACTTTACTACAAACCCTATTCGCTCAGATTTAAACCTCGATTTAGCCTACAACTTAAGGCGGGTGGCAAAATTTTGCGATCGCGTTGGGGACAAGGTTCGTGCTTTCAGAATTGCCGCCGCTAAAAAAGCATAGGAGAAAACGCCCACAACCGCTAGAATTGCGCCTTGCACGAGTTCGTTACCCCCGATCGATGCGGAAGCATTCCAAAATCCATGCATGGTGGCAGAAGTAAGATAGCCGATCGGTAAAATCAGCCACCATTTAGAAGGTTTAAGCGCGCTTAAGCCAATAAAGTAGCCAAAGTAGCCACTATAGGCCATATGTCCAGCCACAGAGCCGAGAATTCGGGGAATTAAGAGTTGCAAGCCCACAAAGTAGGCTGCCCCCTCTCCACTACTTTCCCCAACTTTTACGACAATATTCGGCACATATTGTCCGAGGGTTTCAAGTAACGTAAATCCCACAGCGGAGGCTGCGCCAATCAAGATGCCGTCTAACGGTTCGCATACGCCTAACCGTTCTCGCCAACGGGGTGATTTTGCCAGCAACAGCCCTAAAAAGTAGCAGATAAAGACAGGGAGAGATTTTAACAGTTCCTCTAACATCCCTGCACCAAAAAAATTGGCGATTAGGTGCGATATAAACCCAGCACGCCCAGATACATGGAATATATCGCCTGGTAAGAGTTTGCGAAATACAAATACAAACAATTTAAACAGAGGACTGACGATCGCGGCAGCGGTGGCGATCGCGGCAGCTAGCAACAGCCACCAAGGCTTGCGCTTGCCACAGAGGCGATAAACCACAAAAAACGCTGCCCCAGCGAGATAGAATGCAAGCAACCCTGCAAATGCGACAAAGTTTCCGATCGTCATAAACATGGAAACGACACACAGGACTGTGACGATCGCAGGAATTAAAAAAGCTTTACTCTTGAGATCCTTACCTGTCGAGAGAATTGGAATCAACTGAGACATGGATAAAGCATTTGTCGGCGGATTGGCAGGGGAGTTGGGTGTAACCACTGGTTGCACGACCTGAAGCTCAAACGTAAACTCAATCACCTGTTCGCCTAACACGATGCGATCGCCTGGTTGCAAGCGCCGACAACCACTTAAGCGATCGCCATTGATAAATGTGCCGTTAGAACTGCCTAAATCGCAAACTTCCCAAGTGCCGACCTCGGCTAAGGGACGCACAGAGGCATGATGCCTAGACACACCACCATAACGAGTGCTTTCCAAAACGATCTGACAATCAGCCTCACGCCCGATCGTGACTTCATAGTTGGCTGAAAGTTGAAACACCCCAGATTGGAAGCCGCTAGAACTTCCATTGGCTCCAGTTTGTCTGAGGAAAGCACTATAAGAAGATAGATTCGCCATGATTTCCTTGCTCTATCTAACCTTGGCAGTGACTAACGATTCCGTATTTTCTATGGAAATGCTATGGGAATGAGATATCTCCTGCCACAAACATAATGCTTAAAGACTATTCGTCTTCCGCAAATTGATAGCGATAGAGATCTTCGGGTTTAGGTTCGGGGGAAGCTTCCGCAAATCGGACGGATTCTTCGACAAGGGTTTGAATTTTTTTGTCGATCGCTTTCAATTGCGACTCAGTAGCTAGACCATACTCTGTAAGCTGACTTGCCAAAATTTTGATTGGGTCGCGTCCAAACCATTCATCTTTTTCTTCTTTAGGTCTTAGCTCATCTGGGTCTGCCAAAGAGTGACCGCGAAAACGATAGGTCAAGCATTCCATCAAGGTAGGTCCTTCGCCAGCACGGGCGCGACGAATCGCTTCTTGAGCAACTTTACGCACGGCTAAAACATCCATGCCATCGACTTCAATACCTGGCATTCCAAAGGCAGCACCTTTTTTATAGATCGAGGTGTCTGAAGTTGCGCGCACGTGCTCCATCCCGATCGCCCAGCGATTATTTTCAACCACAAAAATAATTGGCAGCTTCCACAGAGCCGCCATATTTAGGGTTTCAAAAAACTGACCGTTATTGGCAGCACCATCTCCAAAAAAGCAAGTAGAAACTTGATCGGCACTAGCATCGCCCATCGTTTCTCGCCGATATTTACTCTGAAAAGCTGCACCCGCAGCTACTGGAATGCCTTCGGCAACAAACGCAAAGCCACCAAGAAAGTTGTGCTCGGCAGAAAACATATGCATAGAGCCGCCGCGACCTTTACTACAGCCTGTTTCTTTCCCAAAAAGCTCTGCCATCACCTCATTTGCAGTAACCCCTGCACTGAGCGCATGTACGTGATCTCGATAGGTACTGCACACATAATCATCAGGACGTAAGGCTTTAATCACGCCTGTGGCTACTGCTTCTTGTCCGTTATAAAGATGCACAAAGCCAAACATTTTGCCGCGATAGTACATCTCAGCGCACTTGTCCTCAAAGGTACGCCCTAACACCATATCTTCGTAAAGCATCAAGCCTTCATCTTGGGTGATGGCTAGGGGGGTAGCAACTGTGGCAACAGATTCTTGAAGCATTGGCTAGTAAAGTCAGAATATTTACATGGGTTTGATGCTGTTAGTTTACAGCGAAACAATCGAGATTGTTAAGTTTCTCTATGATTCCGATCGCTTAGCCGCCACCTACGATGGTGACAATTTCTAAGCGATCGCCTGATTGCACAATGGTTTCCTGCCAAAACTGACGGTGCAGGATCTCGCCGTTATATTCGATCGCGATCAACCGAGGGTTAAGCCCCAGATGCTCGAGTAGTTGCAGCATGGTTAAATCTGGGGCACAGGTGCGATCGCTGCCATTCACTTGCAGAGTAATCATGGCAAAGCTTTTATCCAAACTGAACTGAGTTGGCTTGCCATTTTTCGGGTGTGTAGGTTTTGAGCTGCATGGCATGAATCAAACCACTGTCTAATTGGGGCTTGATCGCATCGTAGACGAGCTTGTGTTGCTTCACCATCGTTAGCCCAACAAACTGTCCAGATACCACGGTTGCGGCAAAATGCTGACCATCTTGATTGGGGTCTTGGACATCGACCAAGGCATCGGGCAAAACTTTTAAGATCAAAGACTGAATATCGCTGGTGGACATAGATTGCTGAAAATGGATTACTGAAGGATTGGCTTAGTCTAAACTAGTCTAGCACTGCACCCTATAAGCGATCGCCAAGAACCATATCGCACGGGCGAGTCCTGCAATGTTTTATCTTACCGAATTTCTCCAGAGATTGCACTTGTGTTTAGATCTGGCTCAGTGCGGAAATAAAAATTGCTGAATGATGGCGTTGAGTTGCTTGAGTTTGACAGGCTTGCTGAGATATTCATTTGCGCCTGCCTCTAGACATATTTCGCGATCGCCTTCCATGGCTAGCGCTGTCAGCGCCACGATCGGAATTGAGGCAAGTTGCTCGTTTGCTCGAATTCGTCGGATTGCCTCGAGTCCATCCATTACTGGCATTTGCATATCCATTAGGATGATATCTGGCTGTTGCATTTTTGCAAGTGCAACGGCTTCTTCTCCATTTTTAGCAACGATCGTGCGGTAATTGCACCCAGTCAGGTAGGCTGTGAAAGTGTGAATGTTTGACTCATTGTCTTCTGCAAGCAAAATTAAGGGCGCGATCTCATTGTCTGGTCTTGCTTCTGTTAGTGGCGGGGTTGTAGCGATCGGTTCGGGCACAGAGGAGGTAGACAAAGAGATTTGATAGGGTAATGCCACGGTAAAGCAACTTCCTTCGCCAAGGCGACTCTCAACCGCAACTTGACCACCATGAAGTTCTGCAATCGTTTTTACCATTGCCAGACCCAATCCAGTACCTTCGTATTGACGATTAAGGCTACTGTCAACCTGTATAAAGGACTGGAAGAGTTTGGGTAAGTCGTCAGGCGCAATGCCAATCCCAGTATCAGCGACCTGAAACAAAATCGTTGGCGAATCCAGAGTCTTGAATTGACTGGGAATCGTTGCTTTGCCTTGCCATGTGTCGCCACAGCCAAAGGCAACCAAAAGCTCGATCTGACCGCCATTGGGTGTAAATTTGACGGCATTGGTCAGAAGGTTAATTAAAACCTGTTTGATCCGACGCTCATCTACAGTGATGTTGCCAATATTCGCTGGGATTTTGGCGATCGCTTGTATGCTCTTTTGAAATGCTTGCTGCTTAACAAAGACAAAACTAGAATCGCAGAGCTGCTTGACGGAAACGGAAGTAAGCTCGAGTTCCGTCTTGCCCGATGCAATTTTCGATAGGTCGAGAATGTCGTTAATCAGTGCCAATAGATGTCGCCCGCTTTTTTCTACCGTCGCGATCGCTTTCATTTGTTGTACGTTTAGCAAACCTATTCTCTGCTCTTGCAAGACTTCTGAAAAGCCCAAAATCGCATTCAGGGGCGTGCGAAGTTCGTGGCTCATGTTGGCGAGAAATTCGTCTTTGAGACGAGTAGCACGAATGAGATCTTCGTTGGTTTGTTGGAGTAGTAATTCGGTTTGTTTGCGATCGGTGATGTCGGTTAAAGTACCAATGTAACCGATCGTATTACCCGCAGCATCAATTTCTGGAGCGACTTGGACGTAGAACCAATTGATGCTGCCATCTGGGCGTAGATGCCTACCCTCACCAGTATTGAGGATTTGAGACTTTGGATTTGGTTCAGTCAAGCCTTGTTCGTATTGGGCTATCAGAAGATCGCGATCGTCTGGATGCAAGGCTTCCATCCAACCCCTGCCCAAGGCAGATTCTATCGGTCTGCCTGCCATCTCGCTCCAGCGATCGTTGGCATAGACACAGTTCAACGGGGCATCAAACTGGAAAATACCAACTGGAGCTGCTTGGGCTAATGTTGAATAGCGGCGTTCGCTTGCCCAAAAGGCTTCCTCAACCTGTTTGCGATCGCTAATATCTGCAAAATAGCCAATGATCTCGATCGGGTTACCTCGTTCGTCCCGCATTAGGCGTAGTTCGTCGCGCAGCCAGACATAGTGCCCATCGCGATGCAAAAATCGATATTCATGTTTATGGATGCCATGCTCAAAGAGAGTGGGAAATTCTGCAAGCACCTTGGGGGCATCGTCTGGGTGAATATGGCTGTCCCAGAAGCTAATTTGCGCGATAAACTCTTCGGGCTTATAGCCCAAAATAGCCTCGACATTCTCGCTCATAAACAGCGTCTCATTGTTGCCATCAGGCTTGCAACTATAAATTACGGCGGGATTGGAAGCGATGAGAAATTGCAGGCGTTCCTTTAGAAATAGCTTTTCTTGCTCGTTTTGCTTGCGATCGGTAATATCCTGAGCTGCACCAATAATTAGCTTAACGCGTCCTTCGGCATCGCGACTAAATATGGAATCGCGACTGTCAAACCAACGCCATTCGCCATTGGTATGTCTGAGACGATATTCAATGGTAAAAATTTCGCCATCTTGAGCCTTTTGCAATTGTTCGTGGTGAATGGAGGCTTGGCTCAAATCGTCAGGATGCATTAAGCTAGGCAACCATGCTGCCCCCATTGCCTGGATTTCGGCTGGGGTATATCCGATGTTACTCGCAATGTCTTGGGAAGTATAGACATTGCGTTGCTCCTGTACATCATACAGGTATAGGATAATCGGCGCCGCATCTGCAATTTTTTGAATAAATCGCTGACTTTCTAGCAGATCGAGTTCGATTTGTTTGCGATCGCTAATATTCCGCACGATGACTAGAGCTTCGTCTTGATTGATCCCAACCACCCGAACCTCTTCATATACCAAGCGGTCATTTTTATGGAAGCTATGTTCGTAAACTTGCGGCTGACCTGTAGAGATCGCTCGGTCGATCGCGTCGAGCTGTTGATGCAAAAGTTCTGGGAGCAGTACTTCCGAGAGATGCTGCTGAATGGGAAAATACACCTCTGCACTGTGCTGAGCGTGCCTGAAGTTTAAGCAAGAGCCATCTCGCGTGACATGCAATAGCAAATCTGGGATTGTCTCAACGATGGCGCGAATCTGGGCTTCACTTTTACTAAGTCTGGCAGTCCGTTCTTCGACTTTATGTTCTAGACTGTAGTTGAGTTCATGCAGAGCGAACTCAGCTTGCTTGCGATCGCTAATATCTCGCATCATAAACAGGGCTTCATCCTCGCCCCTCTTGATAATGCGAACTTCTTTATATTTAAGCCGATCGCCTTCTTGGACTCGTTCCTCGTAAATTTGCAGTTCTCCCGTCTGCATGGCTTGCTGCAAATAGTAAAGCTTTTGCTCCGCAATCTCTGGAGGCAATACTTCAGCGATCGACCGACCGATGACATCAAGATCGGGAGGGAACGTTGCCACCTCGCGATAGGGGGTGGCAAGTTCGCGATAAACGCCATCAGCCCCAATCCGAATCAGGAGATCGGGAATAGCCTCTAAAACAGCGCGACTATTGGCTTCGCTAGCTGCCAGAGCGTTGGTGCGTTCCTCAACTTTCTGCTCTAGAGAAGTGTTAAGGGTTTGAAGGGTTTGATAGAGTTCTGCCTGTTGAATTGCGATCGCCAACTGTACCGATAACTGCTGGAGCAATCGGATATCCATCTCTTCCCACTGCCGAGGAGCAGAACATTGATGGACGATCAGTAAGCCCCATAAGGGTTTAGTCTCAGCGTTAGGCAATAGAATGGGCATGACTAAGTTTGCCCGTACCTGAAACTGTTCGAGTAGTTGAGTATGACAATCTGTCAAGTTGGCAGTATAGATATCAGCGGCAGTAAAAAATCTACCTTCTCGGTAGCCTCCGCCAAGGTTGCCCTGAAAGCAAGTGTCGGCAATTTGTTCGTTCAGACAGGATCGCCAAGGTGGAACGATCGCCTCTGCCGCGATCGTTCCGCTCATATCTGGGTTAAATTTATACACGATCGCCCGATCGGCAACCAAAAACTCCCTTAGTTCTCGAACGATCGATTCCAAAACCTCCTTTAAGTTTAAGGATTGCCGAATGCGGAGAGCCATTTCTGCGATCACTGTTTGCTGGTGTTGCGATCGCGCCAGTTGAAGAGCGAGCATCTCCCGTTCCCGTACCTGAGAGACGCAGGTTACAAGAGAAGTCGCTGTGATATTGCCTTTGACAAGATAGTCTGCCGCCCCCAATTTCATTGCCTGCACGGCTGTCTGCTCGTCTCCCTGCCCCGTCAACAGGATTGCGGGAGATCTTCCCGTTGGGTAATTTTCGCTAAGCGCCTCTAAAAACTCCAAACCATTGCCATCGGGCAAATTCATATCTAAAAGCACAATATTGGGGCGTTGCGATCGCCAAAGTTCCAATCCTTCCTCTAAGGTTTCTGTTTCGATGATGCGATAGGTATAGTCGGTATCTGACAGAAGATAGCGACTGTAGGTGAAGCGATCGTCCTCCGAATCATCGACAATGAGAACCGTTGTTAGAGAAGCTAAAGGTTGGAAGATACTAGCAATATCAGTTCTTTGATGAATTGGGCTATGGGGAGAATCGGTCATAAACTGATCAAGACAATAAGGTAAACCAAAATACTCAAACAGAGCTTAAATTGTCTTCTGCATTCCTAATAAACCCATTAGTTTCAACAAATAGTCATTGTAACCGAAATAATAAGAGCTTTCGGTAGCTTAGGGGCTACTATCAGTTGACGTAATTTATATTTAATTTGTCTTTAAAGTAACTTTTACTAATAAAAACATCACTCTTCCTTAAAGTATATTTTAGTCCACATACAACAATTTGAACTAAATCTAGCGCTTTAGGAATAATGTTTCATGACATAGGGTATCGTGGACAAAACTATTTTCAAAAAATTGCACCGAGGGCAAGACTCAAATACCAATCTGTCGTTTTTCAATTAAAAAGGAATTTTCGTTCGCGATGTCGCACCTTAAAGCCTATGGTTTTGTCGCTTGGAGAAGCGATCGCCTTACTGTCTCAACGGAGAACTAAAAATTTCTGAATTGCAGCGTTAAGTAGTTTTAACTTAATTGGTTTAGCCAAATATTCATTGGCTCCTGCCGCTAGACATCTTTCGCGATCGCCTTCCATAGCTAGAGCCGTTAAGGCAATAATCGGAATTGTAGGGATCTGCGTGTCAGCCCGAATCAGGCGGATTGCCTCTAGACCATCCATCCTCGGCATTTGAATATCCATGAGGATGATATCGGGAGCATTTGCTTTCGCCATTGCTATGGCTTCCTCTCCATTTCTAGCGACGATCACACGGTAATCGAGCGCGTTCAGATAGGAACTGAAGGTTTGAATATTTGCTTCATTGTCTTCGGCTAGTAAAATTAGCGGCGCGATCGCACTGTCATGATTTGCGATCGTCGGTAAACTGGTGGCAGTTGCTTCGGATTCTGGAGTGTTAGACTCAGAGGTTTCATAGGGTAGGACAACTGTGAAGCGGCTACCTTTACCAACTTCACTCTCAACAGTGACTTGACCGCCATGAAGTTCGACAATCTGCTTAACTAGGGCGAGTCCTAAACCAGTGCCTTCGTATTGACGATTGAGACTGCTACTAACCTGTACAAAGGGTTGAAAGAGACGTTGCAAGTCCTTAGAGGCAATGCCAATTCCCGTATCTGCAACTTGAAACACGATCGATGGCGAGTTCATAAGTTTGATGTGTTGTGGGATTATCGCCTCTCCTTGCCATGTGTCGCCACTACCAACAGAAACTAGAAGGCTAATCTCCCCTTCACTGGGAGTAAATTTGACCGCATTGGTGAGTAGATTGATTAAAACCTGTCTGATACGACGCTCTTCGACATTGATATTGCTTATATTTCTAGGAATATTACTAACGACTTGCACTCTCTTTTGAAATGCTTGCTGTTTGATAAAAACCAGACTGGAATCACAGAGGGTTTGGACGGAGACCGATTCAATGAAAATTTCCATCATCCCTGATGAGATTTTTGATAAATCGAGAATGTCATTAATCAGGGATAGCAGATGTTCGCCGCTTGACTCTACCGTGCCGATCGCCCTGACCTGTTTTTCGTTAAGCTTTCCAAAAATCTGCTCTTTCAAAGCCTCTGATAGTCCCAAGATCGAATTTAGCGGCGTGCGGAGTTCGTGGCTCATGTTGGCAAGAAACTCATCCTTGAGCCTAGTGGCGCGAAGAAGTTCTTCGTTGGCTTGTAGTAGTTGAGCCTCAGCTTGTTTGCGATCGCTAATATCGCGGCATACACAAATCAGCAAGCCATCCTCGGTCATGGTGAGAGATAGTCCTTCATCAAAAGTAGAGCCGTCTTTACGGATAGCGCGGACTTCTCCTCGCCACGAGCGATCGCGCATGAGTACAGGAAATACTTCTTGCTCAAATCGGGTCATCTCTTCTGAGGAATACAACGCTGTCCAAGATTTGCATAAAAGATCGTCAGGATGCTTGTAGCCAAATATTTCTAGATGGGCTTGGTTTACATAGATGTAGTTATTGTCTTGCAAAATCGCAATACCATCGATCGCGGCTTCAATAGCAGCAAGTTGCTGTTTAAGAGCCTTTTCGACAACTTTGCGATCGCTAATATCATGATTTACCCCAATCAAAGCAATGATCTGCTCATTCTTATCTCGTAATAGTACCGTTGTCGTTTCGGTGATTCTGGTAATCCCCTCTTTATGTACAATACTCAATTCCCCTGACCAAGAACCATTCTCAATGGTCTGTCCAACTACCTCATTAGCTATTCTCATTCCCTCTTCCTGCTTATGGATAATCGCCACAGGCTGCCCTAACACTTCCGCTTTGCTATAACCGTATAATTCTTCGGCTCCTTGGTTCCAATCAATAATGATTCCATTGGTATCAGTTATGATTACGCCATCGGAGATATTTTCAAACACTAAAGCTTGCTTTTGAAGGGTTAGTTCTGTCTGTTTGCGATCGCTAATATCGGTTAATGTGCCAATATAACCTGTAAAAACACCACCTTCATCTAGTTCAGGTGCAGCTTGGCAATAGTAATAGCAAATAGTTCCATCTGGTTTGATACATCTTCCTTCACCTTGGTAATATGCCTGTTGCTCGATCGCTTGAGTCCATTGTTGATGGATCTGTTCCCGATCGTCGGGATGAATGGTCTGAAGCCATCCATAGCCTAGAGCCGTACTGGGTTCTTGCCCTGTAATCTGAGACCAAAACTCGTTGACGTAGGTGCATTCGTTATTTTGATTGATTTGGAAAATCGCTACAGGAGCTGCCTCCGCTAGATTCGCAAAACGTTGTTCGCTCTCTCTGAGACTTTCTTCAGCAAGTTTGCGATCGCTAATATTGTTAGAGCAACCAATCATGCGAATGGGTTTTCCCAGTTCATCCAAAACGAGCGAAAGACGCAAGCTTACATAAATTGTTTTCCCTGATTTTGTCTGATTCCGTAGCTCAGCTTTATGAGTTCCCTTTTCTAATAGCGGTCTAAAGACTGTAGATTCTATGAGAGATAAATCTTCATTTAGATAAAGCATACTAACGTTCTGCCCGATCGCTTCATTAGGCTTGTATTCATAGAGACTCTCAGCCCCAATATTCCAAGTTTGGATCGTGCCCTCCATCGTAGTAGAAATTATCGCATCATGAATCTGCTCCAGCATTTGCGATTGCAATTGTATGGCTTGAGTGCGTTCTGTGACTTTTTCTTCTAGCGATTGATTGAGTTGTAGCAGTTCTTGCTCGGTTTGTTTGCGGTTGCTGATATCGCGAATCATCCAGAACAGTTGAGTCTCATTATTAGCAAGATTGATATTTTGGGTTACGGTAATTTCAGCAGGAAAGGGAATACCCTGACGAGCTTTTAACGTAATTTCCCAAGTTGTCGTGGTATTGTCTAAGGATGAGATTTGATTAAGATGGCTGTAGAAAACATCCCTGTGGTTAGGGTCAATAAAGACTACCAAAGGTTTTCCTACAATAAACTCATGACTAATCGCCAACAATTTTAAGATAGCTTGATTTGCTTCTAGGATCCTGCCCGATAAGTCTGTCACCAGATATCCATCAGGAGCAAACTCAAATAAATTTTGATAGCGCGACTGTTCGTATTCTAGCAATCGATGTTGCAAGATCTGTTCTTCAGTGCTGACCCTCAATTCCTCTACAGTACATTGCAACGACTCACTTACCCTTTCTAATAGTCCATTGCGTTCTTCTAGCTCTGCTTGCTGATTTATGAGTAAAGCCTCAACTCGCTTGCGTTCTGCTAACTCAGTTTGAATTTGTTGATAAACGATCGCTTGCTGAATGGCAATCGCTAGATGCACCGATAACTGCTGAAGTAACTGAATATCTGCCTCTTCCCAAACCCTTGGAGCCGAGCATTGATGAACGATCAGCAAGCCCCATAAACTTCGTTTGTCTTCATTGGACAATAGGATCGGCACGACCAGATTTGCCCGTACCTGAAATCTTTCGAGCAGTTGAATATGGCAATCTGTCAAGTTAGCCGCATAAATATCATTGGCTACGAAAACCCTCCCCTCGCAATAGGCGCCACCAAGATTTTCTCGAAAGCAAGTATCCTCAACCTGCACATTTAAGCAAGGCTGCCAAGGCGAGACTATATCTTCGGCAACTATTGTGCCACTCATATCTGGGTTAAATTGATAAATAGCGGCGCGATCGGCATGAATAAATTGACGCACCTCTTTAACGATCGCATTTGAGATATCTTCTAGGTTCAGAAATTCGCGAATCCGCAGTGCCATTTCGGCGATTACTGTCTGCTGTTGTTGCGATCGCAGTAGTTGACGCCTTAGAGCGGTTTCTCGCAGCACTTGCCTAACCGCCGTAGCGAACGATTTTGCTGTAATATCCCCTTTTACCAAGTAGTCAGCCGCCCCTAATTTCATGGCGCTTACAGCCTTTTTCTCAGTTCCCTGCCCCGTCAATACAATCGTAGGAACTCTTTCTCCTGCACGATCTGCATCGATTGCTTCTAGAAATTCCAAACCATCGCCATCGGGCAAATTTAGATCGAGCATCACAAGATCGGGATGCTGAGATCGCCACATTTCCAGCCCTTCTTCAAAGGTTTCTGCTTCGAGAATGCGATATTGCTGCGCTTGGTCTGCTTGCAGATAACGCGAGTAAGTGGCGCGATCGCTTTCAGAATCGTCCACAATCAAAATTGTAGGAGGTTGCAAGAGTTGAGTCATTATGACTTCATCTGTAACTCAATGTTAAACATATTGCATTGGCTAGCGATCGGTTGAATCTTACTAAGGATAAAATTCCCTGCCCTTTCAGCATCGACGATTGATAAGAAAAGTTGGAATTTGACATCCCAACTACTTGCAGCAGAATTTTTTATTCTGTAAAATCTCCAACTTTTCTCAAGCAAGACATAATGTTGGAAGCCATTTAGCACTGACTAACCTTTACCATGTGGGTAAAGCGACCATATCCCAAAAAAATACTATTCCCAAAAGGTATTATCCCCCAAAAACATGAAGAAAAAGATGAAGAATTCAGCCAAGCACAAAATTTAGTTTGGTTAGGATTGATTTTATCGGTACTCATACACCCATAGCAGCTTGCTATTTTTTGTTATATATCTTTACATTTATCCCAACCTGTTCGTAAGATCATGGTTGCGTCCATGTTGATGCTCTGCATTCTCTGGTTATCGTCCCTGCCAGTCACTCTATAAATCCTAAATATGAACTTCGGAAAAAGAAATCGCTCAACTACTAGCAGCCTTACCGTCAGCTTATTGCGTGAGGGCGTCGTGGAGTCATCGCATATCTGCCAAGCCGCAGTTGCCGATACAAGGGGGCGGGTTTTATCCGTGGCTGGCGATGCCCAAACGGCTACCTTTGCGCGATCTGCTTTAAAACCGATCCAAGCGATCGCGGTGTCTGCGACAGGTACGCAAGAACGATTTAACCTTTCAGAAGCCGACTTAGCTGTGATTTGCGGTTCCCATCAAGGCAATATTCAGCAAGCGCGACAAGTATTTAATATTTTGTGGCGTTGCGATGTCGAGGCGAGTGCCCTGCAATGTCCAATTCCCGATGGTAAGAGTAGCCCCCTCCAATACAACTGCTCTGGCAAGCACGCAGGCATGATTGCCGTCTGCCAACAAAAAGGATGGGAAATTTCTTCTTACATGAATGCCAATCATCCCGTGCAACAACTGATTCTAGAAAAAATGGCAGAACTCTTGCACATGCCTCCCGCAGAATTTATCGGTGCGCATGATGACTGTGGCGTTCCCACCTATCTGTTGGAACTAGGACAACTGGCTCATCTCTATGCTCAACTGGCAGCGCACAATCAACTCCATTTAGAACGAATCACACGAGCGATGACCCACTATCCTGAAATGATTTCAGGGAATGGTGAATTTGACACCGAACTGATGCGCCGTACCCAAGGTGCTTTAGTCAGTAAATCGGGTGCAGAAGGCGTTCAGTGTGTCGGGCGCGTCGGCGAAGGTTTAGGGCTGGCAATTAAAGTCATGGATGGAGCGAAACGTGCCAAACATGCTGTGGCAATTCACTTACTTCGCCAAATGGGATGGATTACTCCCTCGATCGCAGAGAGCTTGGAAGAATCCTTTGTCGTACTAGGAGAATACAAGCGTTTAGAAGTTACTGGCGAACTATCGATTATTTAAATCAATCTAAATTTTGACTGAAATCACAAATGCATTAGATCGAAGAGGAGCGCACTCATGAACAAGGTACTTGGCAAGATTGCGGGTGTCGCATTTCCTTACGGACTGTTCTGGCTCGGGGTTTATTTTAGCGGTCAGACATTTGGTGCAGGGTCATCTTTTACAGTTGCCCTTAACAGTTTAGGCTTTGGGCAAGGTATTCCTGCTGGAATTTTAACATTGCTTGTCGCAGCCCTAGCGATCGATGCTTTTACAAGTCGGATACTGAAAGGTTTATAAGCATGTGCGTTATCTAAATCGCTTGAGATTTCTCCTATAATTCAAATAACCAAAGGACGCAACAATACCAATTGCTGAGGGAAATTACGATCGCTCTGGATCTCAGCCCCATCATTAAACTGACGCGCCAGCAGTTTTACGCGCTCTGCTCGGCAAAGTGGGAATAGTACGTTCCTACGCCTTGTTAGCCTTCGGTTGAGACTGTGCCACAAAATAAATGCGATCGCTGAGCTGTCGAATTAACTGAGCCGTATCCGCATCCTTTGCCTGCAATTGGGTCACTTTGTCGCAGCTATACATCACAGTGGTGTGGTCTTTTCCACCCAGAGCCTCGCCGATTTTGGGGAGACTGAGGTTGGTATGTTGCCGCATCAAATACATGGCAACTTGGCGGGCTTGACTGATTTCACGGCGACGGGAATTACTTTGCAGATCGGCGAGATCGATGTTCATCAACTCGGCAACCACATCTAAGACCATCTCGGCAGACACCTCTACAGGTTCCTTCGGAGGATTTAACACGGGGGTAACATTCTCAACGGTCATCGGCAAGCCCGAAATCGAGATGTAGGCAACAGCTCTCACCAACGCGCCTTCTAGTTCTCGAATATTCGACGTGTAGCTTGCAGCAATGTAGTGAATCACATCACTGGGAATTCGCAGATTCTCATACTCGGCTTTTTTCTGCAAAATTGCCATGCGCGTCTCTAGATCGGGCACTTGAATATCGGCAATCAGCCCCATTGAGAACCGCGAACAAAGACGTTCTTGTAATTTAGGAATCTGATTGGGAGGGCGATCGCTTGCCAAGATAATCTGTTTCCCCGACTCATACAGCGTGTTGAAGGTATGGAAAAACTCCTCTTGGGTATATTCTTTCCCCTCGATAAACTGAATGTCATCCACCAAAATCATGTCAATGTCGCGATAGTGTTCCCGAAAGGACTGCATGCTATCTTTGCGAATTGCCGTAATCAGATCGTTGGTAAATTGCTCGGTAGAGACATAGAAAATTCGCGCCGCAGGATCGATTTCCAGCCGATAGTGGGCGATCGCTTGCATGAGATGGGTCTTACCTAACCCCACCCCCCCGCAGAGAAATAGCGGATTAAACTCGCGCCCAGGGGACTCGGCAACGGCTAAAGCGGCGGCATGAGCCATGCGATTGGTTGCCCCCACCACAAAGCGGGTAAACACATACTTGGCGTTTAGCGTGCTATTTTTAGGGGCATTGCTAAGTTCTGGCAGGGGCAAAAGGACTGGGGCTTTTGCGGCTGGGGTTTTGGTTTCTGAATTTTTTAGATCTGAATGTTTGGGATCGGCTGTCTCATCTACTTGCAGCGTAGTGCGATCGCTGTCGTCTTCTACCAAGGCTTCCTTGCTACTGTTGGGGTTAGGCGATGAGACAATATGAATTTCAACGGGATAGCCTAAAATTTCGGCTACGGCGCTGTTAATATTCTGAAAATAGTATTTATGTAGCCAGTTTTTGGCAAAGGGGTGGGGCGTGCGAATGGTCAGCCGTTCTGTGGTTAACTCTTCTGCCACCACAGTCTTGATCCAGCCTTCATAGGTAGGACGACTGAGCTGGCTTTCTAAAAGCTCAAGAACCTGATTCCAGACAGTTTCTAATGAGATATCCACAGGCATTTTGGCAAGGACTATAGATGTTGTTAAGGCTGAGACATTCATATTAGCGTGGCTAGACAGGATTCGTGGCTCAAGATCTTAGATCGCAACAAATATGACCATAAAAAACTGATGCATAACGGCTCTAACCTGTAAAACTGACGCAAGATAACCTTATTTACCTTTAGGGCAAGATAAACCGATGAATCCACAACCTAAGTTAGCACTAACCCTAGGCGATCCTGCGGGTATAGGTACAGAGATCGTTTTAAAGGCTCTGGCAGATCCCGTACTGTATAAAATGTTAAGTACGATAACGGTAGTGGGCGATCGCAGTCAAGTCCAAGACATTTATTTGTCATTAAAAGCCCACACAAATCTCCCGTTAGCCGATCCAGATAGCTTTGAGATGCTCGATACGGCTACGCTAGAACCGATCGCGATCGGCGTGGGCAATGCGGCGAGTGGGGCAGCTAGCTTTACCTATTTAGACACGGCGATCGCGCAGGCACTCGCGGGCAAGTTTGACGCGATCGTCACTGCCCCGATCGCCAAGTCAGCTTGGAAATTAGCAGGACATCACTACCCGGGGCAGACGGAGTTACTTGCCGAGCGCAGTGGGGTCAAAGAGTTTGGCATGTTGTTTGTGGGCAGATCGCCCCATACGGGTTGGATCTTGCGAACGTTATTGGCAACCGTGCATATTCCCCTTAGTGAAGTGACCCAAGCCTTAACGCCCGACCTGATCGAGCGCAAATTGGAGCTTCTGCGGCGATCGCTGCTCAAGGATTTTGGTTTACCACAGGCGAGAATTGCGATCGCGGGAATCAATCCTCACAGTGGCGAACAGGGGCAATTAGGCACAGAGGAACAGGAATGGTTGAATCCATTATTAAAACAATGGAACCATAAATATCCTGATTTCCCCGTGGATGGTGCGATTCCGCCCGATACAATGTGGGTAAAGCCTGCTCAGGCATGGTATGAAAGCGATCGGATTCATGTAGGACATGATGCCTATCTAGCGATGTATCACGATCAAGGGCTGATTCCAGTGAAACTTCTCGCCTTCGATCGGGCGGTCAACACCACAATAGGTCTACCCTTTGTACGAACTTCTCCCGATCATGGCACGGCTTTTGATATTGCAGGCAAAGGCATCGCCAATCCCGCCAGCCTGATCGAATCCATTCTCTTAGCCGCCGACTTAGCTTCCTATCGCAAATTGAAGAATTGAGATTGACTGAAAGCCATGGGTTGATACGGTCAGGGCAAGATCAAGTCGTAAAGCCAGCGATCGGGGCGATCGCTTTCAGTCTCAGTTTAGGATGATCGGCTTCAATTTGACTGAGGTTCCAAGTGTTTTTAAACAGGAGGACAGGACGACCCAAACTGTCTTTAACGACAAGGGTATTAAATAATCTGCCGACTTCCTCTAGGGCTTCCCAACCATCTTCTACCCAACGAGCCACCGAGAAACCAAGAGATTCTAACTGTGATTCCACACCATATTCACTCTGTAAACGGAACTGAACGACCTCAAACTGCAATTGCCCGACTGCACCCAAGATGGGATCTCGCTTTGCCTCGTCCACCGAATACATAATTTGAATCGCTCCTTCCTCTTGCAATTCCGCTACACCCTTCCGAAATTGCTTAAACTTTGAGGGATTGGGATTGCGAAGGTAAGCAAAAATTTCAGGCGAAAAACAAGGAATACCAGCATATTGACGCTTTTTGCCAATACAAATCGTGTCCCCGATCGCAAACATGCCAGGGTTATTTAAGCCAATCACATCGCCAGCATAGGCTATGTCGATCGCTTCGCGGTCTTGACCAAACAATTTCTGGGCGTGAGAGAGGCGAATGGACTTACCACTGCGCACATGGGTGACCGCCATATCCTTTTCAAACTTACCCGAGCAAACCCGCACAAAGGCAATCCGATCGCGGTGCTTCGGATCCATGTTTGCCTGTAGCTTAAACACAAAGGCAGAAAACTCTTCATCCACGGGCGAAACTTCGCCAATGCTGCTGTCATGGACACCTGGTTTGAGGGCATGTTCTAAAAATGACTTGAGAAATAGCTCCACACCAAAGTTGGTCATGGCACTGCCAAAAAAGATGGGCGTGATTTTGCCTTGATGCAAGGCTTTTGTGTCTAACTCTGGACCCAAGGTCTCCAACACTTCTAAATCTTCTAGAAATTGCTCGTATAAATCTTGGTCGATGTAGTCTAGGATTTGCGGATCGTCGGCAGGCAAAATTTGCACCTCGGCTTCCCGTTGCCCGTGACCGCTGCGCTTAAATAGGTGAATTGTCTTACTGGCTCGATCGTAGACACCCTTAAAGCGATCGCCTGTCCCAATCGGATAATTCATCGCATAGGGGATCAAGCCTAGTTCTTTCTCGATTTCATCTAAGAGATCTAAAGGCTCGCGGGCAGGGCGATCGAGTTTGTTGATAAAGGTAAAAATGGGCAGCGATCGCATCCGACAGACTTCAAAAAGTTTGCGGGTCTGGGTCTCTAAACCCTTGGCGGCATCGACCAACATCACGGCATTATCTGCGGCTGCCAAGGTGCGATAGGTATCTTCGCTAAAATCTTTGTGGCCTGGGGTATCGAGTAAATTAACGCAACATCCTTGATAGTTAAACTGCAAGACGGTGGAGGTGATCGAAATGCCCCTCTGTTGTTCTAACTCCATCCAATCTGAGGTGACATGACGCTGTGACGCTCTGGCTTTGACAGCACCCGCCAAATGAATCGCTCCTCCATACAACAGCAATTTCTCAGTCAGTGTCGTTTTCCCTGCATCAGGGTGAGAAATAATTGCAAAGGTACGTCGAAGATTAACTGCCTGTTCTAATTCTTGCTGTAGTTGACTCATAGAGAAATTATGCTGCTCTGCATGGACGGTAACAGCTATATACCAAGATAGATCGTTTAAAAACGCAAAACATGCCCAATCATAGAGCATTGGGCATGGACGAAAAATCGAACCAGAGCGAATGCCCTAGCTTGTTTTCTAACCTTCTTTGTTGATGAAAGGCAATAGAGCAACTACTCTAGCTTGTTTGATCGCTGTGGTGAGTTGGCGTTGTTGCTTGGCAGTCAAGCCAGTGATGCGACGAGGCAAAATCTTGCCACGTTCGGTGATGTACTTACGGAGTAAATCTACATCTTTATAGTCGATCGGATCTTTGGGATTGATCGGAGAAAGGCGCTTACGATAAAAGGACATAGCTATTTAATCAACTACCTAATGGTTATTTAATTTCTTTGTGAACGGTATGCTTGTTGCAATGAGGGCAGAATTTCTTTAGCTCTATCCTCGCGGTCGTGTTGCGACGATTTTTGGTGGTCGTGTAGCGGTTGACACCGGGCGATCGCTTATCGATATTTGTGCGACACTCGGTGCATTCCAGAGAAATAATGATGCGAACGCCTTTAGCCATTTTCCTAGTTTGAAAACATTATTTGAAAGCACGGTCTTTTATTATTACACGGATATGTGCATTTTGGAATAATGTAGTTCATTTGTAGCGCAACCCTCTTGCCTGAACGGGCTGTCAGCCCGTACTACGTTCGCAAACAATTAAGGATCTCTACAACTCTACAAAATATAGAGAATCAAGAACAGCACGATCCAGATAATGTCTACAAAGTGCCAATAGATCGAGGCTGCCTCAATGCCAAAGTGCTTGGTGTCAGAATAATGTCCTGCTTTCAGCGATCGCACCACTGCCGCCGCAATAAAGGTTAAGCCCACCAGAACGTGAAAGCCGTGAAACCCAGTCAGTACATAAAAAGTGCTGGCAAAAAGATTGGTAGTGAGACCAAATTCTAGATGGTTATATTCATAAACCTGACCCGCAATAAAAATTGCGCCCATGATAAAGGTAGCAATAAACCAATTACGGGTCGCCACGACTTTATTGTGCTTAATCGCACGATCGGCTTGGTGAATCACAAAACTACTAGAGACCAGAATGATTGTATTAATCCCTGGCAGTAAAAGCTCTAATTCGGGAGTGCCTTCGGGGGGCCAAGCAGGTGCAACCGATCTGAACGTGAGGTAGGCAACAAACAACCCTACAAACAGCATTCCTTCAGAAATCAGGAACACAATCAGCCCAAACACTCTGAGGTCGGGATGCTCGGCATGGTGAGCTTCGGCATGAGCAATCGGAGAATGATTTAGCTCAACTTGGGTTGAATCAATAGTCGATCCTTGCATGGGAATCTGTAGATAAAGTTATAGGTTGAAATTGAGCAAGCAAGATGATCTTGCTTTAGATTCTGGTAATCTGACTCTCCCCAACCCCTCTCCTCGTGGGAGAGGGCTTCTTGCTCCTCCATTTCCTAAAAGGAGATCGAGGCTGGGAGGGAGAGGTTGTTAATCATCGTATTCGTCGTCGTACTCATCCACACCGTAATCGTATGGTCCTGTAGCTAGTACGGGTTCGCCAACCCAGTTATGGGGAATCGGGGGTGAAGAAGTTGTCCATTCTAATGTCAAGGCATCCCAAGGATTATCGGTCGCCTGGGGTCCGCGCAGCCAACTGTAGGCAGCATTGATGACAAAAGGAATTGTGGAAATTGCTAAGATAAATGCCCCAACCGAACAGATGATGTTGATCGTGGCAAATTGAGGATCGTACTGCGCCACTCTGCGCGGCATTCCCTGAAGCCCCAAGACGTGCATGGGGAAAAAGCAGAGGTTAAAGCCAATGAAGGTAAGCGCAAAATGCACCTTACCCCAAAACTCATTAATCATTCTGCCCGTAATCTTTGGAAACCAGTGGTAGATACCAGCGTAGATGCCAAAGACGCTACCGCCAAACAATACATAGTGAAAGTGGGCGACGATAAAATAAGTATCGTGAACGTGGATGTCAATCGGGATTGAACCCAGCATGACGCCGCTCAAACCACCGACCACAAACATCGAGATAAAGCCCATCGCAAACAAGAGGGGGCTGTTGAGGCGTAACTTCCCACCCCAAAGGGTGGCTAACCAGCTAAACACCTTGATCCCTGTAGGAACTGCTACGAGTAAGGTGGCGATCATAAAGAACACGCGCAACCAGTCAGGCGTACCGCTTGTAAACATGTGGTGCGCCCACACCACTAACCCTAAAACGCAAATTACCATGGATGAATAGGCGATCGCTTTGTAACCAAAAATTGGCTTGCGTGAGTGAGGAGGTAAAACCTCAGAGATAATGCCAAACACGGGCAAAACCATCACATACACAGCAGGGTGAGAATAGAACCAGAATAAATGCTGATAGACGACTGGGTTACCACCGCCTGTGGGGTTAAAAAATGACGTTCCGACCAGCAGGTCAAACGCCAGTAAAATCATTGCGCCTGCAAGTACTGGTGTGGCAACGAGCACTAAACAAGATGTTGCCATCATTGCCCAGCAAAACAGCGGCATACTGAACAAATCCATGCCAGGCATCCGCATCGACCAAATCGTCACGACAAAATTTACTGCCGCCAAAATCGACGATGTTCCTAACAGGATGATGCTAAAAATCCAAATCGCTTGACCGATATGCTGTTCGGTCAAAATACTCAGGGGTGGGTAAGCCGTCCAACCTGTGGAAGAGGGTCCAAAAAAGAAACTGCTAATTAACAAAGCTCCCGCAGGTGGGATCATCCAGAAGGCGATCGCATTCAGTTTCGGGAACGCCATATCTCTCGCCCCAATCATTAAAGGCACGAGATAATTACCAAATCCACCCGTGACGGCGGGCACGATCCACAAAAAGATCATGATTGTACCGTGCATCGTGAAAAGCCCGTTATATAGCTCGGGCGGCAACAGGTCAGAATCTGGTGTGGTTAGCTCGGCTCGGATGATCGATGCCAAAACTCCGCCCAACAGATAAAAAGCAAAGGTGGTCACAAGGTACTGAATCCCAATTACCTTATGGTCTGTACTAAAGCTAAAAAACTCCCAAAACGGAGTTTTGTCTGGCTGCGGTGCTTCGCCAATATTGCCAGTTTTTTCAATTACTTGTGTCATAGCGATTAGATATTGGAATCTGCGTGATGAGTTACGGGATGAATATGACCTAACATTTCAGAATCAATTCCCATTTTGTCCGAGAGGGAATTAGCCTTTCCCGACAGATATTCGGTTTCAGACATCTGCTGTGGATTTTTAGGATGATTACCAATTGAAGCTACGGCGCGATCGCTGGGGGCACTTGCCTCTAATAGTTGTTCTTTGAGCCAGCTTTCATAGTCTTCAGGTGTATGCACGACCATGGTTGTCCGCATACCACCGTGATAAGAACCACATAATTCCGCACATACAACAGGATATTCGCCGACTTTATCTGCGGAAAATTCGATATGCGTTGGAAGTCCGGGGACAGCATCTTGTTTTAGTCGCAATTGGGGAACCCAAAAAGCATGAATCACATCGGCGGCCGATAAATTCAGCCTAATTTTGCGATTGACAGGAATGTGAAGTTCGCCGACGGCAATATCGTTGGGGTAATTAAAAATCCAAGCAAACTGCATACCCGTAACTTCGATCGCCATGGGTTTTTCTGTAATATCCAACGCCGCGATCGTATTTGTCGAGCGATCCGTTTTCGCTTTAGTTTTAGCCAAACTTGGCATAGTGTCAGTCCGCGTTTTACTCGCTTCTAAGCTCATTACAGAATCCATGTCTGAATTTGTAGAAGCTGCCATCGCCACCATCGTACTCTGGTGCTGTTGGTGGTTGTGCGACATGGGGCTATTGATCGACGATGTTCCTTGCATGGTCGTATAGATATCGAAACTATAGATTCCTACCCACATCACCATCACCGTAGGGATCGCCGTCCAAATTAACTCTAGACGTAAATTTTCATGAATGGCAGGACCGTCTGTATCGTCGCCTTTACGCTGCCGAAATCTAAAGATCGAAAATATAAGCACGCCTTGAACGATTAGAAACAGCCCAAACGCAATTCCGATCAGGGTTCCAAACAAACTATCGTACAGGGCAGCTTCAGGGCCTAAAGCCAAGGGTAAAAGTCCGTGATTCTGACCGTACCAAATGCTTGCTGCAACGATCAGGGCAGTCAGAATCAGTACAGAAATTATATTTTTTCTTTTCATAGCTTTCCCTATCTTGCAACGGACGAAATCAAATTGATTAAAGCAACATCTTATTTATCATGCACGCTAAGCCTGAGAAGTTGGTTAAAATACCAATAAGCTTTAGGAATGTTTTTGGGATCGGATATAAATACAGCATTCGTACACTCTGATGCATGAGTTGTCTATAAATTTTTTCAGTGAAACCAAAAGTAAATTGAATTTATTTCTTTATGTTTTTTTAATTTTCTCGAGGAAATAAATTCTTTGTATCTCTATCGCCATACCTCTAGAGTTTTAAACTACGAAAAGGAATTGAAAACCCTCCTTAAAACAGACATCTTGGGAAATTTATGGAATTGGAGCCAAGAAGATCTACTTCCAGCAAATTTTTAAGAATCAAACTTGCGAAGTTAAATTTTAGTTAAAATGGCTGCCTATGTTGTTAGAACTTGCGATTGGTGATGCCTATGGGGCTGGGTTTGAATATGCCGCCGCACCGATTCTCAAGCGTAACGATTTATCGGGTTACATCAAGCATCCCAAACATGACATTCGCCCAGGTCAATATACGGATGATACGCAGATGAGTCTAGCGATCGCAGAAGCCATTGTTTCCGAAGTTCCTTGGACTCCAGAATCCCTCGCGAAGGGTTTTGTCGAAGTATTTCACCGCGATCCCCATGAAGGCTATGCATCGCGTTTTTATGGCTTCCTCCAGCAAACCAAAACGGGACAAGACTTTCTTGCCAACATTCGCGCCAATAGCGATAAAAGTGGTTCTGCCATGCGAGCGAGTCCCATCGGTGTTTTTGGCGATATCGCTGAAGTACTAGAAAAAGCATCGATTCAAGCAAGGCTCACGCACGATACGCCTGATGGAATTGCGGCAGCCCAAGCATCTGCCTTGATGACCCATTACTTTTTATACGACCTAGGAGCCAAGTCAGACTTGGGGAATTTTCTAGATGCCAAGGTTCCAGGCTATCAGTGGGCGATCGCATGGCAAGGCGAAGTAGGAGCGAAAGGATGGATGAGTGTCAGAGCCGCTGTGACTGCTGTGACTCGTAACGATAGCCTCAGCGAAGTTTTGCGCGACAGTATTAACTTTGGGGGCGATGTGGATACGGTGGCAACGATCGCGCTAGCCGCAGCCAGTTGCAGCCGCGAAGTCTCTCAAGATTTGCCCCAACATTTGGTAGATGCGCTTGAAAACGATGCCTATGGGCGCGATTACATTCTGGCATTGGATGCTCAGTTACTAGCCAAAGTTTCGGGGCGATCGCCTTTGGTCTAAACTCAGGATCGTGAATGCTTGTCTTTTGGTGTTGCCATGTTAAAACTTAAGTCGCGTTTTTTGGCATTTCTATACTTAATCTGCGTCATGCTCATCGGTTTAGGAGACTAAAAGATGAACCAAAATCAGTTGTCTCGCATTGTTATAAAAGGTTTTAAATCAATCCGTGAATGCGATCTTGAGTTAAAAGAACTGAATGTATTGATCGGTGCGAATGGAGCTGGTAAATCAAACTTTATCAGTTTTTTTCAGATGATCCAGCAGATGCTGGCAAGAAAGCTACAGCTCTACGTTAGCAAGCAAGGTGGGCCAGATGCGCTCCTGCATTTTGGTCGAAAAAAGACTGACGAGATCATTGCAGAACTCTACTTTGGGAATTACGGCTATATATTCGCATTAGGACCAACTCAAGATAACCGCATGGTATTTACTGATGAGACACTTTGCTGGAACGTTGAGGGCGGTTGGTATCTTGGCGCAGGACATTTTGAAACTGAGGTTGAAGATGCAGATGCTATATTTTATGATTACACCGTCCCAGTGATGAAAAGCTGGCGACTTTACCACTTTCACGACACTGGCGACAGCTCTCTGGTAAAGCAACGACAGGCAATTAACGACAACATTTATTTGCGATCGGATGCCCAGAATCTAGCCGCATACTTATTCTTACTAAAAGAACAACATCAGACGCATTATCAAAGAATTGTGAAAACCATCCAACTGGTCGCTCCATTCTTTGGTGATTTTTGCCTACGTCCGCAGCTGAATAACCCAGACCAAATCGAACTAGAGTGGTTTGAAAAAGGTGAAGACAAGCCATTTAAAGCGTATCAATTATCAGATGGAACTTTACGTTTTATTTGTCTAGCAACAGTTTTGATGCAGCCAGAAGCAAACCAACCCGAAACGATCTTAATTGATGAGCCAGAATTAGGACTTCACCCGTATGCGATCAATGTCTTAGCTTCTTTACTACGTGCTACTTCCAAATCGAAGCAGATTATCGTTTCTACTCAGTCAGTTGCTTTACTAAACGAATTTGAGGCAAGCGATGTAATTGTTGCCGATCGCAATGAGGGATGTACATATCTACATCGACTTAATGAAAATGAGCTAGAAAGCTGGCTCGAAGAATATTCCCTTGGCGAGCTATGGCAGAAAAACATCTTGGGTGGGAGACCGTCCAGATGATTAGAGTTATTGTTTTCTGCGAAGGTCAAACGGAAGAGACCTTTGTCGGCGATGTTTTGTCTGAGCATTTTCATCGTCTGGATATCTGGCTGACCCCAATTGTTTTACGCACAAGTATGCAGGGCAAAGGGGGCGTTGTCTCTTACCATAAAATCAAATGGCAAATTGAAACCAAGTGTAAAGAAGACCGTACCGCATGGGTCACAACACTTCTAGATTTTTATGCATTGCCATCAGACTTCCCAGGAATGTCATCTTCTATTGGGGCTTCGTCAATTGAGCAAGCAAAGGCTATTGAAAAGGCATTTCAAAAAGATATCGCGCAACCCAACTTCATTGCCAATCTTGTCATTCATGAGTTTGAAGGACTTTTATTTAGTGACCCTAATGCATTTACAAACTGGTTTAGCAGCCCTGACTTAACCAGCAAGTTGCTCGATATTCGGAACAGTTTTGACTCACCTGAGCATATCAATGATGGACAGGCAACAGCTCCTTCTAAACGAATCCTCAATATATGCAGCAACTATGAAAAAGTTCTACACGGCTCTCTAATAGCTCTGGATATTGGATTAGACACTATCCGCCGCGAATGTATGTATTTTAATGATTGGGTAGAACGCATTGAAGCGCTTTCAAAGACTAGTGTTTGACAATATCAAGCTGTGAAAGCCATAGAGCTTTGCAAATAAAAAATCGCTGTTGGGGAAATCCTCAACAGCGATCGCAACTTCATTAACTTACTTCACTTTCACGTATCACGTTTGCATAAATGTGCAACTCACACGAAACTATTGTTTACCTTCCAAGTTTTTGGCAGTTTCTGTTGATTCCAAGTTGGGGAGATTGACCTTAAAGGCTTTAAGTTCGGGAGCCTTAGGCAAAGTCAGCGTCAGAATACCATTATTGTATTCAGCCTTCACTTGGTCGTTTTGAACGGCGATCGGCAATTGAATGACGCGATAGAACTTACCGTACTTAACTTCGCTCCAGAAGTAGTCTTTGGTCTTATCTTCCTTTTCATAACGACGTTCGCCAGAAAGAGTGACTGTATCCTTGGTAACTTGGATATCTAGATCTTTAGCCTCCATTCCAGGAATAATGGCACGAAGTGTGAGGTTTTCGCCGTCATCATGTAATTCAGTAGCAGGTAGCCATTCTGTACCCGTTGCTTCGCTCGTAAGGGCAGCTACATCGCTAAAAAGGCGATCGAACTGACGGCGTAACAGATCGGCTTCTTGAAAGGGTTGCCAACGCATCAACATATCTATCAGTCCTCCTGTGTAAGGGTTTGTGTATTTGTTTTTGTGAGCTTCATTGCCCACACAGTTATTATCGGTGAGGTTCCATTCGACTTACAGTCAGGAGAACCGCACCATTGAGGTTGTGTTCTCACTACCTTAACCAAAGCTTCTGGCACATCATTCTTGATGTTTATGGCTTGTTTGACAGGCTGTCATTTGACGTAAGCGTATCTCTATCGAAACAATGATAGGGCAAATCATCTAGGCAACCCACATTATCCAAGGAGAATCAACGTGAAGAGAACGATTGTAGCCATATTTCTAACCATGAGCTTGTGCCTATTGGCTTTCGTGCAACCATCCTCTGCGGCGGATATTGCCGATGGAGCCAAAATCTTTAAAGCAAACTGCATTGGCTGCCATCTACAGGGCAATAACAACGTCGTGAAGAATAAAACCTTAAAGCTGGCGGCACTTCAAGAGTACGGCATGTATTCCATTGAGGCAGTTACCAAGCAAGTTACCAATGGCAAAGGTGGCATGCCCGCCTTTGGGAAAAAGCTGAATGCCGAGCAGATTGAGAATGTCGCTAGCTATGTATTAGCCCAAGCTGATAACGGCTGGGCAAAGAAAAAGTAGGCAGCCTACTTTAGCGATTCCACAAGCAATAATTCATCAAGAATTGAGGCAAACTCATGCAACGCATTGATAGATTGTTAAGGATTACGGGCATTCTATGGGTTGTGATTTGCCTCCTTCTTTTTGCGCCAAGCGATCGCTTCTTCAATCAAAGCGCAGCCGCCGCAATGTCGCCATTTCAACAGGCTGTCGAGCAGATGCAGTTGGGCAATTATCAAGCCGCGATCGCGGGTTTTAACCATGCGATCGCGCTCGAGACAAACCTCAGTGCTGCCTATAGCAATCGCTGTTTAGCCTATTTGCAGACTGCTCAGTATCAAAATGCTGTAGTTGACTGCACCCAAGCCCAAAAGATAAATCCTCAAAATCCCGAAGCCTATCTTAATCGAGGGCTATCTTATTACCGATTGAAGCGCTACGAAAAGGCGATCGCTGACTACGACCGATTACTACAGCTTATTCCCAGTGATTTTAGGGCTGCTTACAATCGGGGCTTAGCAAAGTTTGAGCTAGGGCATTATCGAGAAGCGATCTCAGATTACGACCGATCCCTCGCATCGCTATCGCTCCAGTTTGGGAATGGGGAAACGACACAAATTCCGAATTCATCCTCTGAATTTGGTAGTACCTATGCAAATATCCACAATGACCGAGGGTTGACCTATTTCGCGTTAAAAGATGTCTCGGCAGCTCTAGCTGACTATAGCCATGCCATTGCGTGGAACGATCGCGACGATCGAGCATACTACAATCGTGGCTGTGCCCATCATCGACAACGCAACTACGCCCAAGCGATCGCCGATCTGAGCCAATCTTTGCAAATTAATCCTCACAACCCTGAGGCTTGGCTCAATCGCGGCATTGCCAGATATAGCTTGGGGCAACAGACCGATTCGATCGCGGACATCCAAAATGCGGCAAATGAATTTTTAGAACAGGGTGCGATCGCCAACTATCAGCAAGCACTCGATCTCGCTAAGGAACTTAAAACTTCTGACCAGACGCTGTTTGTGTAAACAGTTCGAAGAAATCGGCGTTTTTTGGAGTCGTTGGCGATCGTGTCAAGTTAATGGCATTCCTTGGGAGATGAAGTCTCAGACCAATTGGCTAGGGTCACAGCAGAAGCAGAAGTCATAAACGATTGTCCATTTTTGATGCCCATGCCCGTGAGTAAATTGACATCGCATTCCATCTGATCATCAAGATCGAGGGTATCTCTTGCGTTGTATGTGTAACCCACGACTGTAAACTCACGATTGCGATAGGCAACGGTAAGTTTTTGCATCCAGCGATTTCGACCGATCGCATCATTCCCAGAAATAATTTCCAAAGATCTGACTGGATTGATATTCATCGTCGGCTGTGTTCCCCACATCGCGCCGCGCCAAGCGATATTTTTCTTAGCGATCGCCAATTGCATCTTGCCATGCCCGTCGGAAAGATAAATCAAAAGGTCTACTTCTGTCGGTTCAGCTTCAATCAAAATTGCGCGATCGAAGTTGCCATCCTTATTCCAGTCAGCCGTCACGACGCTGAGTACCCTTTCTGGTTGAATCCTGTAGCTATCCGCCCGCACAGTAGAACTAAAGGATGTCAGCCCAACCATGAGGCTGAGAACAACTAAAAACGATTTCTTCATAGAATAGTTAACAATCTTGAAAGTGAGGATGAGCCAAAGAAGGATTCAATACATTTTCAAAGGATAAATTTTGAACGGATTCCCAGAGGAATATTATTTACAGGTAGATAATTTTTTACTGCGTCAAAGTTCAAAAAAGCTAGGCTAGTTTTTGGCGTAAATCTTCAGGGTTGCGAAATCCTACGGATACGGCAATGCCATCCTTGACAAACAGAGGACGTTTTAGAAGCATCGAATCTTTACTAAAGGCTTCTATCCATTCCACATCTGTCCATGCTTCTTTCTCAGCCCCAAGCGATCGATAGGATTGCCCAGAGGTATTTCGCATGGGTTGATTGCCAAGAGCTTTTACCCATAGCGCGATCGCGCTTTCACTGGGTGGCTGCTCTTTGGTATTGATAAATTCGTAGTCAATGTTTTTGTCTTGTAGCCATGCTAGAGCTTTTTTACAAGTTCCGCAGTTGGGAATTCCGTAGACTTGAATGGTCATAAATCATGCAAAATATGGGTCACCCTTGATTTTACAGGTGGTTTTGTGTTCTTCCCAACATTATTTCGCTTTGACGTTAATTCTCGTCCAAAGATGCTTGGTTTTACTAACCCCTATCTAGGTTGAGATCCGCCGTTTTAACTCGTCACTATTGCCCATTGCCAATCAAGATAAAAGCCGACCAGTAAAAGGGATGGCTAAATTTTTGGCTGCGAATTGTAGAAATTTGTGCTTGCCTCAATGCTTCGGCTTTGGTGAAATTCAATCGCTTCACATACTCATAAAAGGACTGCATCAAGACTTGCGTACCACCATCAGAAACCGACCATAGCGAAGCGATCGCGGCTTTTGCCCCTGCCCTCTGTACTTGATAGCCAAAACCAAGAATCTCAACCCCATCCCCGAGTTTTCCCACGCCCGTTTGACAAGCACTCAACACGATCAGGTCAATATTGCTCATCTTCCAATCGACGATCTCGCTTAACCGCACGGTATCGCCATTGCCAAAGATGATAAACGAGTTATCGGGATTCCCCAAATTGAACTCAGCATGGGTGGCGAGGTGCAGAATGTTATGGTTTGACATCTGAGCTTCAGTAGCTGCCCGACTAAATTGTGCCTCAACCAAATTAACCGTATTGGGAAAGGTTTTGGTGATTTCGCTGACTTCTGCGATCGTGGCAGGCAGAGAAGCTTGCTTCGAGCTTGGATCGCCTTTCCCAAAAGCTCCTGCAAGAATATGAGGGATAGTTTTGGTTTTTCGATCGAAGTCTGTGAGGCTATAGGCGATCAGGTTACTGGTGCGATATTTCTCAACTAGCCACTGTTTGCCATCATAGAGCGCCGCCAGCGGAATGTAGCGTAATAAGCCATCAGGTGCGTAGAGAACTGTGTCCGTTTTGGCTTGCGTGAGTTCGGCTTCGATCGGTTTAATCAGTAGGTCGTAGAGCTTTTGACTTGAGTTTTTGATATCTAAGGAAGTTGGATCGCGGATATCGGATCTGAAGTCTTCTACGAGCTTTTCTAGATCGGCTTTTTTAATGGGGACAGTGCGATGGATGGGAATGGTATTGGGTGAGAAGAGGATGATTTCTAAGCGATCGCCTAAAATCAAAGGATAAAGTAGCACTGTCCCCTGTGGGATTTTTTGCAAGTACTCTGGAACCTTGTTGATTTCTGCCTGAGGAATCTGCTGAATCCGATCTGCTAGATTGCGATTGAGTTCGGGGATCTTCTCAAAACTCACACCTGTCAACTGTCCACTGACAACTCTTTCTGGTTCTAAAAGCCTAACGCCCTGTGCCGTGCGATCGTTCCCTTTAATGTTTTTAAGGAAGTCTTCAAGTTCTTGAACTTTAAGTAGGTCTAAGATTTGCAGTGCTTCCATAACGCGACCTTGTTTGACTAGGAGATCGGCAAGTCTGCGATAATTACCAGCAACCGTGTTGAGGTAAGATTGCTGCTCTTCTTTTTTTAATCCTCGGATGTCTTTGCGAATGGATTCGCTGACATTAACCGATTGCTTATAGAAAACGATAGACAAATCGAGTTGGTTCTGCTTTTGTAGCGTAAGCCCAAGGTTACTCAGGGCAATTCTTTCACCATCGCGGTTTTTGATTTTACGGGCGATGTCTAACCCTGACTTGTGATAGTCAATTGCTTTGGCATAATCGCCACGCACCTGGTAAATACCTCCCAAGAAATCCAGTGTTTCGCCTTCCCCAAGGCGATCGCCAATCTCTTGGGCAATCTTTAAACTAGACTCGTAGTATTGGATGGCTTTGTCATAATTGCCCTGAGCCGCGTAAGCACGACCGAGGAATCCTAGTGATTTTCCTTCCCCACGCCGATCGCGAATTTCCCGAGCCGCCTCTAAACTCGACTGGTGGTACTTAATCGCCTCGTTATAGTCACCGAGGTCATAAAACACATTCCCCAAGTAACCAAGCGATTTTGCTTTACCCAGTCGATCCTTGATGCGGATTGCGATCGCTAAGCTCTGCTTGTAATAGTCAATCGATTTGGTATAGTTGCCCAGAGACCGATAAACAAGTCCTAAAAACCCGAGAGATTGTCCTTCCCCTCTCAAATCTTTAAGCTCGCGGGTAATCGCCAAACGTCTTTCTTGATATTCGATCGCTTTGGCATAGTGCCCCTGAGAACGATAGGCATTGCCAAGATTGCCCATTGCATTCCCTTCGCCTTGGCGGTCTTTGATTTCGCGGGCAATGGCTAAACGTTGCTCGTGATATTCGATCGCTTTGGCATAGTTACCCTGAGCATAGTAATTCATGCCCAAATTACCCAAAGCCGATCCTTCGCCACGACGATCTTTAATCTCGCGGGTAATCACTAAACTTTGTGCGTGATATTCGATCGCTTTAGCGTAGTTTCCACGAGTGCGGTAGACAACACCCAAATCGATCAGAGCTTCTCCTTCGCCACGGCGATCGCCAATCTCTTGGGCGATCGCTAAACTCTTTTGATTGGACTCGATTGCCTCATCATACTTCCCAAGCGCTTCGTAAGCTTTTCCCAAATTTCCCAGCGTTCTACCCTCACCCTGTCGATCTTTGATTTGCTGATAGATCGTCAGTGCTTGTTGCCATGACTGCAATGCTGACTCAAACTGGCTGATTTGATATTGCTGATTCCCTTGCTTCATCAATATATCTGCCTCGGCTTTTCGGTCTGCCGTCCTCTGCGCCCAAGTGCTTTCACTGCATAATATTTGCGCGGGCAAGCAAGCCAACATCAACGAGAGCGCAATACCTAAGCTTTTACGCATAGCACTAGACATTCCTTCACACAAAAATCAGATGATTTAAAAGTAGCAGAAAAGCAAAAGATCTGAATCAAGGATTTGCACGGATTTTGAGACTACTCAGAAGGTGGTAATACAGGGGTAGAAGGGCTACTACCAGCGATCGCTTTTAACTTTAATGCGGCAAGCTCATCATCTTCATCACTGCCTGCTTCCAGTTGAGCAAATTTGAGTTCGAGTGCATCCATGCCCAACTCAGCCGTAGCCGCAGCTTCTGCTTCCGCGATCGCTACTTTTTCTTTCATGCGATCGAAGGTGGCAAAAGCCGAGTCGGTATTGACCTCGCCCAAAACATTGTTGATATTAGTTTGTGCATTAGCCGCCTGCAAGCGTGCCGTAAGCACAGATTTCATCGTTTTAGCTTCAGAAAGCTTGCTTTCCAATGCCGCCAAACTAAGCTTTAGTTTCGCAACCTCACCTGTATGTCGTTCGAGATTCTCACTCAGCGATGCAGCAGTAGCAGTAGCAGCTTTTTTGCGTCTCAGGGCTTCACGCGCCAAACTTTCATCCTCTTTTTGGATGGCAAGCAGCGCTCGACGTTCCCAGTTTTCAGCTTCGATATTCGTTTTGTTGTACTCATCTTGTTGAAGCTTTTGGGCGGCGATCGCTTGGGCTACTGCTTGCCGCAACTGTACCAAATCTTCCTGCATATCAAGGATTGTCTGCTCTAAAATTTTTTTTGGATCTTCCGCATCGGTGACGAGTGCATTGAGATTAGATTCGATCGCCATGCTAATGCGTTGTATGAGTCCCATATCCTTATCTTTCCCTTACTAATACCTATTTCACTTGAATTTGCAACAGATTGAGAGTTGAGTGCCGCACTCCGCACTTTTTTTACAAAGCAATGCGAAGGTGTTTTTTGAAAATGGGATAAAGTCAAGCTTTCGATCGACCAATTATTGTTTGTAAAACGAAAATAGGGGCGAACCGTTCGCCCCTATCAACATAAACATCAAATTTTGCTATTTACCCATTTGTCTGCGCAGGGCATCCAGCTCGGCATCAACATTACCAACCGAAGACTTGGTTGAGTCAGAAGGTAAAGCAGGGGTAGAAGGGCTGCTACCAGCAATCATTTTTGCTTTTAGTGCTGCGAGTTCGTCATCGACACCGCTACCTGATTCTAACTGAGCAAATTGGCTTTCAAGGTTGTCCATGCCTAGCTCAGCAGAAGCACCCGCTTTGGCTTCAGCCATCAATACCCGCTCTTCCATGCGTTCAAAAGTTGCCGAGGCAGAGTTGGTATTGACCTTGCCCAACATATTGTTGAGATTTTCTTGGGCTTTGGCAGATTGCAGACGCGCCTTGAGCATTTCTTTCTTGGTTTTAGCCTCAGAAATTTTGCCTTCAAGACCAACAAGATTACGCTTGAGGGCATCAACCTGAACTGTTTGCTGATCGAGACTGCCCTTAAGGGAAGCAACGGTGTCAGAATGAGTTTTTTTGCGGCTTAATGCTTCCCGTGCTAGATTTTCATCCCCCTTTTGCAGTGCCAACATTGCCCGACGCTCCCATTCTTGAGCTTGGGTATTAGCTTGGTTATACTGTTGCTCTTGACGCTTTAGGGCTGCCATTGATTGGGCTACTGCTTGACGCAGTTGCACCAGATCTTCCTGCATATCGATGATTGTTTGCTCCAGAATCTTTTCTGGGTCTTCAGCGGAGGTGACCATCGCATTTACGTTAGACTTGACCACCATGCCGATGCGATCTAATAGTCCCATATCCTTACCTTTTCCTTAATAAAGCAAAGTCCTTTAACAATTACCTAAATATACTTCTGTGGATACAAAAATATATTGCTCCTTTGGGTCTAAGTTTTTAACCTAAAGTCTTCCAACCCAGATACGTTTCTGCTCACGCTACCATTAACTTGAGGCTAATAAAGCGATCGAGCGCACAACTAGCAGCTAGACAGCTTAGTGTGAAACGTGATTCTCTTACATAGTATCATGGGCAACCATTTGCATGCTTATGGCTTCGCAGAAAACACCTAAGCCCAGCCCATATCATTTTTTGAAAAGATTGCGCCCTGTGCGGAATCCAAAACCCGATCTGTTGCAAATTCTAAGAGAAATTGATATTAGGTAACTGGGTGAAAATGCGCGTAGATTTGCTGGGCGAGTTTGTCACCGATACCAGGGGTTTCAGCAATTTGCGCAACACTGGCTTGGCGCACGTATTCTACAGAGTGGAACTTCTCTAAGAGTTGCTTTTGGCGATGATGCCCCAAGCCGGGGATTTGGTCGAGGTGCGATCGCTGCATGCGCTGACTGCGTTTTTTGCGATGAAAGGTAATGGCAAAGCGGTGGGCTTCGTCTCGCAGCCGTCTCAATAGCTGTACGCCAGCGTGCTCGGCATCGATGCCAATTGGTTGGGTTTGGTAAGGCAAAAAGATTTCTTCGCGTTTTTTGGCAAGACTAATTACCCTAAGTTGTTCGGCAAGCCCCAGATCTTCAATTACAGCCATTACCGCTGAGAGTTGCCCTTTGCCGCCATCAATCATGACGAGATCGGGAAAATCTTCGTCAAATTCTTCAGGCGACGATCGCTCTGTGGATGGCTCTGTGGTTTTTTCTATGGATTGTGGTGCGATCGCGTACTTGCGAAACCTCCTACTCACGACCTCCGCCAGACTGGCAAAATCATCGGAGTGCCCTGAGGTAATTTCAGGATTGCGGATTTTGTAGTGGCGGTAATGTTGCTTGGCAGGTAAGCCATCAATAAACACAACCTGACTGGCAACGGCATCCGACCCTTGAATGTGGGAAATATCGTAGCCCTCAATGCGATGGGGCAATGTCGGTAAATCCAGAATTTCGGCTAACCCCTCAAGGCTTTGCTGGTTGCGATCGCTCTGTCTTTGAATTCTTGCCAACTCGTACTGCGCGTTACGCTCGACCATCTCGATTAGCTCGGCTTTTTGCTGGCGTTGGGGCATAAAAATCGTCACCTTTTTACTCTTGCGCTGGCTCAGCCAAGCACTTAAGACCTCGGCTTCGGGCAGTTCCAATTGGGTATGCACTTCATTGGGAATCTCGACGGGGTCGCAACTCTGATAATGCGCCTCTAAGGCCCGTTGCAAAATCATTGCCGATGAATCGCCTTGGCTGTCTGCCAAAAAGGCAAGCCGCCCTACCAGCCGCCCTGCACGGATTTGGAAAAGCTGAATGCAGGTATGTTGTTCGTCATGGGCAAGGGCGATCGCATCGCGAGAAACCGTATCGTCGGGCAGGGACACCTTTTGGTCTGCCCCCAGATGCTTGAGCGTGTTGATTTGGTCGCGAATAAAGGCGGCTTTCTCAAACTCTAAATCCTCGGCGGCGGTCTCCATTTTTGCCGAGAGCGCATCGATCAACTCGCGAGTGCGCCCCTGAAAAATCATTGCCACCCGTTGCATGGTGGTGTGGTAGTCCTCTGGGCTAATTAGTTGCTGGCAAACTCCGGGACATAGACCCATGTCATAGTTGAGACAGGGGCGATCTTTAAACATCGGTTTGGGACGCTGGCGCAGGGGAAAGACACGCTTGATAATCCCTAAGGTGCGTTTGAGATTGTGCACATCGACATAGGGCCCGTAATATTTATCTTTGGCAGAGCCGAGATTGCGCCTGCGGGTGATAAAAATGCGGGGGTAAGCATCCGACCAAGTAATACAAACGTAGGGATATTTCTTGTCGTCCTTGAGCAGAACGTTGTAGTAGGGCTGATGCTGCTTGATCAGATTGTCTTCGAGGGCAAGCGCTTCGGCTTCGGAGTCGGTGACGATAAACTCAATTTCACTGACCAACTGCACCATCATGGCGATGCGCGGCGACAGGTCTTGGCTACTGCGAAAATACGATCGCACCCGATTGCGTAGGGCTTTGGATTTGCCAATGTAGAGAATCTGATCTTGGCGATCGCGCATCAAATATACCCCTGCTTCTAAGGGGATATCTTTGAGACGGGCTTGCAGTTTTTCAGGATTTTGGATCAGGCTCAAGGTCATGGATTCCTTGACCAAGCGGAGTAAAGCTTGGGGAGTGCTGTCGTCTATATTTAATTTACTGTATTTTATTGAGCGACTGTCTGCGATCGCAACTGCAATAGGGATAGAAACTCAGCTAATTCCACTAAGCCCTCTGCCTCTTGTCTTTCTAATAGGCTTAGTCTTTCCCCAGCATCTTGGCGATCGAGCAAAAGCTGAAGACGAAATTGCACTGCTTCAGGTAGCCTAAAGTGAGTCAGTTCAACTGGTATCTCAATGATTTCAGGCATAGTGATTTGGTGGGATAAAATAACTGTCAAGTCTAGTGCTAGTTTAACTCAAAGCTCTTCTGCAAGAAAGGCAATCTAATATGAGCAACAAACCTATTTTGAGCAAATCTGAAACAGACTGGCAACGACTCGATGCAATGACTGACGAAGCGATCGATCTGTCTGACTGCCCTGAAATTACACCTGAAAAATTTGCTAAAGTTGTGGTTCGACATGGTTTACCCGTAGCCAGCACAAAGCTCAAGTGACTTTACGAATTGACAGCGATATTTTGGAATGGTTTAAGTCTCAAGGACGAGGCTATCAAACCCAAATTAATAGCTTACTACAAGCGTATATGGAAGACCATCATTAATGGTTTGAAGGTGATATTGCACAATGGTTTAAAGGTGATCTTGATTGTCAACGCGATCGCACCCAATTGTCTGGGGCTTTAGATTTGTCGATGGATGAAATTCGATCGCTAGCGATCGAGTGGACTAATCACGCCCTTTCCGCCGCGATTGAGAACGTGCGTATAAATCATCGTGGTTTTCACATCTTTGTGTCCCAATAATTCCTGAACCGTGCGAATGTCATAACCACTTTGAAGTAGATGCGTTGCAAAACTATGACGAAAGGTATGACATCCTACCCGCTTTTCAATTTTTGTAAGTCTCACGGCTTGTTTGATTGCTTTTTGCAATCCACTCTCATGCAAATGATGGCGGAGCATAGCTTCACTCCGAGGATCTTTAGAGATGTGACTGCTTGGGAAAACATATTGCCAAATCCACTCACGACAAGCATTGGGATACTTCCTTTCTAAAGCAAAGGGCAAATTGACTACCCCATAACCCTTATCTAAATCTTGATGATGCAGATGTTTCACGCCCTCCAAATGCACTTGAAGCTGTTCTACAATACTTTTTGGTAACATCGTAATGCGACTTTCCATTCCCTTGCTATCTCGGATAACAATCTGCTGCTGTGAAAAATCCACATCTTTGACCCGCAATTGTAATGCTTCGTTCAACCGCATTCCACTTCCATAAAGTAGCTTGACAAGCAGTTGATAGACTCCAGAAAGATTTTGAATGATTGCCAATACTTCATCCACAGTTAGCACGGTAGGCAAGTTGCGAGGACGTTTGGCACGAACAGTATCAAGACACAAATCTAATTCTTGCTGCAATACGTGTTTGTACAAAAATAAAATCGCACAAAGAGCCTGATTTTGAGTGGAAGCCGCGACATTCTCTTCAACCGCAAGATAAGTTAAGAATGAATTGACCTCAGCGCCACCCATTTCACTAGGATGACGGATGCCATTAAACAAAATGTAGCGTCGAATCCACTGCACATATGTTTTCTCAGTCTGATAGGAATAGTGCTTAACCCGAATGGCATCACGAACGCGATCGAGCAATTTTCTTGGCGGCTGAACCTCATCAGCAACAGGCTCAGCTACTTTATTTTCTCTATTCCTAAGAATTGGTTTTAGTTTGATACTCTGCATTTTTCCGTATAACACCCTATACAAGGATGTTACCCAGAAAAATTCCGTATAGTACACCAAATAGTTGTGTTAACCCGAAAGTTTCAGTATAATCATACTGTTTAAGGTAGTTATACGGAAACTTTCCGTATAATACATAGTTAGACCGCAAGGTTCTGACGAGACTGTAACCAGAGGATATTTGTTAGGTTCCAACATCATTTTGTTAAGGAGTAAGACCAATGCCACCAGTGGATCGAGATCCAGTAGAGCGCGTTATTGATGCAGTACGTGAACGGGTTGATCGAGTCAAAGAGGATGTCGGACATGCTTTAGACGGCAATTTTGATCGCGTTAGTGAAGACACTAAGCGGGATCTTGCTCAATCTGTTCAAGATTCTATGGAGGGTAGATCTCGCGTTGATATACCTGTCAATGATCGAGTGACTGTTCAGGGTCGTCGAGAAAGAGATGGTTCTGTCAGTGTTGGTATCAAGATTGATCTTTAAAACTTAGATAGAGGATATTAGCAATGGCACGTCGATTAGCTGGAACGGTAATTATTAATGGTACTGATGATGAAACCTGGCCCCAGAGTAATGAGCATACCAATCGTGTATTTAATGTAGAGATGGTTCTTGATGCTGGGCAGCCTGCATCCGCGATGGATATTCCAGATGTACGTTGGGGTGGTGAATGTCGTGTTGAACTAAGAATTACAGCCAGAGTTGTGGATGGTAAAGCTGTGCAGATTGAGGGGAACGCAAAGCTATTCGAGGGTACATCTGAGAATACTGATGATCTTGAAGACGAAAAGGTCGTCAGCTTTACTGTTCCAAAAGGTGGTACACCAGCTCATCACAATGTCCAACTCAGAAATTCTGGAACAGGTGGAGGAGATCACGCTGAAATAGGGTTGAGCTTCACCAACTCTGTAGTTGAAGATTGAATCTGACCGAAGGGTGGATACTATCAGAGAGGGAGTATTGCTCACCTCCCTGAAGTTGCTGACTCTCAAAATGTGTATGCAATCATAATCCTGTGCAAGCGGTCTAACAATTCAAATGCAGCGGACGGTCGAAAGCCACTCATGCAGAGTTCAAGCTAATCTGCCGCCGCTGATTTGAGCCGTTAGACTTCCATCACTCAGACTTGTTAATAGGTGATGATCATGAAAAAAATTCGCTCATGTAGGGAATCAGGTGAAACTGGATTCAACTCAAAAAATTCATTTGCTTAATATAAGGATCTCAGTTGCCCTTTTTAACTAACTTCACCTACTTACCCATATGAGCGAAAAAATTATGCTTTTGCTAAGTTCAGTATTTATATGCGCTCTGTTGCTATTCAATTCTGCAAATGCACAAGCAGAGCAATTAAATATTGATCTAGGCAAAAATATATTTACGTATCATTTGATTTTTAAGCCATCAGATATAATTTCTCCCGAAGATGATAGTAATGTAAAAGGTGTTTACTCACCTTTCGTTGTAAAAACAAATAACAACACTTTTGTTATGTTTATGGGTATATCTGTATATTGCCAGAATGGCTCAGTGGCAAGAGATTCAATTGGCTATGCAGTATCTCCTGACGGAGTCAATAATTGGAAATTTAAGGGATATTTAATTGAACCTGATCAAAGAGCTTGCACCGTTCCACTTAACCAATGGCCTGAAGGCTTGCTATATCAAGTAAATGATCCAACCGTCGTGTTTCAAGACAATAATTTTTACATTTCATATACTGCTGTTAAACACAACTCCCCATTTCCTGGAAAAGAATGCGGACTTATTGGAACAGCTATTTTTGATTCTAATTTCAAGATAGTTTACCGAAATGATAATTATTTAACTCCGGGCTTGAATAACTGTAATGCAAATAAAAATGACAGTGGATTCAGTCGTCCTACATACAGGCAATTGGCGAAAAAAACATATGAATTGTGGTTTGATAAAGTCGGAAAAATCTTTAGAATTCCCGTGTCAAATGTTAATCAATTAGATGAAAGATTGATACAGCCAGTAGGTATAGAAGGTGCTCTGGATATAGATGTATTTAATGTCGATAATCATAATAAAGTATTGCTATCTTCTTTTGGTGAAGGTGTTGGTTACAATTTAAGTGATGATCAAAATGTTTGGGATGGATGGAAGCCACTTACTAATACGTCTAGTCAATTTAATCGATGGGATGTTAACGGACAAGGAAGCCCACAATTTTTCGTTGATTTGGAAAATTGTGCATCACAAATTTATTTGGCAGGAATAGTAAAAGATGGCAATGGAATAGGCTATAAAGAAATTAACCTTGGCGTAGCAGTGCTTCGTGAGGGGGATATCAGTAGACGAATATGTGAACTAAGAAAGAGCTGGCAATAACTATATTTAATTTGATTTCTTTGTAGAACAGTATTATATTTACTCAAGGGTTTATGTAAACTTTTGTACTTCCAAATCGAGGTCTAACAAGCGCGTGCACTCGGAACAGAAGTAGACACTATCGGTTATGATGCAAATATTATCGCCGTCCAGTGACGCGCAGGGCGCTATGCGGCAAGAGGGTTGTAGCTTCGATATGCGTGATCACACTTCAGAGCGCGAGATTCTCGCCGTCAAAGACGAGTCGGGTGAGCGCCCGATTCCCACGGTCTGGCGCCCGGTATTTAGCGACGTTGTCAGCGCGCTCGTTCGGCATGACTATCGCCTCAGCGATGGCGTGCTGAAAGTTCTTCCCGTCTCCGCCGATACCGCCGATCACATGGCGAACTACATACTTGAGTATGGACAAACACTGGTGGAACTTCCCGAGCAGACCTGGGACTCGTCTGTTTGCATTTGGATGGGAAAACGTTGGGATATTCTCGTGGATTTGTGGACACAATCCGAGGGAAGAAGTGACCTAGTGCTCGGTGCAAAGGTTATGGAATCGGGCTCCGACTTCGTTGTAGATATCGGTATGGTTTACGTCCCGTGAACCGCTTGCCGCCTAACAAATCGCTGGAACGGCCGCGTGGGAGATAAAGTGCCAAGCTCAAACCACGGCGCGCGCGCCGCTCAGCTCAACCGTTAGTGTTCCAATCGCTAAACGCGCTTTCCAGATGAAAGTAATTCAAATGCGTCTTGAATGAGTATTTGTACTCTACTAGTATTTAATTACTTAGCAGGCGGAATCTGTCAGTCTAATCTGACTATACGGAATAAAAGAGGTAGAAAGAATGGGAATCGAAGCTTGTAACTCTGTTTTAGCTGGAGATTTATTCAATAAGTCAATCTCCTCAGTAACACAGGAGCAAAACTATGTTAGCTCTCTTTCGTTCTTCCATATGGGCGAGGGTGAAGCCTTTACAACATATCAGAAGTGGGCATCGAAAAATGGTGGAGAAAACCTCAATATCGGTGCCCGCTTCCCTGTTCAGGGATTTCCTGTTGGGGTTGATATTGGTGGAAATGGGAGAAGGGCTTTCATCTCTTCAGAATTTAGGCAAGAATATAGTAGATGGAAGGACGAAACAAGTTTTTCACAGCAAGATAGGGAATCTTTCTCATTTACAAGCCATTTTGCAACTTTTGTAAGAGATCCCAACACTATTGAAGCCTGGCGAGATTGTGTGGATCGAGTTTCTAGTAATCAACAAGCAAGTATTAATGGTTATGGCTTCAGAGATGAATCTGGCAATGCCTTTATCAGAATAAAGTGGAATCCTGGACCGATTCTTATTCTCGACAAAGCCTTTCTAAATATTGATACTTTTGGTGAGACTTCAATTGGTGGTACTTTTCATAAAAACTTTCGGTTGTCAAACGGTGATTCTCTTTTTCCTGTGATAACAAATGAAGATACAAGCTTTACCGTTTTGGTAAATGTAACTATACGTGATGGAGATACTAATGAACAAAAGTCTCAATTTTCTGCAGATATTGTAATTCCTCGTAGGATTATTCCAGATAATTTCATTAATCCAAACCCGAACTCGGGATTAATAACCCTCTCGTTAATAACTCTCGAAACTCGTCGAGGCTTTTTCTTCAATTGTCATGACAGTGTTGGTAGTGTTCAAGCGATCCCAAACGCTAATTCCGACCCTGCTGTAAGTGATGAGATCTTTTCAATCGTTAAGCTTGATGATGGCAGTAATAATCAAGATAAGAGTATTAACAGTGAAGACAAAGTACTTCTCCGAAGCCGTCGAGGTTTTTTCCTCAATTGTCATGACAGTGTTGGTAATGTTCAAGCGATCCCAAACGCTAATTTAGACCCTGCTGTAAGTGATGAAATCTTTACAATTGTTAAGAATGGCGGTGGGCGTATTAACAGCGGAGACAAAATTCTTTTTCGAACCCGTCGAGGTTTTTTCTTCAATTGTCATGACAGTGTTGGTAGTGTCCAAGCGATCCAAAACGCTAATTTTGACCCTGCTGTTAGTGATGAAATCTTTACAATTGTTTTTAGATAATTATGTGGTGTTTTATCATGGTTTTTAAGAAGCGTTGGATTCGATTGATGTTGCCTAACCATTCAGTGCAGCGGACGGGCGTTCTCCATGACATTTCTATGACATTCTTTGCCGCCGCTGACCTCAACCGTTGGGCGGAATTCTAAAACAAACCATATTAACGAACTTTCAGGAGAAAACTTCACATGTCTGATATTCAGAAACTGAAAGAGCTATCTGTTGATGATTTGTTACAGGAGTTAAGATCCCGTGAGGCAAAAGTTGGAAAATCTTTTCTCGCTGTTCCACTAGAACCGAGCGAGAACCTCCGTGACTTTGATAGTGAAACAATTGCCAAAATTCTTAAAGAAAATCAAAAGGTTATTTACGGAACGGATGACAGATTAGATGTGTTTCAGCTTCTAGCTGGAGATCCAGTTTTGGCTGACGTGGATAGTGTTGTTGCACTCTTTCAAGCTGCAAACGTTGTTAACAACGGTAATGGAACTTCAACATTGCAAACCCAAAATTTTGGCACCGCCCGAAATTTATGTGCTGGAGAACCTTTCGTCAATCAACCCATTGGGGCTTTCTGTTCAGGTTTTCTAGTTGCGCGGGATGTAATAGCTACGGCTGGGCATTGTGTGAATGCAGGTAATGTAGCAAATGTTCGCTTTGTCTTTGGATTCCGCATGCAGAATGCGACGACTGCCCAAACAGTCATCAATAATGGAGAAATCTACAATGGAGTCTCTATTATTGGACGACAAGAGTTTGGGAACGGTGCAGACTGGGCACTTGTTCGTATCGATCGTCCTGTTACAAACCATCGTATTGCTCAAATTCGGCAAGCTGGCAAAATAGGTGATACGCAGGCCGTCCATGTCATTGGTCATCCTGCTGGATTACCGACGAAAGTGGCTAGCAATGCATCAGTTCGAAACAACACCCCTAATGATTTTTTTGTAGCCAACCTCGATACCTATGGAGGTAATTCCGGCTCTCCTGTCTTCAATAGTAATACTCACGAGGTTGAAGGAATTCTTGTTCGTGGAGAAACAGATTTTGTCCAAAATGGTACTTGTTTTGTCTCCCTTGTCTGTCCTAATAATGGGTGCAGAGGTGAAGATTGTACGAGAACTACGGAGTTTGCACAACTGGTTCCATTTGCACCAGTTTACGCACAAGGCGACCCAGGTAGCGGAATTGGTGGCTACGATCTNAAATCTCCTGCCGATCAGTCGTTCGCATTTGANTATGACAGTAGTGGCAAACTAGATCACCTAGCATTGTATCGACCTGGGACAGGTACCATCTGGATTTTGAAGAATAGTGGTGGGAGTTTTACTCCAGTTTATGCACAAGGCGACCCAGGTAGCGGAATTGGTGGCTACGATCTTAAATCTCCTGCCGATCGAGCATTCGCATTTGACTATGACAGTAGTGGCAAACTAGATCACCTAGCATTGTATCGACCTGGGACNGGTACCATCTGGATTTTGAAGAATAGTGGTGGGAGTTTTACTCCAGTTTACGCACAAGGCGACCCAGGTAGTGGAATTGGTAGCTACGATCTCAAATCTCCTGCTGATCGAGCGTTCGCATTTGATTATGACAGTAGTGGCAAACTAGATCACCTGTCATTGTACCGACCTGGGACAGGTACCATTTGGATCTTAAGAAAAGGGTAGGTTACTAAAAGTATTGAATGATATGTGCACTGATTCACTTTCAACTAACGATTTTGAGATTTTCAAAACTACACTAGCTAAGGCGATTAACAACGCCCAGTCGCTTGATGAGATTGAGTCGTGGCTAAAGTCACAACAGTGTGTAAAATCAGTTCAATTAGCAGGTTATCTCTTAAAATCGAATCCGCCACAACGTGATTTTATTGTGGAATTTAGTTTGCAAGATGGTTCAATAGTCACAAAAATTGTTAATGTTTACGAGCTAGGCAACCAGAGTTTTCAATTTCACCAACTTAGAATTCAGTAATGACTATTTTGCATAGCTAAGATAACTCATTCTGTCACCCAACTAGCCCACTGCACCGGAACGAAGTAAATTGATCTGTGAAATTCAAAGGTTATATGCGTCCGGTGAGTGGGAGCGTTATGCCGCACCTCTCAAGCCTGTACGATTTACCTAGCTTGGTTATGGGTTAAGATCTCGTGAAAATTACTATGAAAATTACTAAAGAGAAAAAGAGTATAGATAGAATTAAGATTTCGTAGCTTACTCACTACAATAACTCTTACAGTAAAAAAAATGGATTTTCTCAAAGCATTCATAGATAATTTAGTTTTTGTTTCTTGCTCCACTCCTACTGAAAATGAAATTAAAAAGCAAAAAATTACTCCAAACGATGTAGAAACTTTTCTACGTCACTTAAAAATCGTTATTCCCTATTTCTGCCAACATCCACACAGTATTCTTGAAGAGATAGAGAACTTTAAAGAAAATGGATTAGAGTCTATTGTCAAGTATCTTCATGAAGCCACTGAGAATAATACCCAAGTTTGGAATGGGACAATTGGTGAGGCAATAGCGACTTCTTACATACTTGGTTCCACAGACTATATAATCCCTGTCTTTAAACTCCGTTTTGCCCCCAATAGAAAAATGGCAATGCATGGAGATGACTTACTTGGAATGAGATTCAAAACAGACGGCACACCAGAGAAATTATTAGTTGTAGAAGTCAAAAATTATGGCAGTAATCCGAAGCAAGCTGTTGAAAAAGCTAGTGATGGATTACTCAACGTTCAGCAAGGCTCAATAACCCTTTTAGATTTTATCATTAATCTTCTTAAGACATCTGGGAAATATGAACAGGCTAGGATGGTTAAACAGTTTCTTGATACCTATAATCATCGCTATAAGACTGAATATCTAGCTTTCATAGTGACAGAGCAAAGCAAATGGAAAGATACACATTTTGATGCTGTTGTTGATGCCATTCAGCCGCCTTTGACTATTAATACATTTCTAATCCCAAATTGGATAGAGCATCAACAAAAAATAGCCTTAACAGAAGAAAATAGGACTCCGACAAAAATATCACTCCCAAACGTTGAAATTAACGAATTAGAAGATGTACAGAAACTACTTGCTAATTCCGTCTTTAAGAATGAGCATAATCAATTAGCCTCAGAAGCTTTAACCGTTGATTTAAAGAATCAAAAAAGAACATCTATCGATTACAAGTATGATCCTATTAAATTAGAGAAAGCAGCTAACTTCCTTGGAGCAACAGGATATAATCTTTTGACGGATGATTCTGATGAGGCAGAGAAGGTACTAAAAGAAGCGGCTGTAATTCATGAAAGATTGGCAATTTTGAGGCTTGAGGATGGTCAAAACTTTAGTGCTGTAGATAATATCGTTACAAGTGCTTTACTTTATAGTTTGGCAGGTTATAACGCTAACGCCAAAGTTCTCGCATCAAAAATTCTACGCAATCAAGACATTAAAGATTCTTTACAGTCCGATATACCAAGAATTCTTCTTTCATACCTATTAAATGGAGAAGTAATTCAAATACAAGATACTCTGGCTCACTTCTTTTTCAAATTTTCTCAGAAGAAATTGGAAGAACCAGAACACGCGCCTGAAGAAGAAGAGTGGATGTGCTGGATAGCTGAAAAAATTAGTGACATTGGTGATTATCTAACTGCTAAAGCATTCGCACATTTTATTCAATACCTTCGTACAGGGGATGAGTTGCATCAGTTGGAAATTCCTAACCTAATAGCATCTGCGGGGAAGCAATATGCAACTATTGGCGATTATCGTTCTTATGTTCTCCTGTGCTCCATAGGCAATTATCTCAAAAGTTTAATCGATAATTCAGCACAGAAACTCATCAACATCCGTCTTGCCGATAGTCGAGATGACTGGAAGCTATACCTGCGCTTCCTATCCACACTTGGGAAATTTCCAATGATGTCAATGTGGAAATCACAACAGAAGGCTTTACAAGAAGGTTTACTAGAGGATAAGTCTCTCATTATTGCTATGCCTACAAGTGCAGGAAAAACTAAAACAGTTGAGATAGCAATTTACCACGCACTTAATAATAAACCAGATAGAATTTGTGCTTATGTTGTGCCAACAAGGGCTTTGGCATACGAAGTAGAGAGCAGTCTATCTATCAGCTTATCCCGCGTCAATATAGGCGTTTCTATCCTCTATGGTGGCTATGATTTTAATCAGCTAGAAGAAGATATTCTTCAAGATAATCAGGTTTTTGTCTTGACACCTGAAAAACTAGATCTGTTAACTCGTAGCAATGAAGAATTTAAGAATAAGCTTGCTCTCATTATCATTGATGAAGCGCATGATTCCGCAGCAGCAAGTCCTAGAAGTTTACGGCAAGAGTTAACTTACTCACGAGTGCTGGCAATTGCAGAAAAAAATCATGCTAGAGTCATTGGAATTTCCGCAGTTATCAATAATACTGGAGATTTTGCTAAATGGCTTTGTGGTGACGAGCACAATGTTGTCAAAATAGATTGGCGACCTACTAAGCAAAGATTAGGATATCTTAAATGGAGTCAGGGAAGAGACCCAAGGGCTACAGTTCAGTACTTAGCTCAAACTGATGATTATCCATTCGATAATTTTTTCATACCACTAAATTTTCTGAAATCTCAATGTGAAACTAAACGTAAAAACAAAAAAGGCAAATCTTATTATTCTATAGACAGTGTTTTGATTGCAGCACGACTGTCTCGATACTATATAGAAACTGGTTCCACCTTAGTTTTTACAACAACCAAGCCTCTTGTTGAAGAGATCGCTAATCGTTTGATTTCAATCTTAAGAGATCAGCCATTAGCAATCTCACAAGAAATGCAGCAGATTTCACATGAACTTGCTGAACTGCTTGGTTCTGAGCATTTACTTGTGCAAGCTATTAGTCATGGATTTTGCTATCACCATGCTGAACTTCCCAGTACAGTTAGACGGCGTATAGAAAATGCAGTACGAAGTAATATTATTCCATTGATTATTTCTACCACTACGCTGTCTCAGGGAGTAAACCTACCAATTAAGAATGTAATTGTTCATTCATTGTCTATGTACGGCACAATTACTATGTCTCAGTATGCCAATACAGTCGGGCGTGCTGGTCGGGCTGGAGCTGAAACGGAAGGGCACATTATTTTTTGTGATGAAAAGGATTTGAAGCGAGTTCAAAGCGAAGAATCAACTGAAGTATCAGAAAGTTTTATTATTTCAGGTATAAGAAATTTAACCCAATTAAGGTTGCTCTCACTTGAGACAACTGAGGAATTTTTATCTCTGTGGGCAAAATCCTCAACAAGTCAGTTTAGAAAAGATGGTGATAACTATGAGAACTGGACAACAAAAATGACAGCGAATGCAAGAAAAAGTCAAACAGAAATTTTATCCTATTTAGATTCACAGATTTTGGCATGGATTCTAGAATCTTGCATTGATGAGGTTGACGAGGAAAAAATTGAAATCATCTTTAAAAGATTGTTATGTAGTGTTCAATCCTTAGATCTGCAAGATATTTTGTCTGAATTTAAAGATGCTCTAAAAGTAAGAGCGATATCACTCAAAAATCGGTTGCCAGATATTCAACAGCGTAGATTGTTTAATCTTACTGGTTTGGGAATAGATGGCAATCAGCTAATAACAGAATATGCTCAGAGACTCGTTGAAAGAATAGATGATTACACCAATCTAACTGATTTACCTGAAGCATTTTGGCAAGAGACTTATGATTTATTTAAAAAAATTCCAGAACTTAATGAATTTCTCCAGCTTAATAACATTAATCCCTTAATAGATTGGCTTCAGGGTAAAGGGTACAAGGAGTTAGCAGATTTATACTTTGAGGGAAAAACTGAAAATGTTGTTAAAAAGCTAGAAAAAGTGACTCATGCTTTTGCCTGGGGATTTAACTCTCTAATTAGTCATGTCACCTTCTACTTAAATGGAGAAAAACTTCCTAATATTTTCAAAGGTCTTACTTCGTTTGTAACTCATGGAGTATCAACTACCGCAGCAGTATATGCAATTAGCTTGGGTGTTCATGATCGCCAGATAGCTATTGCTTTGAGCACTGCTTATCAAGCAATTTACCCTGAAACAGAATATTCAAATTTTAAGGAATGGTTATTCACCTTGAGCCTTGATCATTGGAAGGAAATTATTCAGGTAGAAGATGAAAATATCAGCAGACTTGAAGAGTGTTTCAATGAAGTTCAGAAAAAGCAACGAAAACTAGAAAAAAGTTCAACGGTTCTTGAGTGTTTATTAGAGAGAGTTGATCTTTCTTCGCAAAATGACGAAGAAATTGACAAAGATGATTTAATTGTAGTGAGCTTCGATAGCCAATTGTATCTTACGACTTATGATTATCAAAATTATTGGAAACTTGGTGGAGAGAATGCTGATAAGCTGAAGCTACTTGATCGGAAAATCCATGATTTTGTTGTTGATAATATTGACCCGAAAGAGAAAATAGCCTCCATTTCAGTATACTAAAGATTATCTATGCAACCTTGTGAGTTTCTGTCTGCTCAAACCACAGTTTTACTAATAAACTTACGGTTGTTGGAGACTCAGTAAACTAGCAGGTACAAGCAGCATAACAAATCGTTGCAGCGGCGGAATGAAGGTGGTTTAGGGGATGCTAAAGTTATTAGCCGCCGCTGAACTCAATCGTTATACCAATAGCGATCGCTCCGTTTGTTGTTGAGTTCGAAGAAGTTAAGGAAAATACTGCTCTATCAACCCACTGGGCATTTGATAGACTGATGCTAGCGCTCTCACACCAAAATCGAAGATAGGAACGCCAGAATGACAGACTCTTTGCAGCCTCAATTTACTGAAGTTCTCACCCTTATCCAAAGTTCAGCAAAAGGTCATCGCCACCGCAAACCAAGAACCGATCGCACTATACTGGAGCATCGGTAAATACATCAGCGATCGCCTAGCCAAGCCAACAGCGAATGGGAACAAAAAGCGATCGGACAACTTATCGACAAGGAGGCTCAATGTCAGGTTGTGATTGCAAGTTTGAGGCAAAAAACAAGGCCCAGCGTAAAGTTCTAAGGGTACTTTTTGCTATCAATGCAGCCATGTTTGTCATTGGAATTATTGCTGGGACGTTAGCTCGTTCGACTGCTCTCGTTGCTGATTCCCTCGATATGTTTGCTGACGCGGCAGTTTTTGGAATTTCGCTTTATGTAATTGGTAAATCACAAGCGAAAAAAATCCGCGCAGCTTTTTTAAGTGGCATTTTTCAAACTACCTTAGCGAGCTTTGTTTAGGTTGATGTGATTAAACGAGCCATCTTTGGCAGTGAGCCAGAATCTAGCTTGATGATGAGCATCGCTCTCTTATCATTGATTGCCAATTCATTTTGCATGTTTCTTATGGCTAAACATCGACATGATGAAGTACATATGCGGTCAAGCTGGACTTTTTTAAGTAACGACGTGATTGCAAACCTAGGTGTAGTTGTTGCTGGTTTACTGGTGAATCTTCTGAATTCGCGCTTTCCTGACTTAATTATTGGCTTGATAATTTCAATCGTAGTTATACGTGGAGGGATTAAGATCGTTCGAGATGCTAGAAGCGAGCAGATAAAGCATCAACGTGAGTAAGCGATCGCGGCATAACTTCACCGTTAGACCAAAGCGATCGCACTATACTGGAACATCGGTAAATCCATAAGCGATCGCCCAGCCAACAGTGAATAGGAACAAAAAGCGATCGAACAACTTATCGCCAAGGAGGCGCAATGTCCGATTGTGGTTGCGAGTTTGAGGCAAAAAACAAGGCACAGCGTAAAGTTCTAAGGGTACTTTTTGCGATCGATGCAGCTATGTTAGTCAGATGAACTTGCTCGTAAGCTAGCGTAAAGTGCGATCGATGATCTTGTCGGGTGTGTTAATAAAATGTGACACGCCTTTTTAATGCTAATTAGTTAATAAAAATTCGTTTTGACTCTAGATTGGACTCAAAAACGTTATTGCCGTTATAATCTTAATTGACTGGAGTGAAGATGCTTATTTCTTTTTAGAGGGTACAACCATGACAAATCAGGAGGTTTTAAGCGAGTTTTTATCTCTCCCTGCTGACGCGCAAAGCCAAGTAGTCAGTCTGATAGCCTTCTTGAAGCAGAAGTACACATATGCTGAACCGATCTCTCCTTCATTGAATGTTGATTTAGTGAACGATCCTTTTGTTGGAATGTGGCGAGATCGTCAAGATTTAGGTAGCACTACTTGGGTGCGAAATTTACGAGAAAGCGAGTGGTCAAAGACACATGACTAGTTCAACAAAACAAAGGTTGTCTGTAGCGGCTGAACTCAATCGTTATGCCAAACAGTTACGTCCGTTAATATTGTCTGTTTCTAGTCGAGATTATGCGAGCAAAAATGGTTCGCTTCGTTTTTGAGTTCGGAAAAGTTAAAGATAATACTGCTCTATAAACCCATTGGGCAGTTGATAGACTGATGCTAGCGCTCTCATCCCAAAATTGAAGACAGGAACGCCAGAATGACAGACTCTTTGCAGCCTCAATTTACTGAAGTTCTCACCCTTATCAAAACTGCTCAGCAAAAGGTCATCGCCACCGTAAATCAAGAACCGATCGCACTATACTGGAGCATCGGTAAATACATCAGCGATCGCCTAGCCTAGCCAACAGTGAATAGGGACAAAAAGCGATCGAACAACTTGCAGCCTTTATCCAATTCTGGTCAGTATGTTTGCAGCTTCTGTTACGTCATAGGGCGACCAAACTGGATACTCTGATGCAGAAAAGATAGCTTGTAGTTCAGCATCTGGAACTTGTGCGGCTAAGAGTTTGAAGAGTGATAATTTGTCTGACTGGCTCAGATTTTCCACTAAAGGAATTAACTCAGAAAGAGACATCGTTTAAACTCCCAATCATACGAGGATAATGTATTATAAGCTATCGGTGAGGCACAGTCTAAAATCCAAATGCAGCGAACGGAATAGAGATAGTTGGTTGTGACACCAAATTTTTTGGAGCAGCTTCTGGTCAGTTATAATGCCAGATAAGGTAACGATCTAGGAAAAGTCGTAATCATGGCAATCCGTCAACCCCGCTACAGCAAAGAAGAGTTCGCCCAACGTGGCGATCTAATTTATCAAACGCAAATACGTCCACAGGTCGAAGAGGGCAATCACGGCAAAATAGTTGCTATTGACATTGAGACTGGAGATTTTGAGGTGGCTAATTCAACGCTTTTAGCGGTTGATAAACTTTATGAACGTAAGCCCGATGCTCAACCTTGGGTGATTCGGATTGGACATAGAGCCGTCTTTCGTTTTGGCAGTCGCAGTCTGAAAAAGTCCTTATGATGTTCGGTGTGGTTAATAATAATTGTGAAGCGATTATCAAAGTTGCAGTCGGTCGTATCGGTTCACCCAAAATAGCCTTTGATGCTGTCATTGATACAGGATTCACCAGTTTTTTGTCTTTACCGCTTTCTATCATCACAGCTCTTGGGTTACCTTGGCACTATCGAGATATTGGTACATTAGGTGATGGGAGTGAAGTAGTTTTTGAAATATACAAGGCTTCAGTAATCTGGGATGGTCAGGAGCAAATTATTGATGTTGCAGCTTCTGATGCAGATCCTTTAGTGGGAATGGGTTTGTTGTATGGCTTTAAACTTCAGATTGAGGCAGTTGAAGGAGGTCGCGTTACAATTGAAGCGTTAGAGGTAAGCGCTATGTCCGCCTCAGCCTGTGAAGGGTCGGTTAGCCAGACCTGCGATGTCACAATCAATATCCGAGCTAAGCAAAACCAACGAGATGTAATTGATCGTGCGGCTGAAGTGCAGGGCAAGAGCCGCTCAGAGTTTATGCTTGAGTCGTCTTATCAGAAAGCCCAAGACGTTCTTCTAGACCGGAGCTTCTTCGGGTTAGATGAACTTAAGTTGTAATTGCTCAACTTAGAGGGAATAAGGCTTCGAGAGGGTTCAAAGCCGCAAGAATCGACTGAAAAGCAGATAAACCTTGTCGCTTTCCAGTATTGACAATAGAACGAACAGCCGCAAATAGATCTTTTCCCCAATCAGAACGAAAGCCATTCGTGATTTTTCTAAATATGACACTCCAACGAAGTGCTTGTTCGCTTGCATTATTTGTGGGTGGAATTGTGGGGTCATCTAAAAATAGAAATAAGTTTTCCCGTAACTCCAGATAACGTTTCTGTAATCTAACTCCATCTTCTTGTATGGGCAACAAAGCTAGAACTGCCTCAAGGTCTCGATACAACCTACATCGATATTGATAACGTGTGGTTTCTGCTAAATCTGCCCATCGTCTATGGAGTGAAAAAGCCCGTAGCAACAGTTTTTTCATTCTGCCAGAGAAAACCTCATCCCCTGCGTCGATGCCATATTGACAATCTCTTAGTTGATGGGCTAGGCATACTTGCCATTCTGCTGCTGGATGTGTCTTTTGAGCACTAAATAAGTCTGACACCCACACTTCGGGTTGATGTTCTCCCATCACTTCCACAATCACATCTCCTCCTCTAGAAGGTCGAATGATATGGAAACATACTTGCTCGTTCTGAAATACCCATTCCCACGCATTTTTGCCATTCACTCTTGCACTGGTCTCATCACTGCACACTAGTCGTGAATTTCGGACTGCTTCGACGATATTTTCTACTTCTGGTTCTAGTTGCCCTTTGACTCTTGATAACAGGTTGGCGATCGCTCCTTCAGAGATATCTAAGCCAAATACTTCTCCCATCATTTGCTGCATTCGACGATAGCTGATCCCGTGACTGTATCTCATTGTTGTCACTAAGGCGGCGATGCGTTGCCCAAATGGACTTCCTGATACCATCCCTGCGGGTGCTTCGGGTATTTGTTCCTGTCCACAATTTTCGCATTTACAACCATATCTTTCTACTCTGGTCACGATTGGTTTGATTGGTGAAATGTCGATTTTGTCATACCGTTCCATCCGTGTCTGTATCGATTCTGCGATCTCTTTCCCACATCCTGTACAGCTTTTTATACCAATTTCTCTTGAAATTGCGACAGATCGGGTTTTGTGTTCCGCGCTCCGCGCGGTCTTTTCAAAAAGATGCGTTGCATCACTTTTTGAAAATGGTATTACGGTTGCTTTAATGATTTGGTCTGGATTCTCACTTAACTGACGACCGCCGCTTTCTCTTCCTATGCTTCCTGCCCGTTTTGTTTCTTTCTCTTGCTCTTCGCTACATCTGCTTTGAATCCCTGGGCGGGCGGCAAGCTTGAGTTTCTTGAGGTTTTCTTTGGCTTCTTTTCTAACTGCCGTTGTATTTTTTGCAGTTCTTCCCATAGCTCTACTATCAAGGCATCTTTCGCTGCCTCTGTTTGCTGTTTTAAGTCGGGAAGTTCTTTCATGCTTTTACTCTGCCAGTTTTGGCGTTTTTGTCAATTTCCGTGGGTTGAGCAATTACCATTAAAGTAATGGACATCAGTCACCAAAATGCCAGTTCCCATTAAATAATATTCTGACATCGGGGGAATCTATCGATTCCCCTGAATGGAACTGATTTAGGATTCCGTGGTGCGATAGAGTTTTGCGCCGAGATTGCGAAGCTTTTCTTCAATGCGATCGTAGCCGCGATCGAGGTGATGTAGACCCTTGATGATGGTTTCACCCTCAGCCGCTAGACCTGCCAGTACCAACGCCGCAGAAGCACGCAGATCGGTAGCCATCACAGGTGCACCAGACAAGCTATGCACGCCTTTAACGATCGCCACATTTCCCTTCAAGCGAATATTCGCTCCCATCCGACAAAGTTCGGCGACATGCTGCAAGCGATTTTCAAATACGGTTTCTTTGATTACGCTATTGCCTTCGCTCACCGTGAGCAATGCCATAAACTGCGCCTGCATATCGGTGGGAAATCCTGGATAGGGAAGGGTTTCGATATCTGTACCGCGATAGAGGTCGCTGCCTTCGACCCGCAGGCAATCTTCCGCCTCTTGGGTGACACGCACGCCAATTTCTTGGAGTTTGGCGATCGCGGCAATCAGATGCTCGGGAACCACAGGCGAGAGGGTGAGTGCAGAACGGGTAATCGCTGCTGCAATCATAAATGTTGCTGCCTCAATGCGATCGGGAATGATACCAAAGTTGGTCGTATGCAGGCTAGGAACACCATCAATTAAGATCGTTTTTGTGCCTGCACCTTGAATTCTGGCACCCATCGATTTGCAGAAGTTGGCAAGATCTTCGATTTCTGGCTCTTGGGCAGCATTCTCAATGATGGTTTCTCCCTCTGCCAAAGTAGCCGCCATCATCAGGGTTTCGGTCGCCCCAACACTGGGATAGTCGAGATAAATCTTGGCTCCCTTTAATCTGCCACCCTTTTGCTTCGAGTAGGCTTGGACAATGCCATGCTCAATTTGGACATCTGCCCCTAAGGCTTGCAAGCCACGCACATGCAGATCGACAGGTCTAGCTCCGATCGCACATCCTCCAGGTAGAGGCACGCGAGCCGAACCGAGTCGGGCTAACAGGGGACCAATCACAAAAAAGCTAGCTCTAAGTTGGCTGACTAGCTCATAGGGCGCACAACTCTGTTGAATATTTTTGGTGTCAATGTCAAGGGCATCATGGGTTCTGGTAATTTTTACACCCAAGGCTGCCAAAATATCGGTCATGCGTTGGACATCGACCAAGGAGGGCACATTGTAAATACGGCAACCATCTGAGGAGAGCAATGCTGCCGCCATAATCGCTAGGGTCGAGTTTTTAGCGCCACTGATCGGGACATGACCTTGCAAGCTAGCTCTACCGATCACATGTAGCTCAGAAGCCCCCTGCTCGTCATCGGGCTTGGACTGGACTTGATCTACATTTACTGGATTTGCTGGTGTGACAGAAACGATAGCGTTACCCTCCTCACAGTTACATACTGTTACATTTTGTAATAGGCAAATTCTAGCTGTATCTAGGTAAAAGTACTAGTCTTCTAGTTTTGCGAATCGAAAGATTTAGCGGATAATGATAACGAACATTCATGGTTTTGGCACAACTAAATTGTGAAGCCATATCAAATTATTCCGATCGCTGACTGCGGCGAGCCCCTAGTAGAAATCTCTCAAAGCTTTGTAATTCAAGCACCTCATGCCTATCAAGCCTTGGGTGCGCCCTATGGTAATAAGTCCCCTTTTTATTTGCGAACAGGCGTATGCGATCGCTTACAGGCTGCCCAAAAATTTTTACAGACGATTTATGCTGGTTGGCAGATCAAAGTTTTTGACGCCTATCGCCCCATTCCCGTACAAAGGTTTATGGTGGAGCATACGCTATGCGAGCTAGCAAAGGCTCAAGAGTTAGACAGAGAGCATTTATCGGCGCAACAGGAACGTGAGTTGATGGCAGAGGTACTTCAGTTTTGGGCAATTCCAAGTGACGATCCAAACACGCCACCACCCCATAGCACGGGTGCGGCGGTCGATATTACCTTAGTCGATCGCGATCGGCAGGAAATTAACATGGGCTCAGCCATTGATGAAATTAGCGATCGCTCGTTTCCCAATTATTTTCAAACTGCCACCAGTCCCGAAGCGCGATCGTTTCACGCCTATCGAGAACTACTATGTCAAATTATGGCTGCCCATGGGTTTCAACGTCACCCCAATGAATGGTGGCATTTTTCCTACGGAGACCAAATGTGGGCATGGCTTAACTTCAAAGAATTGGGTCAAGCAAAAGCGATCGCGAAATATGGGCGATGCTAACGAACTTTTTCGCGAACTACGATCAATTCTTGAGCCAATTCCTGAAATACTGATAGAAAAATAAAAACAACCCCAATCGTTAAGATGCTCAAGTGGCAGCAAATCAGATTTTCTCTCTTAGCCGTAATTGCTAGTGCCAGTTTGGTGGTTTTGGCAAAATCTATTTTCGATCCCAATGTTGGCAACCCGACCCCTTTTACGTTTCCAAACACGATCGATATCGCAAACTGGCAACCAGCCAATCGTAGTACGGCGATCGCCGATAAAGATGCCCCTAGACTCGCCTCAAAAGTACGCTATAAGGTGGGAATGCACTACCAGTTTGCGATCGATCGCAACCCGATCGACATTGATGTGCGCTATCTGTTTCGTACCACAGGTGACGTGACTGCCTTTTTGCAAGATTATGCCGAGCTTAAAGCTGAACCTGACGAAATCAGAAAAGGCATCCGCTATAAAGAAGGGCTGGGGCATTACACAATTTTTACCGTTCGCGATCGCATTTATCTCAGTGCCTGTATTAACCCCAGAGGACAAAGCACCGTTACCACCGAGCAATTTGACGAAAATATGAGTGCCTATGCGCTCAAGCCAAATACAATTATTAGTTGGTTACTGGGACAAGACGATCTGCGCGATCGTCGCTGTCTATGGTCGCAACTGTCAACTTCTTTAGAGGGCGACTCAGTTGCCAATGCCGAGCAAAAATTAGAAAAAGCTTGGATTTCATGGTATGAATGGTGGAAACCGAGATTTCCGACCTCTTAAAATTCATCTTTCTATTAACATACTTGGCACTTTTGTCCTGAATTATGGTATGACCACCAATAGTAACAACGATCTTTCTGCTTCTCTGCTTCGATTTGTCGGCTATGGTCTTTTGCTGCTGACGATCTCTAATTTTGGTGATGCTTTAATACCTCCTCGCTTTACTGACGAAACTTGGGTATTTCAAACATTAGGTAGCTTGGTTGGCAGCGTTCCAGTGCCAATTCTCGGGTTGGTTTTTGTGTTTTATGGTGAATCGAAAGCCAGAACATCATTGGGTAAATCCATCACAAAGCTTCTTTCTTGGCTTTCGCTGTTGCTGGCAATCTTTTTTATTGCGATGATGTTCGCTGGAATTAGCGTCACCATTCGCATCAATAACAACAACAATACCGAAGCTAATTTTCAGCTTTCTCGGCAAGCTTCCCAGTTTCAGCAGGCGATGAATAATCTCAAGAATGTGAGTGATGCCGATCTCGTTAAAGGCGCTACTGCTCTACAACAGCAAAACAGCGGAGTCAAGTTAGATCTGAGCAACCCTCAAGCATTAAGAAAACAGCTTGAAACTGAATTCACGAAAAAAGACGCAGCAGTCAAAGATGGCATTGAAAATGCAAAAAGGAATGCATTTCGCCGACTCATTAAGCAGTCTGTAAAATGGAACTTTGAAGCACTGGTATCCGCAGGACTATTTTTTGGTATTTGGCGAATCACGGGTTGGGCGCGAGCCGCACAAAAGCGGAAAAAGAGACCTAGAAGCGCTCCTAGCCTAGACGATCTAGTCGATCTTCCCACAACTAACACCTCGTCTAGTTCTGAGTCTCAAGATGATGTTAAATAATAGTAGAGAACCGTAGGGGTAATTCATGAATTGCCCCTACGGTTTATCGCGAAGCATTCACACAGATAGATTTTGCTGATGGAAACTGGAATCGTTGCGAATGCTTCGCCCAGAATTTGAAAACTTCATAGCAACTCCAAAATTGAATTGGCAAAAATTGCGGCTTGGGTGCGATCGCGTAAATTGAGGCGACTGAGTACATTGGTAACGTGGTTTTTGACCGTACCTTCAGAAATATAGAGAGATTGGGCAATTTCTCGATTGCTTGCGCCCGTGGCAATTAGGCGTAACACCTCCCGCTCTCTCGTGGTGAGATCGTGAAATCCTGAGGGCAGTTGTTCGTTCGCGTTCAGTTTGCTGTTGCTCGTGGGTGTGGCTAGGGATGAGTTCGCTTTGGGCAAGGCTTTTTGCAAAATCCCTGGGGCAAACTGCGTGTAGCCTTTTTGGATCGTGCGAATCGCATTGGCTAACTCTTCGGAAGGGGTGTCTTTGAGTAAATAGCCGACTGCTCCTACTGCCAAGGCTTCTGTCACATAGTCGCGATCGTCAAAGGTAGTCAGCACCAAAACCTTCACACTAGGAAACTTTTGGTTGATGATTTGAGTTGCGGCAACACCATCCATAATTGGCATCCGAATATCCATCAAAACGACATCGGGTAATGACTTCGTGGCATTCAAGCTTTCCAGTAGATTTAGAGCAACTTCACCATTCTCGGCATCCGCCACAATCTCTAAGTCAGGCTCTAGCTCCAGTAATGCCCGTAAACCCTGACGGATTAAACCTTGATCGTCAACTAGCAGAACGCGAATCATAGTTTTTGTTGATAGTTAGGGCTTAAGCACAAAATTTTAGAATTCAACCCCGAAAGTGTTTAGAGGCAATGCCCTCTGTCTGGCTTTATTTCTCGATTCCAAGATGGAACTAGGGGTAAAGGAGTCGGAGGACCTGTCAGTTTTAGCTTGGGAAGAGGGAAATAGACATTAATCTCACAGCCTGAGTTAATCGCACTGTGAATATGAAATTGCCCATCCAGCGTAAGCGTTCTTTCTCGCATTCCCTGTAAGCCAAAGCCTGTCCTGGTTTGTCCTAGTTCAAACCCCTTGCCATTATCCTGTATTTGCAAATGCAAACTCGCATTCTGCATCTGCAACCAAATTTTTACGGTTAGTGGTTCTAGCCCACCTTCAGCATATTTACATATATTGGTGAGAGCCTCTTGTACGATCCGAAATACAGCGACCTTAATATCTGATGGAATGCACTCGGGTACATCGATTTGGAAGTCAGGCACGATCGCAGTCGAGCGATGAAATTCTTGGCAGAGAGAAGCGATCGCTTCGTCTAAAGGTCTCCCCTCAAGCGGATCCGATCGCATCGCAGCAACCGATTGACGGACATCCTGTAAAGCTGTGGAACCAAGGCGCTTGGCTTCGGCTAAAAAAGTGGCGGCTTTTTCGGGATTTGCCTGCCAGAGTTTTAGAACCGTTTCCATTTGAATGTTTAACGCAGTGAGAGAATGCCCTAGAGAATCGTGGATTTCACGGGCAATGCGATTGCGTTCCTCTAGTTTTGCCTGATCTTCAATGCGTAAGGCATAACGGCGCAAGCGATCGTTGGCGATTGCGAGTTCTTCACGACTCTGTCGCTCTGATAAAACCGCATTCACCAGCAATAACACAAAGATTAGACATAGACCCACAATAATCGATAAGCCAATCTGGAACTGCTTGAGCGAATCCAGTCCAGATGCGAGGGGGTCTACCCCATGGAGTTTAAAAACTCGTAAAGCATCTAATCTAGATGGAACAAGAGTTTGGAACCTTTGAAAATGTTGCATCTGCCCCACCAGAAACAGTCCAAAGGCAGTAGCAACGGTCGCGATTCGACCAGACATAGAAAACATCACACAACCACGGATTACCATAACCACACAGACTAGGGGCAACAGCATGACCCGACTAGGCATGATCATGAATAGCATCAGCGCAACTTCGATGCCTGTATAAACCAGTTTGTGCCGACAACGCCTTGTAGGTAGCCACAACCCCATCAAGCCAAACCCCAATAAGCTCAGCAAGTTGAACGCAGTGCCATTCGGCACAAGGGAGGGCACTGGAGCTGGTAAGGCTTCTGTCAAAAAAGCGATCGCGAGTAATGCCCACTCTAAATAGAGCAGCAGTTTAAAGGGGTGCGTATGAATGGGCGATCGCAGTTTCATACCTCTTAATGTATGGCATCGTGTCACTTTCGATCGCGCTCTTTAGTCACTTTCTCGCACTTAAAAACTATGACTTTTGTCATGACCTTATTTTTAGCTTAGTTGCAATACGCGATCGACACTCAGATCGATTTGCACGAATAGGGATGACTCAATGCGATCGCTGTCTTGATAAACTTTTTCTTCATAAAAACCTTCTACCAATTCTAGGATCGTTACTTTTTGTTGGATCGGATCGACGATCCAATATTCCGCAATTCCTCTAGCTGCGTATTCACTCCGTTTGTAACGATAATCTCGCTTTTCTTGGTTGGGACTGACAACTTCTACGACAAGTAAAGGTGGTGGCATATCCATTAACACTATCGATCTGCTTGCGCCTTCAAGTAGTGTGGCTAATTCCTCCGACAACACGAGTAAATCTGGTACGCGCACGGATACTCTCGAGCCACTCACTGCTATTTCTGTCTTCATGGTCAATCGCTCGGAGGGAATCCCCTGTTGACTGAAATATATGAGCAAAAACATGGCAATTCGGCGATTGATTTCGCTCTCAGCAGATATCCAGACTAGTTCTCCATTTTCTAGCTCATATAAATAATCCGTGCCATCTTCATAGGCAAGGAACTCTTCTAGGGTCATTTTCTGAGTGGCGACGGTCATTGCTACACCTGCTGCCAGAGTTTATTTGTGATTTTAGCCTTTGCAATAGCTTACGCTTACCTACTCCTGATGCCAAAAGGTCGTGCTTAAAATGGCATCCACCGCATGCTCAAATTGCCAGCGATCGGGAAATTGCGAATGGGGATATTCAATTCGCGCCTCAGAGAGGGCATCAGCATAGATTTCATCAAAGACGATTGTAAAGTAGTTCCTTAGACTAGGGGTTAATTTGAGCTGATTCACTGTCTCCTCAACCCACAGCAAATAGTCGCGCTCGTACAAAGATGGCGAAATAGAAGTGGCGATCGTTTCAAGCATAACTTTTTCCTTCTCCCTTTCTACTTTTACTTTATCATCTACGGCAAAACTATGACTTTTGTCACAGCAGTATTCGTGACGTTTGCGGCATGGCAAATCCAGTAAATGTTTCTAGGATGTTGGCATTGTTAAACACTTACAAAAAAGGCAAATTCTATGAAACTCAAACTGATTCCGATTCTAACTGGTGCGATCGCAGCCCTCTCGATCGCAACCCCTACCATTGTTTTAGCCCAATCTATGCCTGGTAGCCCAACCAGTGGCGATCGCATGATGGCTCCCCACCCAGGCGGTGGCGGACATATGATGCCCCCAGATCTTGGTTTGACCGAACAGCAAAAAACACAGTTGGATCAGATTCGCAAATCAACCCGTTCTCAAATTGAAGGTATTGTCACGCCTGAGCAAAAACAGCAGGTTAAAACGGCGATCGCCAATGGTGAAGATATGAAGGATGCAATGGATACTATTCTCTCTACCGAACAAAAAGCGCAAATCCGATCGATTATGCAAGCGTCTCGCAAACAGATGCAAGCCGTTCTCACCCCCGAGCAGCAACAAAAAATGCGGCAGCATATGCAACAACAGTTTATGAATCGTGGGAATTAGGCTTCCCATTCTGGCGATCGCGAACGATCGAAGTTTCTCCAGACAGGTGCGGCTTTTGGTTTCTAAGTTTGCGATTTACGAACATCTCTATTCCAAAGGCTGCGCCTTTATCTAGAACTGACACTAAATCTGGAATTCATTGACATAACTATTCCTACTCCCCATACCGTTATGCTTAATCCTACTCTCTCTTTTCTCACTGCCATTCAACCATTTGGCAATGTCGATCCCTTCTTAAAAGGTGTCGATCTCATTACAGGCGTGATGGGTTTGAATGTCCTGCCCATTGTGGATATTGCTAAGTTGCGATCGCTGCCTGTTGGCAGTTTTGGACGAGCTTGGGCTGATTTTCTCGATCGAAATCGCCTATCCCCCTTGACCACGGGGGCGCGGCGCAAGCAGCTTCACGATGGCGTTCACGTTTTGACTGGCTATGGTACGGATGCGATCGGTGAGGCTGAGGTGCAGGCATTTCTGCTGGGTTCAAAATTTATGCTGCTTCACATTGTGCTTTTAGCGGCTTTGATGAGACGTATTGGGCGCGAGGTATCCCTATCAGGACAGGGTGAAAAAGCCATTGAAGCAAGGCTAAAAGCTGCCTACGATCGCGGCTGTGAGTCAAGCTTTGACGCAGATACATGGCGACCAGAATTATTGTGGGAAGTTTCCTTGGCTGAAGTTCAGCAACTATTCTTGATCTAACTCGCGCTAACCCAAATCTAACTCGCGTTGAAGATCGACGAACTGTATCCTGTGACGTATGGTCAGGATTGGGTAACATGGAGAGAATAAAATCAGATTTTATTTCCTCTTATTTAATTTTTTAATTTATAAAGCATGTTGAAGCAGCGTAAATTTTGGTCTTGGCTTGTAGTTTTGTCCATCGTTTTTAGCGCACAGTTGCTCTTTATGGGTGGTGCGATCGCAGCCGTTACGGACTACAACAACGAACAAAAATTTTTAACCAACGTTTGGCAACTGGTCAATCGTTCCTACGTTGATAGCAGCTTTAACCATCAAAACTGGTACAAAGTTCGGCGCAAATTTGCCAACCGTAAATTTAACAGCCGAGATGAAACCTACACGGCAATTCAAGAAATGTTGGCGACGCTGGACGATCCGTTTACGCGCCTACTCAGACCCGATCAATTTCGCAGCATGCAAACCAGCACCGCTGGCGAACTCACAGGCGTAGGGTTGCAAATTGCCGTCGATACAGCATCGCACAGCATTATTGTCGTCGCGCCAATCGAAGGCTCTCCTGCGGATAGAGCTGGCGTGCGATCGCTCGATCGCATTGTCAAGATCGACAATGCCTCTACGGAAAACATGACTTTAGATGAATGCGCCGAACGCATGCGCGGTAGTCTTGGCTCAAAAGTGACGCTGACGATCGCACGACCTGTTTCGACGCAATTAGTCAGCCAAGCCCCCGATCTTAAGGATACAAAGAATAGCCTAAACAATAAGGTTGACACCCTTGAGGTGACGATTCAACGCGATCGCATTGCTGTAAACCCTGTAATTGCCAAGCTCAACCAAGAAGAAGAGCATAAGGTTGGCTACATTCGGCTGAGTCAATTTAATGGCAATGCTGCCACAGATATGTCAAAGGCGATTAAGCAACTCGAAGCCAAGGGAGCCGATCGCTATGTTTTAGATCTGCGTGGCAATCCCGGTGGACTGTTTGATGCTGGCTTAGAAATTGCGCGGATGTGGTTGCCCGAAGGCGTAATTGTGTTTACCCGCGATCGGCAAGGTTTGCAAGAAAGCTATGCTGCGACGAATGCTGCACTGACAGGCGATCCTTTGGTGATCTTGACTGATGGGGGTACGGCAAGTGCTAGCGAAGTTCTTGCAGGCGCATTGCAAGAGAATGGACGTGCTGCTTTGTTAGGAACGCGCACCTTTGGCAAGGGCTTGATTCAGTCGCTTTACGATCTCGATGATGGCTCTGGTTTAGCTGTAACGATCGCTAAATATGAAACGCCCAAACATCACGACATTCACAAAAAAGGAATTACGCCCGATGTTGAGGTCAAGCTCACCGAACCGCTCACCCGCGAGAAACTGGGCACAAAAGATGATGGACAATATGTCGCTGCTTTACAACTCTTGAGTTCTAAGGTGGGGATGAGCCAAACATCCGAAGTTAAAGGTTAATTTGTGTCTAAGGCAGATTGCAACTACTAATGAAAATGTCATAATTGTTGAAGCCAGATTTTCCAACAATTTGAAGCATGAGCAACTGCCTTTGTCTTGCTTGCGATCGTCCAAATCCTTTAACAGCTAAGTTTTGCGATCAATGCGGAGCTAGATTACTGACCGCACGAAAGTCATCTGAATCAAACGTATAAAGTTATAAGGCTAGTTTATCACTGGTATTAAAGTGTACCTGTCTGCAAGACAAGAGTATAAAAAATTACTTAAGAGTAATCCATATGAATAGACTGGAAGCTTATTTTAATCGTGGTTTAGAAACCTTAAATGAAGGAGATAATCAAGGAGCAATTGATTACCTTACAGGAGCCATACATCTAAAACCTGATTTTACAGAAGCCTACCGTTATCGAGGAATAGCGAAGATAAGATTAAAAAACTACGAAGAAGCACTTGATGATTACGATGAACTCATCCATCTCGAACCGAGTCATGCTGAAGATTACTCTACTCGTGGGTTAATAAAGCGCGAAGTAGGTGATATCAAAGGTGCAATTGCTGATTTCAACAAAGCTCTTCGTCTTGAACCTTCATATGTCGAAGTATACAATTATCGTGGTTCCGCAAAGTCTAGATTAAGAGATTATCAGGGAGCAATTATTGACTATACAGAAGCCATCTGCCTCAACCCTGACTTTGCCGATGCTTATGCCAATCGCGGAACATGCAAGTCTATTTTAGGAGACAAAGAAGGAGCAATCTCTGACTACACAGAAGCTATCCGTATCAATCCTGACTATGCTGATGCCTACTACAATCGGGGGGTAGCTAAGTCCGAATTAAGAGATTATCAGGGAGCAATTGCTGACTACACAGAATTCATCCGTCTAAATCCTGACTTTGCCTTTGTTTACTACGATCGCGGGGTAGACAAGTCAAAGTTAGGAGATAATCAGGGAGCAATTGCTGATTTCACAGAAGCCATCCGCATCAATCCTGACTATGCTGATGCCTACTATAATCGGGGGCTAGTGAAGTCCAAACTAAGAGAAATTCAGGGAGCAATTGCTGACTACACTGAAGCTATCCGCATCAATCCTAATTACACTAATGCTTACGGCAATCGCGGGGTAGCGAAGTCAAAGTTAGGAGATAATCAGGGAGCAATTGCTGATTTCACAGAAGATATCCGCATCAATCCTGACTATGCTGATACCTACTATAATCGGGGGCTAGTGAAGTCCAAACTAAGAGAAATTCAGGGAGCAATTGCTGACTACACTGAAGCTATCCGCATCAATCCTAATTACACTAATGCTTATATCAATCGCGGGGTAGCAAAGGTTGATTTAGGAGACTATCAAGGAGCAATTGCCGACTACAATAAAGTCATTTGCATCAATCCTGACAACGTTGATGCCTACTACAATCGAGGGTTAGCTAAGCCAAAGTTAGGAGACTATCAAGGAGCAATCTCTGACTACACCGAAGCTATCCGTCTCAACCCTGATTACGCTAATGCTTATTACAGTCGTGGGATTGCGAAGTCAAAGGTAGAAGATAATCAAGGAGCCATCTCTGATTACACAGAAGCCATCCGCATCAATCCTTCTGACGATTATGCTTACTATCATCGCGGGGTAGCGAAGTCAAAGTTAGGAGACTGTCAAGGAGCCATCTCTGACTACACCGAAGCTATCCGTCTCAACCCTGATTACGCTAATGCTTATTACAGTCGTGGGATTGCGAAGTCAAAGGTAGAAGATAATCAAGGAGCCATCTCTGACTACACAGAAGCCATCCGCATCAATTCTTCTGACGATTATGCCTACTACCATCGCGGATTAGCAAAGTCAAAACTAAGAGAAATTCGGGGAGCAATTGCTGACTACACTGAAGCTATCCGCATCAATCCTGACTATGCTGATGCTTACGGCAATCGCGGGGTAGCGAAGTCAAAGTTAGGAGATAATCAGGGAGCAATTGCTGACTACACTGAAGTCATCCGTATCAATCCTGACCATGCTAATGTCTACAGCAATCGTGGGTTAGCTAGGTCCGAATTAAGAGATTATCAGGGAGCAATCTCTGACTACACAGAAGCCATCTGTCTAAATCCTGACTATGCCGATGCTTATGGCAATCGCGGGTTCGCTAAGTCCGAGTTAAGAGATTGTCAGGGAGCAATCTCTGACTACACAGAAGCCATCCGCATCAATCCTTCTGACGATTATGCCTACTACCATCGCGGATTAGCAAAGTCCAAACTAAGAGAAATTCAGGGAGCAATTGCTGACTATACTGAAGCTATCCGTATCAATCCTGACTATGCTGATGCTTACGGTAATCGCGGGGTAGCGAAGTCAAAGTTAGGAGATGCTCAGGGAGCAATCTCTGACTATACAGAAGCTATCCGTATCAATCCTGACGACGCTAATGCTCACTACAATCGCGGGTTAGACAAGTCAGAATTAGGAGATTATCAAGGAGCAATTACTGATTACACAGAAGCTATCCGCATCAATCCTGACGACGCTAATGCTTACTACCATCGTGGGCTTGCAAAGTCCGAATTAAGAGATTATCAGGGAGCACAAACAGACTTTCAAAAGTCTACTGAACTTTTTAAAGAACAAAGTAATTCAGCAAAAATATAATTTCGTCGTAGAATAACCTATAAAATCGTCTTAACCCGAGCAGAGGTTCCTTTTAACCCGAACGGAGGTTCCTTATCCTTGATCTTGCTTCAGCTTTTCACACAAAGTTGTATAAGTGGTTGACATCGCTCTTTTATCAACTATCAAGACTAGGTAAATTCAACTAAGTCAGTGCCCATTCTCCTTTCAGTGCTAACTTTTATACGTTGCAGGCATTTGTCTAATGGGCAGAAGCTGATTTCATACACCTCTTCCAAGTTGGATAGTAGTTCACTTAGACAATCCTCCAAACCACAAAGAACACCCACCGAACCTTTATGCCCCTGTACAATTACTTTCCTCCCATCATCACAATACGTGGCATGAATCCCAATTCCATGCTCTTTGGGTTGCAATGAAAAGGGAGCAAGATTAAAGAAAAATTCTCCAGACGAACTTCCATCTTTATGATATTTATCTGACCATTCTATTCGTGGATTTCTTATAGCATCTATCTGTGCCTCGTTTAGGTTATTTGCCATTTTATCTCCTTTATTTTTATAGTTCAATTATTGCATAAAGAAGAAGTGTATATCCTATATTAGTAAAGAGTTCTAGCGATCGCGAGAGGAAGATTATGATCGTTTAGAGAAAACTTGCGATCGCTGGGGAAGTAAGTCGCGATCGCTGGAGAAGAGACTCTGCGATCGAAGTTGATGAAATGAGCAAAGTTTATAATGGCAGCAGATCGAGCCTATTGACTTGACTCTCTTGCCTAACCCCTGCAGTCTTGTTTTTTGCTAGGATAAACTTTATCAAAAACTTTTTCTTTGTTAAGGGCACCTCTATTAATTGACTTATTCTCAATAACAAGAGCCTAAAAGCCTTGATGCTTCGTTCATATTCTCAATTACTTTGAGTTTTTAGAGGTGCCCTTAAGCCAATGATTAGCCGAGATCAGCTAAAACTAGCCATTGATGCGATCGATGACACGCATCTCGAAATGCTCCACCGTATCATTTTGGCATTCAGAAAACCCATGCCAATTACTTCAAATCTCGCTTTCTTAGAAACAACCAATCCACTTAAAGGCAGTATCACCTTTGAAAATGACATCATTTCTCCGATTGATACCTTATGGGAAGCCGAGCAATGATTATTCTCGATACCCATGTTTGGCTTTGGTGGATGAATCAATGCAGCTATTTACAAGTGATTTGGTAATCACAACATTATTACCAATGCCCAAGGCGATCGCATCGCCGTTATCCTTGATATTGTCGCTTGAACGCATTACCACTGGAACTAAAACAACGTAATCTTTAACCCTTTTCCTTTTTCCCTCAACACGATGACCACCACATCTCATCAAACAACCTTCCACGCTCAACTTTACGAACAAGACTTCTCGCTTTGGTTAGAGAAAGCCGTGCAATTATTGCAGGAAGGCAATTTGGCAGCATTGGATGTTGAGAATTTGATCGAAGAAATTGAAAGCATGGGAAGAAGTGAAAGACAAGCCATTAAAAGTAATTTGGAAATTATTTTGATGCACTTGTTGAAATATAAATATCAGCCAGAAAAGCGTTCAAACAGTTGGCGCTACACGTTGCTAGAACATCGTCGCCGCTTAGATGAAGCCTTCAAAACGAGTCCCAGCCTAAAAAGATACTTCTTACAGGAGTTTGACAACTGCTATCTAGGTGCAAGAAAGCTAGCTAGCGCAGAAACAGGCATGGCGATCGCTATATTTCCTCTAGAGCATCCCTTTACAGTCGAGCAAGTTCTAGACGAAGACTACCTACCTGAAACTTAGCAGCCCAAACTTGGGCTATTTCCATCCGAGCAAACGGAAATTTGCACGAGGACAGATTAAGATTCCCGACTTTTTTGTGAATTTACCTGAATTCGGGTTAAGGCTTTTAGGACAAAATATTGGGCGTACAAGGGGTAAGGGCAGACACAGGGGCACTGCCCCTACCCAATTTTCGCAGGGTCAATTCATGAATTGACCCTGCGATTCTATGCAGAAGAAAGAATCTCTCATGGATCGTTTAGGATTGCTATATCTACGATTCTATGCAAAGGATGTAGGATAAAAGCTTTCAATAGCAAGGCTTCAACTATACTTTCCCTGTTTAACAACTGCCATTTAGCCAGAAATCTCAGGCTGTTCTAGCTTTTCAAGAGCAAGGCTACAAACAACTTATACCTCTAACATCCGACATGTAATAATTAAGAAAACACTGACAACATTAAGATCAGTTGCTTTTCCCTATGGTAGACATTGCAGCCGCACTCAAGATAGCGGTTATTAGAAATCCAGCCTGTGCTTCACCTGACAGCATGGTAATTGAGGCAATGACTGCAATGAGTGGGGCAAATAACACTAGTGCTAGTTGCATAGTGGTTGTAGAAAATGACAAGGTTGTCGGTCTCTTAACAGAACGAGATATGTTACGCCTAACCGTTCAGCAGATGCCAGTGAAGCATCTAACGCTACGACAAGTATTGAGCCATCCACCTATAACCGTGAGAGAATCGGCATTAAACGATCTCAGTTCCTTACTTAATCTCTTCGAGCAGCATCAAATCAGCCACCTACCCATTGTGGATAATACCGATCGGTTAGTAGGAACGATCGGTCATGCCAGTCTCAATCAAGCATTAAGTTCCATCGTCCGCCAGCAAGCAACGACCCAAGCACAGTTACAAAGCGAACGCGAACGGTTAACGCAAGCCCTAACCCAACTCAATCAAGAACTAGAAGATCGAGTTAAAGAACGCACTGCGGCTTTACAAATGAGCGAAGAGCGTTGGCAATTGGCGCTCAAAGGATCGAATGTTGGTATTTGGGATTGGGATATCCTAGGAAATAAGAAATTTTATTCCCGTCGATGGAAAGAGATGCGGGGCTTTGCTGAGGACGAGATTAGTGATTCGGTTGATGAATGTGAGAGTCGAATTCATCTTGACGACTACGATCGCACTCTCGCCCAACTCAATGCCCATCTTGCAGGAGAGACAGAATTTTGTGAATTAGAGTATCGGACACAGTGCAAAGATGGCTCCTATATTTGGATTGTCAATCGGGGACAAGTTTTGCGAGATCAGACAGGAAAAGCCATTCGCATGATTGGTTCCGACACAGATATTACGGTACGCAAACAAATAGAATTCGCACTCCAAGAAAGCGAACGACGGTATTCAAACTTAGCTGCTGCTGCACCTGTGGCAATTTTCCGATTTGATCCACAACTCAGTTGCACCTATGTGAACCATCGTTGGTGCAAAATGACAGGTCGCACTGCGGAATCGGCTTTGGGGCGAGGGTGGATGAATGCCTTGCATCCTGACGATCTCGATCATACGCTTAAAGAATTGGATTACCTGCATGAACATGCCTCTCCAGATTCTCAGTTTTTAAAAACTGGAGAGGGTCGGCATTTACGTCCAGATGGCACGATCAATTGGTTTTATTCTCACGTCGTTCAAGAGTTTGATGATGCTGGTAATCTTATCGGCTATGTCGGCACGCTGACCGATATCACCGATCGCAAGCGAATCGAGGCAGAATTAGCAGAGAGTGAGTCTAAATACCGTCGTTTGGTGGAAGGTGGGCAAGATGCGATCTGGTCGATGGATGAGCAGGGGCGATTTACCTATCTCTCACCACAATTTAAAACCATATCTGGTTGGGAAGCCAGCGAGTGGATTGGGAAGCACTGTACTGAGGCGATACATCCTGACGATCGTGAGAGAGTAACTGTTTCTAGGCAAGCTTTGGTAAGAGACTCGGCTGCAGGCGAACTAGAATTTCGCCTTTGCCACCCCGATCGTCCCTATGTTTGGGTGAGGGTGAGTTCAACCCCCATTCTCAATACTGCGGGCGAAGTAGTGGGTCAGCAAGGCATTTTAACGGATATTAGCGATCGCAAGCAAGCAGAAGTCCAACTCCAGCGTACAAATGAAGAACTCATCCGTGCGACTCGCCTGAAAGACGAGTTTCTCGCCAACATGAGCCACGAACTCCGCACGCCTCTTAATGCCATTTTAGGTATGTCTGAGGCATTGCAAGACATGATTTTTGGTTCGTTAAACGAGAAACAAATCAGATCTATAAAAATAATCGAAGACAGTGGTACTCATCTACTAGCACTGATTAATGACATTCTAGATGTTGCCAAAATTGAGTCGGGACAAATCAAGCTAGATTTTCAGCCTGCAAATATCTGCACTCTTTGTAACTCTAGCATCGCATTTATTAAACAACAGGCTCAGAAAAAAAATATTCAGATAAGAGCGAACATTCCGACCCAACTTCCAAAAGTATTCATTGATGAACGTCGTATCCTGCAAGTTTTAATTAATTTACTCAACAATGCGGTTAAATTCACGCCAGAAGGCGGACATATTACTTTAGAGGCAAGCCATCACCAACAAAATAAAGCGCTAGAACCATTAAGCGTTCAAGATATAACGAATGCGTATCAAAATCGGCTCTCACACGAACAGATACCCGTTCCATTACCAACAAGCAGCTATATCAAAATAGCCATAACTGACACTGGAATTGGCATTGCCTCAGAAGATATGCCTAAATTGTTTAAACCCTTCATGCAAATTGATAGCGCTCTCAATCGGAAGTATACAGGAACGGGTTTAGGTTTAGCTTTGGTGAAACAGATTACCGAACTTCATGGAGGTGTTGTTAACTTGACGAGTGAGGTCGATACTGGTAGTTGCTTTAGCATCGAACTTCCTTGCGATCCTGTCCCCACTCCACCGGGTTCTGACATTAACTGCAATGACGAACTCAATGAGTGTTAGTACAAATCATGGCGTTTTCTAATCCATAATTTAGATCTATCTTGTTTTTGTTCGGATAAACTCGGTTAGGATCCCCGACTTTGTTTGTAAATTTGCAAATACCCTTTACTGGCTCATACCATTTTCAAAACTCGATCTGTTGCAAATTCAAGAGGAATTGTAGAAAAAGTCGGGGATCTGTGCAGTAAGTTCGAGCTAATTATTGACGCTGGTTTCTGCTTTTAAGCCGTTAATAATCTCCTCTAACTGTTGACTGTCAGCACGATAGACCTCAGCGCAAAAATGGCAGGTTGCCTCAGCCCCATTATCTTTGGCGATCATGTCTTTGAGTTCGGCTTCGCCAAACATTTTGAGTGCGCCCAATACCCGCTCTAACGAGCATGGACATTGAAACTTCACGGGCTGCGTAGCAGGAAAGATATGCAAATTTAGATCGCCGAGAATCTCAGACATAATTTGCTCTAGGGACTTGCCTTGCTTGAGCAAACGGGTCAGCCCCTCAGAAGCCTCGACCCGCGCATCAATTTGCGCCATTAAATTCTCATCTCTAGCGGCTTTCGGTAAAATCTGGAGCAAAATTCCTGCGGAAACATTTACACCCTTGCGGCGTGACGCATCCCCATTAGGTAGATCGCTGTCTCCAATAAATTCGCCCACCATCAGCTTAGAAAAGGTTTGCTCCGAGGAAGCCAAATACCAAGCGACATCCTCGCCAATTTCACCTGAAACCAGTTCAACCGTGCTCGCGAAAGGGTCGCCATACCCAACATCTCGCATCACCCTGAGAAAACCTGTCTTTCCGATCGCTTCCCGCACATCGGGATCGCCATCAGCATTGAGCGGTAAATCAAAACTGGGGTTCGCGACAAAACCTCTGACCGTGCCGTCCATGCCAGCATCGGCAAACACCAAGCCCAAATTACCATCGCCTGCCACCCTTATATTCACCCGCGAATGGGGACGCTTCATACTCGAAGCTAAGAGTAAGCTGGCACTCATGGCACGACCGAGGGCGGCAGTAGCAACCGTTGACAGTTTGTGACGACGAGATGCCTCATTGGTCAGTTGGGTGGCAATTACGCCGACAACCCGCACGCCACCATCAGCAGCAGTGGCACGAATTAGTTGGTCAACCATGCGTTTCCTTAAAAGGGGTTTTAACGTTTATCCTCTCTATGTTACGCAATCTACCCGCGATTTGATCTGCCCCCACGATATATGCCGATACGGTGAGTATCGCGAGAAAGCCTCAGTTCCTTGGTAGTTGAGCCTTGGGTCTCTACGGCTTCAAACCCACGGGTGTTGCCCTCAAAACCCCAATTGTATTGTAGATAGGTGGCACTAATCGCCGCATCTGTCGTAGAAAAATAGGGCACTGCATCACCCTCAAGGACTTTATGATCTCGAAAAAATCCGCCGAGAATTTCAGTTTGACCGCCTTTTTGGGTATCCACATGACGCGCGATCGCTTCGGTTTTCATGCCCAAGCACCAAAATTTGCCTCCCTCATTCACAACATAGGTGCGATCTTTTACCCACTGATTGTTTTCAGGATTGTAGTGAACAGCGCGAACGGTCTGAGTCCCGTGAATGCGAATATCCGTATGCGTATCTTCAAGCCAGACATTTCCAGAATATCCTGCAGCTAGGTGAAGTACCCCACCTCCTGAAGACCGCATATAAACGGGGCGATTTGAAGCAATTTCAATACCAGGACGAGCCTCGTTATAGGGCCAGCGAGAAGGGAAGAATGATTCGAGTACTAAGGGCGCTTTTGTATCACCGACAATGCGGATAATGGGGCGATCTTCAGGAAGATAATCATTAGAATTTCCAAAAGATGTGCTGGGACCATTATGCATGCCAACCACTCGGCGCACGGTTGTCGGAATGGTAATCGTTCGGCGCACAGAATAGTTCTTTCCAAAAGGGAAATAGATGGTAGATGCACCTGAGTCAAAAACTTTCTGAACTTCTGCGGTATCATCGTCACCAACATCCAATGGCTTCATCCAAGCACTTACGGGTTCTAAAATTGGTGTTGGCGGAGCCTCATAGAGCATCTTCAGATGTCCCGTGCCCCCTTCAGGAAACAGCGTATGTTGCTCATCATTTTTGCTTACATATTCTTTTAGTGTCGGCCCAGGGATCAGCGTTCCCGAGTCGTTCAGTAGATTTTTATAACCTCTAATAGAAATATTGCGACCATAAAAACCTCCTTGGTTTTGAATCGCTGAAACCGAACTCGCACTTCCTATCAGCGTAGCCTTAACCAACACGATATGAGAAAGATAAAAGCCACTATTGACGATCGCAGGTACTTTGTTCTGACTGATCAGGCTGTAAATCGATACGGGCAGATTGTTCTCAAATCCAACAATACGCTGATTTTTAAGCGTAAGGTTAAGAAATGTCGCATGGGAAACGCTGCCAACGGTAACGACGCCGCGATCGAAACCTTCAACCGTCAGGTTTTCGATCAGAGCAGGACCAAATTCATTTTCGGTTAGATCGAGTCCAATCTCGCCCTGTCCATCTTCAGAACGAATGGTAACGTCACGAATCATCCCTTCGTTGTGATTGTTATACCGTATCCCAATTGCTCCAGGGTTTCCCTTCCCTGTATTCACTGTCAAATTCTGAATATAGTTAGCAAAGGACTCATTGTTACTGTAATAGGCATGTAATACTGGTTTTGACTGCCCCATACCGTAGTCTTGGGCGTTGTTTTTGAGTTTTATGACCGTACCATTTTGGCTTTGTCCCTGAATCGTGACCCAACGACGCCAGAAGATTGGTCTGGAAACCAGATAGGTTCCGTTGGGAAAATAGAGCACCCTAAAATTATTCGGATGTCCGCCGTTGTAGGTATAGGTTCGATCGATCGCATTCTGAATAGAGGTTGTATCATCATGGATACCGTCCCCTTTAGCACCAAAAGAGCGCACATCGATAAAACCAGCATCAGCAGGGAATTCTATCGTAGGAACATAAGCTATTAATCCCACCTTGCACTCTGACAAGGAGTTTTCACATTCAACTTTGCTCTCAGGAGATCTAATTGCCGATTCAACGATAACGGTTTTACCAGCAAACTGGTAAGAAAATGCGTTGGTGAGGGCGATCAGAAGAATTGATATAAAGAAGCAGAGAAGAGCTACAAAGACACGATTTGACTTCATGTTTGGATTTTGAATCGAAAAAGTGTGAGATTGATATCAGTAAGTTATACAGATGATTAGAGCAGCTAAGGGCTCATTCCTAAAGTTAACTACAATGATAGAAAAGCGATTAGAGTAGATAGAAAAGCGATTAGAGCAAGTCGTTAGTTATTTCAATTAGGTATAGGAATGAGGGATACAGCTCGTCAAGGTGCTGGGTTAGATTCTCAGTCTTGGGATTGCCAAGATATTATTACCCATTCCATACTTCTCCTTCACAAAACTTTTTGTTGGTCAATGTATAAGTTCTAGACTAAACTAAACAATAGTGAAAGTTTTTTGAAAAAAGTACTAAAACTCTTCATTCCCTAATAGAAAACTCATACCAAAAGGTTCCCAAAATCCAGATTCTGCCATTGATAACCTTAAGATATCAGGAGTAATAATTTGCATGATTAGTGTTGTTATGCCTGCTTATAATGCTTCAAAATTTATCGATGAGGCAATTAAGAGCATTCTGAATCAGACACTTGGTGATTTTGAACTAATTATTGTAGATGATGGTTCTACTGATAATACCGTAGATATTGTGAAGCATTATCTTAAATTAGATCGGCGGATACGATTAATTCAAAATAATCATAAAGGAATTAGCCATGCCTTAAATACAGGGCTTAAAGAAGCTAAGTATGACTGGATTGCAAGAATAGATGCTGACGATATTGCCTTGCCAGAAAGATTTGAGAAGCAAATTAAGGCAGCTAATGCTAATCCTAAAGTATTGGTTTGGGGAACCTATGCTTATCATATCAGTTCAACAGGAAAAGTACTAAGTTTGCAGCAACAAGGACCTATTTCCGAAGAAGAATTCCATCGAATTTTAAACGATGGAATGATTCCTTTTGTAATTCAACCTACAGTCCTACTGAAGAAGGAAATTTTGTTGAAAGTAGGTGAATACGATGAGAGATTTACATTTGCTCAAGATTTGGATCTACTAAGTCGTATATCCGATCATGGTTCTATTCTCGCTATACCAGAACCTTTATTATTGTACCGCGTACATTTACAGAGTGTTTCTATGCAAAAGTTCTTTTTACAACAATTTTTTGCAAGATGCATATATGCCCGTCATCAAGCTCGTAGAACAGGTGCCCAATTACCTGAGCCTGCTCAGTTTGAACATGAGGAAAAAAAGCGACCGATTCTCTCCCGATTGCCCGAAAACCTGCAAACTTTGGGGCGTTTTTTTTATAGAAAAGCTGGATTATTCTTTGCAGAAAAGCAGTATATACAAGCCACTTGGTATTTAGGTTTTGCAATGATTATTTATCCTTCTTATTCTATCCCTCGCATCTGGAACCAAAAGTTGTCTCCGCAAACACGCCAAGCATTAAAAGAAGCAAAATTTTGTTACACTTCAGAATCCTGATACCCAAGCGATTTGGTCTCATGTTTTCATGTCTCTCAGGTGAAACTTAACTATCGGTTAGTGTCTTTATTTTTTCGCCACCAAGAAACTTGATTTTTTAAAGCCTTACAGCAAAAGCATTACAAAATTGCATTTTGCAAGTGGCGAAAACTTCGTGACACTAACACTATCGAATTTTAAGAAACTGCTTTATATTCTTGATGTTCCAAACTACTGAATTGAAATTCGAGTCGTCGAAGTCCGATTAGGACTACTGCATAGAGTGTATATCCTGGTTCCTCCATCTGGGTAAATATCAGACCGAAAACCAGCGTACTAAGCACTAGAAATTTAGAAAAGTAATCAAGACAGAAATAGTGCCAAACCAAAAACCAAAGAAAAAGATATGATGCCACTCCTAAATATCCTAAGTCTCCCCAAATGCCAGCCCAGCCAAATAAAGCACAGTACATAGTAGATTCTTGTGCGATCCAACTATTCCGATTCACTTCTAGTACAGCCGCGCTTGCTGGATGTACTGTTGCTCCCAAAGGTCCTAAAATTTTCCAGTTCTCTTGAATCAGCCAGCCACCAAGCCGTCCGACAGTATGACCAGGTCCTAGTCCAAGTAACTCGTTCAAGAAAGATTGATAGTAAGTAGGAATGATCCGAAATGCTGCAAACTTAGTTTGAACTGCCAAACCGTCAGGTCCGTAAACATCTTTTGTTGCATAATTTTTAAAAGCTTCAAAGCCTTCTAGATTGTATACACACCAGTTAAAGCCTGAACCAATTATGACGGAAGCAAACAGATATAGAAGTGTTTTTTTGATATCTTTAATATGGGTAAAGATTCCAATTACTGCAGCAATCATCAAGGTCGCAAGTACTTGCTTTGAATCAGAGAGTTTCAATTGAAAGAAAGCGAAAAAAACGGTAGCCGATCGCAACCAAAGAGGAGATTCTCTGACAAACATGAAGTAATAAAAACTAAAGAACAAGGAAACTGTCGTAGATACATAGTTTCCCGCTCCCGAAACAAAAAAAACTCCCGCCATTCCATCAGTTCCATCTAATCCTCCTGCATAAATGCGTCCTGATTCTAACAATAGATACTGGATAAAAGCTAAAGCCATGTTGGCAAAACAAGCACCAATTAACCAGCTTTGAAACCGTTTTAAATTTAAAAGCGACATTGGCACGCAAACCATAGCCGCCAAAAGCATAAAAGGTTCACCAAGCATCAAGAAGAGTAAAATTGCATTGATTAAGCCTGCATTATTTAACACTGTACTAGCAATTATGACTAAGAATAGGAGCAGGAGCCCCACGAGAAGAAGCCAAGTAGCTGCAATTTTTTTTCGAGCATTAAAGTATGTTTTAAATAAAACAACTCCAAAAAATAAGGGGATAATTACTAAGTGAGCGTGGATGAGGAAGGAAGGAGCGCGAGTTACAGAGCAAAAAATTCTGCCAAAAAAAGCTGTTGAGAAAGCTAGGAATATTTGTAAGGGCATTTACGATCTAGATTGGCTACTATCTCATTATCCTACTGATGTTTTTTATGATAACTGCAGAGTAAAACTTTAAATACTGATCGCCTGCACTCGATTTTGAGAACCGTGCGTCTCCCGAATCCTGTCTGGGTAAAGTTTGCCCTAAGGTTTGCGCGATAGCTTGGGTCAGTTTGCTTACCGAGTCTCCTTCTAAATTAAAGTAAGTACAATTGTCCGAGCCAATTTCTCTAAAAACTGCAATATTCGAGCAAACAACGGTACAGCCAAGATACATTGCTTCAGCCAAAGGCAGACAAAACCCCTCGGTAGAAGAAGCGATCGCAAACAGTTGGCAATTTTCGTACAGCCACCGCAACTCACCATCATCAATCGAGGATAGTAGCAACACGCTATTTTCCAGTCCAAGATTTTGGATTAAAGTAACAAGATTCTCAGTTTCAGGACCATTGCTGCCCACGATCGCTAATTGAGATGCCTTACTTAATTGACCAGTTCCTCTGAGTTGTGCATAGGATTGAATCAGCAGATCGAGGTTTTTGTTTTTGCGGTGCTGGGCAACAGTAAGTAAAAAAGAAGGAAGCTTATTCGCATCGAAGGGTTTAGGAATTTTTGAAACAACTTGACTGAAGTCTACATAGTTGTAAACAACGCTTGTATGTTTTTGGGAGCAAGCATCAGGAAAATAGAACTGTAGATTTTTTAACGTCATCTGCGAGACACAAGAAAGACCATCACAGTTCGCAATACACTGCTTGAGAAACCCACGGTTAAAGAGAACATTGGGAAAGCCAAAGTTTTCAGGACATTCATAGGGATAAAGATCGTGTATTGTCGCAACAACAGGGCAGTTAAATCGCGATCGCGCAAACGGCATTGGAAAAGACAAATGGACAATATCAGGATGAAGTTGGTTGGCAAGTTTGGGTAGCCCCCACAAAAACCAGATATTTCTCGCTAACGAACTATTTTTGAAGTCAACGCTAACGACATCGATTTTTTTCGAGCAAAGATTAAAAACAGTTTTAAAATAATGGCGTTGCCATTCCCCTATAAGCAAGGTAACTTTGCTGACTTCTTTTGTGTCAGCAAGACATCGAGCGAGATTGGCTGCATGTCTGCAAACTCCTGTTGGTTTTGAAGGCCTATGTAATGCGGAAATTAGAACATGCATGACGACTGATTATTTAGCGTTTTTGCCAGCAACAATTTCTTCATAGACTTGGGCTAGCTGTTTGCCCTTAACTTCCCAGCTATAGCATTCTCTCACGCGTTGCTGTCCCAATCGCCCCATTTGTAATCGTAGGTCTTTGTCGCCAGCAAGACGAATCATAGCTTCAGCCAAACCGCTAATTGCCTGCTCGGGATCGAGAGCTGGCACTTTAAAGCCAGTTTCCGCTGTCACCTGCACTGCTGGGCCTCCTAGATCGAGACAGATCGCGGGTTTACCAGTTGCCATCGCTTCTAGACAGACCCATCCACCCGAGTCATGCAGGCTAGGATGAACCAAAGCCGAAGCTTGCGCTAATTTCTGAAGCACCTCTTCTCGCGGTAGTAGACCCCAAAACTTTACCCGATTGGCAATATTTAAGTCGAGAGCTAGCTCTCTCAGTCGCTCCATTTCTGGGCCATCGCCTAAAATCCAATACTCAGCATCGGGAAGATTAGCCTGGGCAAAGGCACGCAATCCCAAATAAAACCCCTTCCAATGCAATAGACGAGCTATGCCGATAAACCGAATCGGAGACTCATCATTCGCGTGAGATTGGGCAAACTCAAACTGTTCTATTTCCTGTCCTGACATCGCAGTTTCCGAGGAAACCCGAACGTTAGGAGCACCTAGCTCACGCACTCTTTTTGCCGTATCTTCGGTGGTAACATAGGCGATCGCACTGCGTCGAGCTGTTATGCGTGTAAAAGGGTCGAGTTCTCCCAGCGATCGCCATGCCCATCGCAAGGTCTCATAGAGTTTATTTTTCCAAGTAAAATCTTTCCAGAAAGTCATCGGTGCAGACTCCCCACCCCCGACGGGTCCCCAAATAAACGGTACGGGTAGGAAGGATAAAAAACTAGGACAAGAGTAACGCACAAACGTGACATGGTGGATGGCATCAAAGCCAACTTCCTGATGCAATTTCCATCCCACGAAATAGGCTTGAATTTGCCAAAGATAATAGTGCAGTTGCATCGCACCCGATTGTCCCCAACGTAAACTGTCTTGCCAGAAAGGAAGAGTAAAGTAAACAAAGTGGAGATTAGGAACTGGATTGCTGGCAAGTTCCGCTTCAATTGCTTCCTTACTTTCATCAGGTCGGGTCAATACCCACACTTCGTGGTACTTGGCAACCTCACGAGCAACATTCCAACCAACTCCTCGTTCGGAGCCTTTACCAGGTTCACAAGAATAGGCAGAGATCAGAACCTTCATAGTCTTGACGTCCTCAGAAAATATTCACTTTTAGTCTCACAATCAAATTTATATTCGTACTCAAATGCCAGCAATTATTTGACACTCCAAGTAATTCCAGTCTTTGTTTTAGATGCCAAATAAGTACTTTGCTGTCAGCTTGTTTTTAGTTAGATAAAAAACTACGACCCAAGAGAGCAAAAAACAAGGAATAGAAAGAGCTAACATCGAAGAAATTGAGATGGAAGCCGTAAGTTCTGGTATTACTTTACCTACTAAAGATTTAACAATATTCATAGTATATGGATGAATTAAGTAGATACCAAAGGAACATGCTCCAACATTAGCTGAAAAGCTGCCTACAGAATTGTCACTCAAATAGCTAGATAGAGAAATACTAAATAGGAGAAGGGTATCTGCTAGGATGATTTCTTGTAAGGCTCTAGGCAAGAAAGAACTTCCTAGTATATCAGTACATAAGAATAAAATCGCTAATGCTACAGTAACAAATCTAGTATGCAAGAATATTGTTTTTTGAAGGAGTCGATTTAATGTTAGTGCGACAAAGAAATACGGTAGACACCTTATAGTCCATGCAATCTCAACAAACATTAGCCGAAGCAGAGGATGCTGCTCAGCATTAATTTGCCAATAACTCAAGAAATTTTGAAAGGCAACATTTGTACCTAGTTGAAATGAATTGCCAGAAATTTCAAGTAAGTGATATAAAGCAATACTGACAACTGAGAGAAAAAGTAAAACTCTCTTGCCAATTTTCAGCCTTTCCATAAATGGCATCAACAATACCAGAGACGTTCCTGCAAACAAAAGCGCCAAGAAATAGAGATGGTAGGAAGCCCCACCCAAGAAAACAATTGATAGAGGATCTTGTAAAAATTGCTGCAATCTGTCAGTTTTGTTGGTAAGAGTAAAAATGATTACCCTTAACACAAAAAAGATGATACTCCAAATAGCATAGGGAATTAAAATACGCTCAACTCTCGATCTCCAGAATTTCCAAGAGTAGGCAATCTCTGGCTTAGCAGTCATGAAATAAAAAGCTACTGCGAGAAAGAATGGAACAGCAAAATAGAAATTTAAGCGAAATGCTATAGCACTAGGATCTATAGGAAGACCCCAAGTTTCATCTCCAGAGTGAACAATTATCACTGCATAAGTTGATAGTCCTCGGCAAAACTCAATGCCCAATAATTTGTTTTTATTCATCGATTGTAAATTTATTTCCCAAATTTTTAGAATCTCTTCAGGGTTTCGTAAATTTGTGCAACGTGTTCGATAGATTTCGTCCAAGAAAAGAGTTTGGCTCTTGTAAATCCTTTCTCAATATAGCTTTGGTATAAAGCTTGGTCTTTTCGTAGGGAATAAACTGCGTTAGCAATCTCCTCCACGTCAAGCGGATCGACCAGAATTGCCGCATCCCCAGTCACCTCTGGCAAAGAAGAGACATTGGCAGAAATTACTGGGATACCACAAGCCATTGCTTCTAATACTGTTAATCCAAATCCTTCGTACAAAGAAGGAGCGATCAGCGCATCGGCAGCATTGTAAAGCCCCACAAGTAATGCTTTATCAGATTTACCGATGAATGTAATAATTTCCTCTAAGTTATGAGATTGAATAAATGCAGTTTGCTCTTTTGTAAATTCATCACCAACTTTCCAAAGCCTGATTGCCATACCGCGATCGCGCAGCATAACTAGAGCTTTAAGAATTGTAGGAATATTTTTGCGTTGATGGGTCGAGCCTACATTCAATAGGCAGAAAGTTTCAGCCGATCCTTCGTATTGTTGCCGTATGGTTGCTACTTCATCTGATGGAAGTGGACGAAAAAATGATTCAACTCCATTGGGAACAACAGTAATTCTTTCTGGAGGAATCATTAACATTTTGGCAACATCTTTTGCTGTATTTGAAGATACGGCAATCACGTGATCGGCATCACGCATTCCCATAACTGAATATTGCCAAGATGCCATACTGAAAGCAGGAAAACGGGATTGCCCCTTAAGAATTTCTGGATAGACAAATTGTACTAAGTCGTGGCAGGTAACAACTATCGTCTTTCCTGTCTTTTTCAACCAATACGCTACGTGAGCATTACTATGATCTATGATGTGATAAACATCTCCTTGTATTTGGCAAACTTGCTGAGGATGACTCCAAAAACGTTCGTAATACTTGCGAAAGCCCGTACCAGAGTGCCAGAGATTCTCTTGACTATCGCTCCAAGGTTGTGGAGCAATTTCTGTGATTTCCCATGTTGGTCGCAACTGCTTTAATTCGGCAACCAAATTATTGGCGTATACGTCCATACTGGGAGCAACTCCTAGCTCTCTACGAACAATTACAACTCGCATTAATTAGCTCCTGTTTGCATTGTCTATAGCTCCAATAAATCGCTGCTAGCTCGAGAGATGTGAGTCGTTTTTCCGATCGTCGAGTACAGTTTGCCAAAGATTGACTAACCGCTCGGCAATTTTCTGATGGGAATAATTTTGATGAACTCTACTGATACCATATTGTCCAACTTCTTCGCGCCAAGCTGGTTCGCGAAATAGGCGCTCTAAAATTGATGCTAATCCTGAAACATCATCTTCTTGAAATACCAAATCTGATCGCCCAATTACATTAGGAATTTCGCCAGAAGAGGAACCTACAACAGGAATTCCCATAGACATAGCTTCAATCAGAACATGACCAAATTGTTCTTTCCAATTTGAGGTCGATCTTGAAGGCAGTACTAATACATCAAAGTAGCTAAGTTCTGCAGGGGCTTGGCTATGGAGAACTGCACCGCGCCATAAGACGAGATCGGCAATTTGCAGATCTTCTGCTAGTTTTCGCAGTGCGGCTTCTTCAGATCCAGAACCACAGAGAATAATTTGACTGTTGATCCCGCGATCGCGGAGCTGAGCAACAGCGGCAAAAATTAAATCGATGCCTTTGCTTTGAGTTAATCGACCGAGAAAGCCGATCCGAAACGTGGATGCATTAGGTGGAGATTTTGTGGATGGGGCAAAAAACTGGGGATCGACACCCATTTGAGGCATCACTTCTAATAAGCCGCGATAGTTCCACTTTTGCATTACTTCGGCTCCGTCTTGATTGCCCGAGATAATTGCAATGGCAGTGTTGAGCACAAACTGACAAGTTTGCCAACGAGCTAGTGGTAGTTGGCGTAATTGATTTTCCCAGCCAAATACAACCATTGGTTTGCCCATCATGCGCGAGAAAATAGCGACCTCAAAAGCGCAGACCGAAAATACTTCCACCTCAGTTTGGATAATATCGGGTTTAAAGTCTTGTAAGACTTTCCAGAGAGCCCATGGGGCATAAAAATAGGCTCCGACCCGACCCGAAAACATGACAGGAGCTTCATAGAGATGGAGGTTAGGATAGGGACGTTCTAATGGTAGCAAACGGTTCCACTCTAATGCTCTCCAGTTACTAGGAGCGAGTAGTCCTACTTCTATGCCTTCGACTTGGGAGATCGCAGCCAACTTGCCTTGATTTACGCCCACGACATAAGCATGGCTGACAAAAAGAACCCTTAAAGAACTGCTAGGAACGGTTGCTTGGGTCACAGCTAAATTACTATGGTATTCTTCTTTCATCCTTGCTTTAGCCTCATTTCTTTTGGTCAAGATGTTTTACTACAATCTGGTTCGGGGCTCTAGAAACAATTTAATTTAAATTTCTTGTGGACTAAGTTTCTTAGCTAACAAGAACACGAATTTTAGAGACAGCCCAATCAACTAATTTGGGTCGATGTTGAGGTGCATACAACCATGTCATGGCAGGTTCTGCAAGAGGCAATGGCAGCAAACCAACCCAGATAAACCATAGACTATAGAAAAGTCGCTTTTGCCAGTTAAAGTCTGAGTATTTCCATAAAGAGCGAATTCCACAGTAAATTAAATTAAGTGGGTGATCGCTCTTGACTGGATGGTTTTGAGGATCTAAACGCAAAGAAATAATTCGAGACCATAAGCGTCCGATCGAGCGTTGTTCTAAATCAGAAGGAATCTCATAGCCGAATTTTTTTGCTGTTTGAGTCAGGAGGGAGAAATTTTGCAAGTCATGGTGAACAAAACGTTGGAAGCGATTACTATTGACCGTTGCCAACGCCCATTGATTAGTATCGTGAATTCTGTATGCCCCAAGTGGTTCTTCTATTGCTGCAACGTCACCGTAAAAAGGAACTTGGAAAGACAGATAATCATCCGCTGTTAACTTGTATTCGTGAGGGATGGGAAATAGCTTTTCCAGAACACAACGATTTAACGCATTACCACTAGTTGGAGTACTGACATATCCACCTTTATCCAAAAGGAGTTTCCATACTTTACCACTCGATAAAGGACTAGAGCCTTGAGGAGATGAGTAGCCAAGCGATTCCCCAATCGAATCAACAACTGTTAAGCGATAGTGTACCTTAGAGAGGTCTGAATTCCAAATTGCAACAATTTTTTCAACTGTATTAGGAAATAAGTAATCATCTGAATCCAGGAAAATAATAATATCACCTTTGCTTTTAGCAAAACCGCTATTAAAAGCTGAAGCTTGTTTGCCGTTAGGCTGTAAAAGAGGAATTATGCGATCGCCATATCCAGCAATAATCTCACGAGAGTTGTCCGTAGAACCGTCATCAACAACAATGACTTCAATATGAGGATAGGTTTGATTTAAAGCACTGTTGATTGCCTCAGCAAGAAAGCGATCGTAGTTATAATTATTAATTACGATGCTGACTAAAGATTTGAAATCCATCTTTATGACCTCGTAAACACCACCCTTTTAACCCTTAGTGGTGCAGAAAACTTTTTAAGTCTCAAATGAGACTACTGAATTCGCTAGAAAGCGTTGCTCAAACGACCTAATTCTCGTTAAATTTATGGGTGCATCCCACAGGTGCAGATAAAAAACTGTTCGCCGAGCGTTTTTGAAAGCCTTACCGCACAAGACTTTCAAAAATGTTCAGATTTTTCTGCACCACTAAGCTTTTAACCTTTATTCTTGAACTACTCCCAATTGATTCAAAACAGAATCTGATGTCTCTGATGGTGCAAGTAAAATATGTTCAAGATCGGGCTTAGGTTGTTTTATCTCAATAAATTGCCCAGATTTAATTTGGCAAAAATAGCGGTAGTTCCAAGGCGAAACAATATCTATCACATCTAGAAATGAATGTCCAAATCTTGGCAGAAAGTAATTATTAAATTCGCCATAAATGATTGGACGGGTTTTACTAAGAAAGGATATGGCACCATGCAAAAACATGACCTCGGCTCCTTCAACATCAATTTTGATAAGATCGCACCTCTCAATTTTTTGTTCTTTTACAAAAGTATCAATCTGTGTCAAACGTGCAGTTGAGTTCGCTCCAAAATAGTTATTTTGAATTTCACCCTTGACCATCACTGCATTACCTGTTTTAGCATTGTTTTCATTCTCCATGGACATTTGGATAAATCCTTCATGGTCACCAAGTGCAATGTTGTATGCCAACACAATTTCTTCAAGGTTATTTAATGTGATATTTGTTGTGAGGCGATCAAAATTAGATTTGACTGGTTCAAAAGCATACAGTAGACCATTCAATTGTTGCAACCTGCGACCTAACCCTACCGAATAAAATCCAATATTAGCACCAACGTCAAATACAATGCATCTTTCCTTAAGGCAGTTCGACAATCTTGAAATTATATCGTTGTCATAATTCCCATTCCAGTAAGACCACTGTTCTGTTCTACTGCGTATATCTAACTGCATCTTGCTTCCATCTTGCATTCTAATTATTGAAATACATTCTTGGTCGCTATCGAAGTTAGTCATTAAATTGCCGATCGTGTTACCTAGATGACGCTTACCACGAAAATACAATGTATTACGTAACAAAGAAGCAATTGAATTACGCAGTTTGTACATATCCTTTTAAACCTATACTAGTGTTTGTAATAGTTCTTTGACTTTCTGCCCAGAAACTCCCCAGTTCAGTCGTGATTGATATTCATTAAAAGCAGAAAATGCTAATTTTTTATAATCCGTATAGTTAGCAAATAGACGATAGATGTAATCACAATATTGAGATGTTTCAGCATTGAGATCAAACAGATTACCATTTACATTTGGTTTGATAATTGTTGGAATTCCGCCGACCTTCCTAGAAATACAAGGAACACCAAATGAATTTGCTTCACAGAATACGACACCATAACATTCTGCTCTTGAAGGTAGAATGAGAAAATGAGACTCTGCAATGAGTTGATTAATTCGTTCTTTTCCAGCACTTGTAGATTTACTGATAAAGCCTAATGGTTTAACAAAACTGGGCAAAGAATCTTCTACAATTGGTTCACAACCAACAACTGTTAATTCTGTATTCAAACCTAGATTATTGAGGTTTTCAGCAACCTTTAGTGCCACATCTCCCCCTTTGCGATACCAATCAACACCTAAAAATAATAACTTACATCGATTTGAAGATCTTGCTTCAATCAAATCCTTAATCTCACTCAATGTTCTATCACTATCAATGTTTGCGCCGAAGGGTACCACCTTCACTTTAGCTGGATCGGCGTTGTAATATTCAAGTGCCGATTGAGCAGCCCAGTCAGAAGCGTAAATTGCTAATTTACACTTCTCAAGAGCTAGCTTTTCCATCATGTGCCAACTTTCAAGCGATTCCTGACAGAGATTAGCGTACTGAGGATAAAAATCTACTAACCCAGCATAGGTCGCATCTGCCCAGAAAACAATCGGCTGACTACAATCAAGATAGACAATAGGTCTTATTGCTGCACTAAACACGACATCAGCATTACTCGCTGAAAGTTTTTTGGAAATCTCACGAGCATAATCCCTCAAAACTTGTAGATCTGAGTCTTTTTCATAATGTGTACCCTGAAAAAATTTGTAGTATCGGCGTTTACACTTTTGCACAATTCTAAGTGTAAACTTCTCTTCCAGAGGACCAAGATACCCTAGTTCTATCCCTTGATTTTTTAGAGCTTGTGAAATGTAGTAGCCTAAGCCAGACCACTCGTTAGATCCTGTCAAAGCTCTTGCATCGTAGGTGGTAGCATATGCTATGTTCATCGATTTTTCTTATTGCCCTAAAACAACTTCTTGATAGGTACCTGATTTTATTACTTTTCCCTGTTCTATTTGGTAAATGCGATCGCAATGTTCAATAGTGGAAAGACGATGAGCGATAATTATGATTGTCTTATTACCACTCAATGCCTTGGTTGCTTCTGTAACAAGCCGTTCTGTGTCATTATCTAAAGCAGCAGTTGCTTCATCAAACACCAATATTTCTCTTTCGTGATACAGAACACGAGCTATCCCAACTCTTTGGCGTTGCCCTCCAGATAAGAGCACTCCACCCTCACCTACGACGGTTTTGATACCGTTTGGAAGTTGCGCGACCACTTCACTAAGTTGAGCCATTTCAATTGCTTTTATTAATCTATTTTGGTCGATTAACTCATCTGTAACACCGAATGCAATATTTCGTTCAAGGGTATCGTCGATTAAAAATATGGACTGGGGAACATAACCAAGCATATTCTGCCAAGCACGTAAATTGTTGTAGACTGAAACTCCGTCAATTATGATATCTCCAGATTGAGGAATGAAAAGACCCAGCAGAATGTCCACTAAAGTCGTTTTACCAGAACCTGACTTACCAATCAGACCGATGGACTGACCCTTTTGAATTGTCAAGGAAATTTCGTCTAACGACTTCCTTGAAGTATCTGGATACTGAAAAGTAACCTTGTTTAAAACTATCTGCTTCCTCAATGAAAGGGGAATTGCATCTGAACCAAGTGACAAGTTTTTTTGGAGATGATTAATACTAGCGTTAGGCAGAACCATTCCTTTTTCTATTTCCTTAAAGTCAAAGAACAATTTATCAATGGCAAAGGTATTTCCCCTAAAAGTATTAATGTTACCAACTAAATTACTTATTGCTGGAAGAAGACGAATTGAGGCAAGGGCAAAGATACCTAAAATAGCAGTCAGATCTTGTCCTTGTCCTCGATTTAGATTGACATACAAAATTGTAAAGCTAACTAGAAAGGTAATCATAAACGCTTCAATCACAAAGCGCGGAAGATTGCCATAACTTTGATTCAACGATACATTTTTGGCGTACCTCCTTGTCTGTTGCTCCATCTGTTGCTCGAAATAAGATTCGCAACCAATCACACGGAGTTCTTTCAAACTTCCTAAACCATGATGCAGAATCCGAATCATCTCTTCTGAAGCCCCCCACCCTTCCTTGCTCCAGAAAGCTATGCGACTTCTCAGAAGTTTGATTAGCCCAACGACAACAGGAAATAGTAGGGCTATCAGAAACATTGCCATGTAACTAGTCTTAATTAAAAGTAAAGTTAAGGCTAAGATGATAGCAGAATTAGAAATAGCTGTTAGAAGAGGCATTACTACACCAATGCAAACGTTATCTGTAGTAGCAGTAACATTCTGAATCATTGTTGCAGAATTAACCCGTATATGAAAGCTGTAAGGAGCTGCAAGATATGCTTTTAAGAGCTTATAGGATAGATTTCCTTTCAAGGCATGACCAAATTGAAACACTGCTTTTTGAGCTTCAAAACTCAAAAATGCTTTTACATAATAGGCAATCAAAACTACCGCACCTAAAAAAATCAGAAAATACTGTTCAGAGCTAAAGTTTAATTTGCTATAGATTAGGTTCAACCAATAATAAGTTTTAGTTAAATCTGGATTAGTAGCGACAGCAATGAATGGACCAATCATACCAGTTCCAATAACTTCCAAAACCGAGACAAGGAGGAATACAAAAGTCATCGCAACAAGTGTCTTGTGATGCCCTTTAGTAAGGTATGAAAATTTAGTTACAAATTGCGACATAAATGTAGCATCCTAGTTCAAAGTGATCTCTATTTAGCAAGGAATAAATTTAGAGTACAAGCAAGATTGAGCGTAGAGCATATACATTTACATTTACAACTTTTTTGAGGACATCAACAACCTCAAAGGATGCGACAGACGAGAGCGCAATGTGTAGAATCTTGCTCTAAATCTCCCGGATATTAAAGCATTGGGTGGATTATTATGGAAGCCGTATCGTCTAACCATACCTAGCCAAATAAGCAGACGATGTCGGAATGGCATGTATGGCAAGTGAGATTGCATAATCCTGTTAATCTCAATACCATTCACAGAAGGCAAAAAAATATCCGGCTCGTCTAGGGATACCTTATCTACCAAAGCTGTGGGTGGAAATATCACTGGTGGCAAAGTAACTGCTTGATGATAGACCTTATCTAGGGCACTTTGCCAACTGCCCCCCCAATGAATTGACTCAATTTTACTTTTTGTAGCTTGCCCTAAGGATAATCGATAATTTTGATCTTCAACCAAGCGAGATAAAACAGCTGTGTACTCATCAATATCTTTGACTCTGATGAGATTCCCAGACAAACCTGGCATGTCAGCTCCAAGAGTTGCGCAGGCTTCTGAAGAGTATGGATAGCGACTTACTAAAGGCACCCCAAAACTACCAGCCTCTAGCAAAGAAGTTATTGAAACAAAAGGAAAAGAGTCAACATAAATATCTGCTGCTTGATAAAATATAGCTGTATCTTTAGTCTCTCCATAAACTCGAATTCTCCCATCGACTTGACTAATAGCTTCCGACCAATCTTCGTCGCTATTACCTGGCCCAATCACAATCAATACTGCTTGTTTATACTGCTTGAGCAACTGGATATGAGCATCAGCAAAACTCATACCATTAATTGTTCTATACTTAGCCGCTCTAGCTATGGATAGAAGTACAGTAAAGTTTTGATCTATTCCTAGAAGTCGTTTTGCCTCCGATCGAGAAAGTGTTCTTTGAAGAGGCTCCAGAATTGTTGGGAGAAGCATGTTGCGCTCTGGCTCAATCCCCCTACGCTCTTCTGACAAACGCATACCAGACTCACGAAGGTTTGCCACCACATCGCTAATACTCACTCCAAGCCAAAACCAGTGGTCTCCATTGTTCACATAGATGATTGGTGGTGACTTTTGTTTGTTTGCAAATGCAATTGTGGGTACAACATCAAATTCCCATGTATGTAAAACAACTATATCTGCGTCTAATGAGCATTCATGAAGTTGTTTGGCAATAGAGGTAATGCTATCAATCTCTGCATCCAGTACATGAATATTACCCTTACTGCTTGACACCGTATCCCGCAAGATTGCAGGAACTTGCACCTCACCCTGTTTTGTTAGGGCAACAGAGTGAGATCGCTCGGAATCCTGTTGAATCCAGCGCTGAAGCAATCTGGAAATCCCACCGATATCACTAACATGTGTAGAAACGTGTAAAATCTTCTTGACTCCTCCAGGGAAAGAAGCCTCCTCTCGAGAGTACAAATTTTTTGAAATAACTCTTTGACCAATTTCGAGAAGAATCTGCTCCAGCCTGGGACAGCTATAAAACCCACAATGGTTGACATTTGCATGGGATGCTGCAATCTGCAAGTATGCGGCGGCAGCATCAAACTCCTCTCGACTCACTAAATCTTCAGCTTTTAAGAGCAAGTTGTTGAAAACCTCGAGATTTTTGGGAATCGCTCGAATGCCTTCCTCTCGCAAAAGATTGAGGTTGTTGTCAGCCATTTTTCTAGATGATCTCCCACGCATTCGATTATTAATAACATTTCGTTAAACAAGATTCATGACTTGAAGTAAGCTATTTTTCTCCTTTTCCCACGTAAATTTTTCCTTGGCTCGTTGCCACCCAGCAAATCCCATTTTTGTCCGTAATTCTGGATTTTGTGCAAGCGCTACGATCCTCTGTGCCATCGTCAAACAATCTCCTTCATCTACCAGAAATCCGGTTATTTGATCGGAAACCGCTTCAGGAATGCCGGCATGTCGGGTGGAAACAACTGGCAGGGCATTGCCCATTGCTTCTAAGATTCCGACTGGAAGTCCTTCCTCATCACCATCTGGAGCAGTCATGCTATGTTGCAGAAAAATATCTGATTCTCTCATGAATTGTTGAACAGTCTCATTTGGTTGACCTCCGTGGAGGGTTACTTTATCTGAGAGACTAAATTCATGGATGAACTGTCTCACTGCAGGAAGTAGATCTCCAGTACCAATATAGTCTAACCTCAGGTCAGGCCATACATTGACAGCTTGACGAAACGCTTCTAAGAGCATAATGGGAGCTTTCTTAGGAACCATTCGACCTACCGCAAGACAACGAACATTGTCTCTTTCTGGTCGATTAATCGGTTCATCTGGTACATCTACACCGCATGGTATAGTGCAGATCTTATTAGATTCTAGCCCTAAATCAATCAGCCTTTGTCGCTGAACTTCACTTACCGTAATAATTCCAGCTGCCTTTTGATAGTCAAGATACTTCTTCTGCCATGTCGGGTTACGCAAGGCTAGTGAAACATCACAACCATGTGCATGGGCAAAATAGGGAATATTGAATTCCTGTGCTAGCTGAAAAAAATCAAAAGAATATTCCAGAAATTCCCCTAAAATCATTTGAACTTGGTGCTGCTTCAAGAAGCGTTGGATAGTTGGCTTTTCTGCAATTTGTAGAACCCATCTTATTGGCTCTCTCTTAGGTGCCCGCTGCCTACAAACTAAAAACGGGGCATCAACATTCCAGTGTCCTGCATCGGGGCCTGAGACATTGTGGGTAAGTACCACCGTAGCTCCAGGTAGAAGATCTTCCATATGTCGCCGGATAAAGGTTTCCGACCTTACTCCAATATCAGGTGCAGCAACAGCAAGGGGATAGTTCATATAGCCTTTCCTCCACTAGATTATTAATTCAGTTTCCATGACGCTTTTTCATACCCAAAATGCCTTTTAAAATTATTAATCGGCTTTTCAATAAGGAACCAGGATGGGATGGCAATGGCGAATGAAGCTATAACCTTTAAAGCGATTACCAGCAATAATGGAATTGAAGTAGGTAAATTTAAGTACCAAGAAAGTATGTCATAGATAGGATTCATAAAATTATGATAAATATAGATTCCATAACTAATTTTACCGATAAATACGAGAGGTTTTAGTTCAAGAAATCTTCCTAAAATGCCATCAAATCCTTTTGCAGCAGTACTGACTAACCATACAAAGAAAATAGATGAAATGGTTGGTTTAATCAAAATATTAATTAGTACTGTTCCTCTAAATATAAAAGAAATGATTATAAAAGAAATCATTAATGGTAAGCAAACCCATAGACCAAACTTACATAAACTCTGTTTGGCCTGTTTGAATTGATCGTAGTTGTGTATGTAGAATGCTAACAATGCACCCAGTCCAAGTGCATCCAAAGAGGCAGCAGGAAAGACCCCAATTTGGGTTATGCTTAGGTTTAAACCGTAACAACCTATAAATCTAAATAAAGGTGCTAGAGTAATTGTTGTAAAAATGGCTTTTAGCAGATATCTCTGAGGTAGCAATAGTATCACTAACGGCCAAATTAGATAAAATTGCTCTTCCATCGCTAATGTCCAAAAGTGTGTTGCATACTGATCGTATGAATCTTGGACAAAAACCATGATATTGCTTGTATACGTTAAATGCCAAAAAAAATCGCTTCTAACCCTCTTGAATATAATTGCAGCAACTACAAGAGTCAGGTAGTAAATTGGAAAGATTCGTAGAAAACGGCGTATGTAAAATCTTTGAAGTGTAAATCCGATCCTTTGATCGTTTGCCCTAATGATATCTCGGCAGCGCAAGAGAATTCCAGTAATCAAAAAACCACTAAGTACGAAAAAAAGCGTAACTCCCGATCCCCATTCTATAGGAGAAGCTGTTTTCCAAGAAGATATAAAAGAAGTATATGTACTTGGTGGTACAAAATGCTCAACCATTACCCCAAATAAAGCTAGTGCTCTTAGAGAATCTAACTGAACCATGTAACTGGTCCTGTTAGCTTGAGGAAGCTTTTTGAATACATCCATATTTGTTAAGAGCAACGTTTTTTATGGTTTGGATGGATCTAATAAATATTGGATTTAATTCCAGCTCAGCAAGTTTTCTCTAAAAAATTGACCTTTCCTCTCTTAGAGAGATTAGAGAAGATCTTCGTCGATACCAGATATGTTGGAGCAGAGAAGACTAGGTGGGTCAGAGATAACTTTAGTTGGATTTAGGAAGTAGGCAAAAGACCTGACAATCAGTTGATTATAAAGGAAGATCATGTGGCAAGTTTCGCTACGTACAATCGTTCTTCATCTGATAATGACAAAAATACCGTTTACTACTTCGCAAAAGTTTGTAGTGACTGGGCTACATCATTCTAATAGTTTTGTCAGAATGAGAAATGAGAGCACTGATTTACCACTCTGCGTCTGATAAATTAGTATTATATGCTTGGAGTACCTTTTATGGAATAAAAATAATTCTTCATTAGCATTTATAGTTTTTTTAGGTGCGATCTTGAATTCTTAAATAGGTTCTTAAACTTTTGAAGTGTAGAAAATGGGAACGCAAATACTCTACTACTAAAACTGATAACATTGACATGACCATTAAAAAGACAAATATTAAAGGAGACCATTTAGGGAAGTAAATAATATCTTGGAAGTAGTAGTAACAAAAGAAGGAATGTACAAGCCACAGAGGGAAAGAGGATTTACCTAAGTACATAAATAATGGAGATAAACATAGTATTTCCACTGCTCTAATTGAAAGATATATAAAAAATGGCACAACTAAAAAATCATACGTGGCTTCAATACCTTGATATTTAATCCTAAGGATTAAGCAAATTAATAGGCAAGGAAAGACAAATATCCATCCATATTCATCAAGGTTCCGGATAAAACGGCTTGAAAAAAATTTTGACTTAGCGCATATTAACCCCAAAGCAAATGATGGTTGCCAAATAACAAAGCCGAGTTGTTTGTAAGGATCTATTTCAGGAGATATTTTGATACTAAAAGAAAATAGGAATAGACTTACTAATAGAGTCAAGATAATATTTTTCTCTGTGAGCTTAGTATAAATGGGGAACAATAGAACAAGTGTGACTATAAACATCCGAACAAACCACCATTCTCCGTTGTATGTTGACTCCCAACCCAAAAAATTCTTCAAGAAAGTTATTGGTTCAGCAGAGTAACGGAGTTGGTTTGAGCCCCAAAGACGTACTTGTTTAAAGAAAATGATTCCAATGGGTACAAAAACTAGAAAATATAGCCAGTAAGTTAAGTAAAAATCTTTAATTTTGACGAATGAATAGCGTAAAATTGTCTTTTGAGAGCGACGATAACCTAAAAACAATCCATAGCCAGATAAGAATAAGAACATTGACACGCATACATTCCCAAATGTTCCTATGTAATCCTCTACCTTGAAAAAGGGTACTAGAGGAATAAAACTATTACCATTTAGAAGTCTATCTTTGAAAGCATATAAATGATGTGCAAACATCAAACAAATTGCTACACCTTTGGCAGTATCAGTTTGGTTCTTTGTAAATTCCATAAAACTCCCTGATGGCAAAATCACCTAAGAGCAGTTTGAGAATGCAAGAAAGCTCTCACAACTATAATCTGAGTAATAAAAAGTTGCTGAATCATGAGAGCTACGACGACATTACCATATCCCACAGATCTGACTAACGACCAATGATACTTGCTAGCTTACTTACGGTAGTGTTTCAATGTTGAATTGATAATTTTGAGTCTTAGCTCTGTCGCATAAGTTTGGCTTAACTTCGCCAATTCAAGGATGAAATGCAACACCTAGAGATCTTTGCGTAAAGGGACTCATAAGGATAATCTGATGATAATCACAACAATCAGGAAATCCTCATGAGCTTTACCCATCTTACCACCTCAGAAAGAAGCGAACTCTATAAACTGCGAGTAACAGACAACTTATCGATGTCAGAGATTGGTCGCCGCCTGAATCGAAACAAAAGTACGATATCAAGAGAACTATCGCGCAACACAGATGAGCGCCACAGAGTCTATTTACCAGATACGGCGGCGGAGAAGATGAAAACACGCCGCAAACAAGCAAAGGTGATATTCCAGAGTGTCAGTGCCAAGACGATCGCCGAAGTAAAACAGCGATTAGAGCAACACCACAGCCCAGAACAACTGGCAGGCAGGATGAGACTTGAAGGATTAGCTAAAATTAGCTATGAGACGATCTATCAAATGATCTATACCAACCATCAACAGATGGGAATATATCAACAATATCTAAGGCAAAAGCAGAAACAGCGGCGACGGAAAGGACGGAACCAAAAGCGAGGCGGAATCCCAAATCGGATCGGAATTGAGAACCGTCCCAAAATCGCGGATTTAAAGACAGAGATCGGACATTGGGAAAGTGATACCGTAATCAGCTGCAACCACACTGGTATTGTGGTTACGCATGTTGACAAAGCATCAAAGTACTTACTTGCAGGTTTAGCGAGAAACAAGACGATGGCAGAAATAAATAGAGTAACAATCAAACTATTTGAGCCTGTAAAACCAGCATTCTGTAAGACGATGACATTTGATAATGGAAGAGAATTCTGTGGACATGAGAAGCTATCTGAAAGCTTGAAGCTAGAGACTTTCTTCGCCAATCCATATCATTCATGGGAGCGTGGATTGAATGAACATACAAATGGATTAATTAGAGAGTTCTATCCCAAAAGCACAAACTTCAAAATCGTAAATGGAGAAGACTTTCAGAAGGCAGTGGATTTAATCAATCACAGACCGAGAAAATCTCTTGACTATCGCACCCCTTACGAAGTATTCTTTGCTTCATCAGACCCCGTTGCATTTCATCCTTGAATTGGCGCTTTTCTATTCTCAAACAGGCTTTAAGTTCGGACTAGTTGTCGAACCTTGTGATAAATAGTTTTGAAACGAAAGGGCCACCATAGAAGAGATAGGATCTGATAACGTCGGGCAGAATTCTGATCGCCAGCTGATTGATACCTTTCAGCAATACTTCGATAATGGTGAGCCACTGTACGTGGACCCAATTGCTTGACGTTTTCGAAAAAATGCTTATTGAATACTTGCCTGTAACCTTGAGCCTCGCGAAGCATGTTTTTAGATATGTTGTCATCACCACGACAATCATAGATAAATGTAGGCTCTACCACGAAACCAAAAGAATAATATTTTGCTAATCGGATTACCGTATCCCAATCCTGATAAGAAATAATTTGTTCGTCCAAATAGCCAATATTCTCAAGTGCTTCCTTGGCAATTAAAAGTCCCGAGAATAAGGGACCAGGACAATTCAAAAGATCGCGGTAGACGTGACCATGCAATGGCGTAACTCCATAAGCAACCATGCCTTTACCCTTTCGCAGAACTTCGCATTCGGAATGTACAACTTTCACTCCTTCACTTCGAGCGACGATCATTCGCACTTCCAGACTATTTGGAGTAAAATAGTCGTCCGAATCCAAGAAGGCAACCCATTCGCCTTTGGCTGCCTGAGCACCAGTGTTTCGAGCTGCCTGGGCACCTCGATTAGTCTCATGACAAAAGTAACGGATTCTGTGGTCTTCTTTTGCAAGTAATGCAACAACTGATTCTGTGTCATCTCTAGAGCCATCATCAACTACAAGAATTTCCAAGTCTTGATGGGTTTGCCCCAGAACACTTCTCAGAGTTTTCTCGATTACGTGCCCACGTTTGTAAGCAGGGATTACGACAGATATAAGGGACATATGTGGGGCATTATAAAAGATGAATAACAGCTTTTTTTTTGTTGAGAAATCAATCAGTCCCTCAACGCTTTTTACTTGTGTGAGTTATGCTACAACAATATGGGCGGATGGAGTTTGAGGTTTAACTCCCATATCAGCAAACACATTAACTGCAATTTGTTGGGTCCGAGAATCAATACAAGGAATGGCAACTCTTGTTGGACTATCTAAGCTAGGTTTCAAAAGTTTTTTCATCGTTCTCAACCAATTTTTAATCTTTCTTAGCCTACTACTGTTTTCAACACGAGGAGTGGTAACCCAGTCATTATCTAGGCCCCATACCCACTGAATAGAGCCGGTTGAAAAGACTTTTGCACCACTCACAGCAGTATATCGTACGGCATTTGAGATCGCCGTATTAGTTCCTGGCGGCACTTGTGGCTGTTCGCCTAAAAATTGCACAGGTGATCGCGATAAGACAACTAGTTCAGTTGGGGTAGACCCGTTGTTTAGCAAGCCATCCCATTCATAACCCACTAAGCCTGTAAGTTTATCTCCATTCTTGAGTCCGGTATTTGCATAGTAAGGATCCGAAGCATTACTGACTACATAATCAAAGCCATTGAAAACATTATTGGCGCCCCAATCTCCTATGTACCCAACTCCCAATAATTCATTCTCCGGTCGATTGACCTCAGGACTGCGGAACAGCGTAGTTACTGCATTAGGGTTTGTTAGAGCAATAGGATCGAGTGCTTCACCTTTACCAATTCCTGAAGTATCCTTATACACAGTCATTACGCGATTGGATTGTCCGCTACTGGAAGCTTCAAATCGGACTTGCCAGTAGGCAGTGTTAGCTGAAAAGAAAGCTAGGTTGATACCATTATCTCGAGCTTTTTGGACATTATTGCGCTCATCCATTGACCAGTACTCATCGTGACCAACTGAGAGAAATATCTTCTGGGAATACAGTTGTAAGGGATTAGTACTCACATCTAGATTGGTGTAATAGGAGACATCATAGCCCTGGGATTCCAACCAGCGCGTCATATTGTACTCCCAGGTCAACATATTGTTGAACTGTTCTGAACCAACATCAGCACCATACTGGAAGGGTCGATCGAAGGAGACTTGGTAAGCGCGGGTGCCACCGATACTGTTAAAGTCGTAGACGCTATAACCGCCGTTATTGTTGTAAGCAGCAGCTGTGGTAATGGCATCCTGGAAACCCAAATCTGCTGGGCGATTATCATCACGCAACACAAACTGGATGTAATTTTGCTTCCCCGTTCCGCAGTCAGTCAACTTCACCAGATAAAGACCTGTAGTCCAGTCATTGTGGCTTTGCAGGATATAGGAAGTAGTCCATTTGTATTCAACCAGTTTGGTACTGGCATTTGTAATGGTTGGACTCGCTTGAGTCACTCCATTGAGTCCTGCAACACTGGCGATTAACCTACCTCCCTTTCCGTTGTAATATCCCAAGCGATACACATCAAGATTGTACTGTCCGACCTGAGCTAAGGAGATTTTCAGGTTTAGCACTTGCCCTATGTTGATACTGGTTGCATCCCCATATCCAGCAATCTCATTGTTAGTCGCTACATTTGAAAGCTTCCAATCTGTTATCCCTAGCTTTTGGTTCTCTAGGACAATCGCATTTTGCGCCGCGACAGGCACTCCTGAACTGGCAACGTATTTGCTGCTGCCCAATGAATCGGCGAAGTTTGCCAACATCCGCACCTGCTGTCCGATTAAAGATTCAGCCAATGTTAGAGATCGCGCTGTTTCTCCAACAATATCGATCCAACTGCCGTTTTCTGAATGTTGCCATTGGTAGTTAATGGTTATTCCTGTAAAACTCAAGCCATTATTGTCGAATAGACTAGCAACTAAGGTGTGTCCGACTGTAGCACTACCCCTGAGTAAAACAAGACAAGTACCTTCTTCTTGCCAACGATTGAGTAAATCAGCAGAGATTTTATCCATAAACCTTAGCAATGTAAAACTGCTACTCTCCTCATTAATTCGCGGTTAGTTGAATTAAACCTTCATTAGCCTTAGATTGGCTTCAAAAGCCTTACCGACATATTCTTGCTCTTGATCGGTCATTTGATGGAAAAGGGGTAACAGTATGGACTGTTCTTGTGCTATTTCACTCTCTCGTAAGCGATCGCAACTTCCTGTTTTACACTGACACTTTTCTTTAGCAACTCCACAAGACCAAGCTTCAATCTGATATGCAGGTTCACGATGAGCGCACATAATCCCCCGTCGTGTGCTAATTCCAGCATCTAACATTGTTTGCATCACTTGGCGTTGGTCGTACTGTGGAGATAAGCGGATACAGTAACTTTGCCAGTTACTCTTTGCCCAGGTTGGCTCTGTTGGTAATTTTAATCCAGTTATATCTGCCAACTGATGGTGATATCGTTGCGCTAAATAACGACGGCGTTCCACAATTTTCGGTAGGCGTTTGAGTTGTTCCCGTCCGACTGCTGCCTGAATATCAGTCATGCGGTAGTTGTAGCCCAACATGGGGTAGGACTCGAATATGACTTGTTTTGCCCCGTGACGCACAGTATCAGGTACACTCATGCCATGTTGCCGCAAGAGTCGAAACTGGCGATCCCATTCAGGATTAGCTGTGGTTAACATGCCACCATCACCCGTTGAAATCACTTTACGGGGATGGAAAGAAAAGCAAGCGATATCAGCGTGAGGCTTACCAATTTTTTCCCATGCATCATTCCAAAGAATCTCACTCCCGATCGCACAGGCAGCATCTTCAATCACAGGTAAATTGTGCTGGTGGGCAATTTCCAAAACCGCTTTAAGATCGCAAGGCATCCCAATTTGATGAACCACTAAAATGGCGCGAGTGCGATCGCTTATGGCATCCGCAATTAAAATTGGATTGATGTTGTAGGTTTGCGGATCGATATCTACAAATACTGGAACCGCGCCACAGTAGCGGATACTATTGGCAGTCGCAATATAAGAATGACTGACTGTAATCACCTCATCTTCAGGCTGCACGCCAATAGTTAAAAGAGCCAAGTGCAGCGCTGTGGTGCAATTAGAAACAGCACAAGCATATTTTGCTCCTACATAAGTCGCAAACTCTTGCTCAAACGCGGCAACCTCTGGTCCTTGAGTAACCCAACCAGACAAAATCGCCCGACTAGCTGCTTCCGCTTCTGGTTCGCCCATCCAAGGTTTAGCGATCGGAATATTTTGCAACTTGTTAGACATTGCCTGCCTCCTTTGCTAACTTTTGTTCGCGCCACCAAGTTACGAGCTTGCGCAGACCATCTTCTAAAGATACCTCTGCCTCAAAGCCAAGCAGATGCTTGGCTTTAGTCACATCTGCAAGTCTTCGAGCTACAGGATTCACTTTACGCTCTTGACCGTATTCTGGCTGCAAATCCGATCCCATCACCCTAGCCAGACTATAAGCCAAGTCATTTAAGCTAGTTTCGACACTGCTAGCAACATTAAATACTTCATCCGTGACATCGGCTTTAGCCGCCAAGATATTTGCTCTAGCAATGTCCTCAATGTATACAAAGTCCATTGTCTGTTTACCATCACCGAAAATCAATGGAGGTTGACCTGCAATAATGCGTTCCATCCACCGAATTAACACCTCGGTGTAGACACCATAAATATCCATACGCGGACCATAGACATTGAAGTAACGTAAGGCTACATAATCTAGTCCATACATATCATAGAAGCTGCGTAATAATGCTTCATTAAAAATCTTGGTAGCGCCGTAGAGAGTACGGTTATTGTAAGGATGATGCAACTCAGTAGTTGGAAATTCCTCTGCCATCCCATATATTGATGCGGATGATGCAGCAACTACTTTTTTCACCTTGGCTTTAACTGCGGCTTCCAGTACATTATAAGTACCATCCGCCATCACTTCTAGTGCTAGACGAGGCTCTGCAGCACATTGGGTAATGCGAATTGCAGCTTGATGAAAGACAACGTCCACACCTTGCATCACCTCATCTAGAAGTTTGAGATCGCGGATATCGCCTTCAACAACTTTGACAGAGCCATTTTCCTTTGCCCAAGCTAGGTTCGCTATCTGTCCGCGCGTAAAATTATCTAGAAGGATAATTTCCGCAACTTCTTCTTTAACGAGTAGGTCAGCAATATGGGAACCAACCAGACCTGCACCACCAGTAACCAATACTCGACTATTTTTCATATTCTGCAATGTTTCCCAATGATTGATATCCTTCGCGCCAGCGTAAAAATTTAGCAGGCATTCCTGCCACGATCGCATAAGCAGGTACGTCTTTAGTGACAACTGCTCCAGCACCAACAATACTGCCTTCGCCAATTGTTACGCCAGGGAGTATAACTGCATTCATACCAATATCGGCTCCAGTTTTAACTTTGACCGATTTGATTTCTAGGTCTGTTTGGATAATGGGAACGTCAATCGGCAATCCAGTGTGTGTGGAACCTAGTACTTTTGCACCTGGTCCCCATCCCACGTAATCTTCAATAATCAGATCGCGAGCATCAAAGTAGCTCTGCGGACCAATCCAAACATGGTTGCCAATACAACAAGTACCATCAAACCGACCTTGAATATAGCTTTGAGATCCAATAAATACTTGATTCCCAATCTCAAAGGTCTCAAGATGTTTGAAGCCTACCCCATTGCCAATCCGAACGCTATGTCCAAATCTACGTGCAACGGCACGCCAAACAACACGCCGCATTAGCCCATCAAAGTCGCCATCGCTTGTAACAAAGCGCGAGTACAATTCCATCAATCCATCCTTGCTGTACTGATGAGACAAATACTTTGCTAGTTCCACTTCATACTCTGGATCTGGCTTTAACTCTTGCGAACCATGTACAGCTTGAACGATCCTAGTTTTAGCTGATTCAAACATTAAATTCTCTCACTCAAAGCAGTACTAACAATTTTTAGTTGATCTGGGGAGATCTCTGCATACATGGGCAGTGAAAGTTCTTGACTAGCTGCAACTTCAGAACAAGGAAAGTCACCAAGTTTATATCTTAGATCGGTATAAGCTGTTTGTAAATGTACGGGAATGTGATAGTGAATACCTGTTTGTATTCCTTTTTCATTGAGCTTCTGTTGCAGCGCATCTCGATTTTGGGAACGCACAGCATAGACATGGTAAACATGGTAGCTATATGGCATTGCGATCGGCGTTTTTACGCCTGAATTTTTCAATAGCTCATCGTAAAGTGCTGCATGGGATCTACGTGCTTCCGTCCACCGATCTAAATAGCGCAATTTCACACGCAAAATTGCTCCCTGAATACCATCCATGCGGTAATTATAGCCCTTGAGAACATGGTGATACCTTCGTTCCTGCCCCCAGTCACGCAACATCCTCATCGTACTTGCAAATTCGGGATTGTTGGTAACTGCCATGCCTCCTTCACCATAAGCCCCCAAGTTCTTACCAGGGTAAAAGCTGAAACAGCCAATATCTCCAATACTTCCTACCCGACGCCCCTTATACTCCGCCCTATGGGCTTGGGCAGCATCTTCAATCACAATCAAACCATGCCGCTTAGCAATCTCTAAAATTGGATCCATATCTGCTGGTTGACCGTACAGATGCACTGGCAGAATTGCCTTTGTCCGTTCGGTTATGGCTTGTTCGATTTTCGTGACATCTATAGTATAGGAAACTGGATCGATATCCACGAAAACAGCCTTGGCACCAGTGTAATCAATTGCTGCCACGGTAGCAACAAAAGTGAAGGGTACGGTAATTACTTCATCCCCAGAACCAATACCCGCAGCTAACAGTGCTAGGTGAAGAGCGCTAGTTCCCGTATTTACCGCAATGCCATATTCTGCATTGCAATAGTTAGCAAACTCCTGCTCCAAAGCAGTCACCTCATCCCCCAGAACAAATTGGGTACTTTCCAAGACTTTCAAAACTGCAGTATCGATTTCATCTTTAATGCTGAGGTATTGAGCTTTCAGATCTACAAATGGAATCACGCTGCTACCTCCGCTAAGTCTAATTTTACTAATTGGCCTTGTTGCTTGATCGATTTTGTCGCAGCTTCGAGAATTCTGACTACGCGCATTCCTGCTTCTCCATCGGTGATCGGGCGATCGCCTGTTTCAATGCAACGGATAAAGTGTACTCCTTCTGTTCGTAGAGCTTCTGTCATATCTAATTGTGGTGCCCACATATCCCCTGCACGATAGCCAACGAGCATCTGGTAAACGCTTTCTTCAGCATTGGTACTGAGCGTAATGCCCTTGTCGTACACCTTAACCTTCTCACTCGGTTCTAAGTCATCGAAGACAATCATCTTACGACTACCACCAATTAGAGTACGACGTACTTTGACAGGTGCTAGCCAATTGGCATGAATGTGAGCGATCGAGTTATCAGCAAAGAACAATGTCAAGTAGGCAATATTCTCCATACCACCAGGAACGTGGCTCACACCAGTAGCTGAAACCGCACAAGGCTTAGCTTGCAATACATAATCCATGATTGATAAGTCGTGAACTGCCAGATCCCAAAGAACGTTAACATCGTGTTGTATGAGTCCCAGATTGACGCGCACAGAGTCATAGTAGTAGATACTACCTAGTTCTCCACTGCTAACAAGTTCGTGCATTTTACGAACTGCACCTGTATAGACAAAAGTGTGATCGACCATCAAAACAAGCTTGCGCTTTTCCGCTTCGTCGATTAGCCTCATAGCCTGCTCAGTTGTAACAGTCATAGGCTTCTCAACCAGTACGTGCTTACCCGCTTTCAATGCCGCCAGTGCCAGATCGAAGTGAGTAGAAACTGGCGTAGCGATCGCCACCGCATCAATTTTTGGATCTGTAAAGATATCCTGACACCTCGTCGTTACCTGTATTGTTGGATAACGTGCTTGTACTTTTGCCAGCAATTCTGGCTTAAAATCACTGACCGTTCGCACCTGCGCTCTAGGAATCTCTGAAAAGTTTCGAACCAGATTCGGTCCCCAATAACCATAGCCAATAATCCCAATATTCACGTTATTTTCCATAGGTTCCGCTAATAATTGTGCTTAATTTGTTCTACTATCTGAACTACCGTTGACCTCTGATAAGACTTTACTATGGTATCTAACATCACCAATAATTTTGGCGGGGACTCCTGCAACAATGGCATGAGCAGGAATGTCCCTCGTCACAACAGCTCCAGCCCCAACAATCGCTCTTTCACCAATTGTCACTCCTGCTAGAATAGTGGCATTACTGCCAATCGAGGCAGAGCGCTTTACTAATGTCTTGACTACAGTCCAATCAGACTCCGTTTGCAAACTACCATCTTCACTTGTGGCACGTGGATAAAGGTCATTGGTAAACATAACTCCATGACCTATAAACACTTCATCCTCAAGTATGACCCCTTCACAAAGAAAACTATGGGAGGAGACTTTGCACCGGCTCCCAACAGTGGCATTTTTCTGAATCTCCACAAATGCCCCAATCTTGGTCTCATCACCAACAGTACACCCATAGAGATTGACAAGACTGGGATGAAAAATTTTTACGTCCTTTCCCAAATTGACATCATTATTTACTGGCATTATTTAGTGTGCCTTATCTTTATCTTTATTTTTACTAAAGCTGAGGTTGAATATTGGCAGTCAATAAACTACTTAAAAGTACTATATCAATCACCCTATTTATAAATGCTCTGGAGTGGGAAGTTAAGCAGCGATCGCTTTTCTTGTACTCTAACAAAACTGTAGGAGAAGGCGTGATGTATATATGTAACGAATAATGAATATAGAAAGAAGCACCTAACATACAAATTGGAAATCACTGATGCCCCCGCAGCCAAGCATCCGTGCATTTCTACGCGTAAACTCACCCACAGAAGAATTCCCGTCAGGGTCGATTACCCCTGTGACATACTGCCAGAGATCCCTCGGGGCAATCTCAGCTTTAAAAGTGCCATCTTCATTCTTCCGAATGTGATACCACTTGGTTTGCTGGCACTGCTCGCACCAAAAAGCCTCTACCCATTCTCCCTCTAACGGTACTGCCGTTCGAGTTGCTACTAACAGTAATGCATTTTGTTTCGGGATCCCTCTTTGCTGTAGCTGCTCTACCCGATCGGCAAATAACGGATATTTTCGACTGACGCTATCAAGATGACATCCATGGATTGGACAGTAAATAGCCCGTCGTTTCGATCGCTTCCGATTTCGGTCACACCTGTTCTGCAATTCGACCTCCCACATTCATAAACAGAGAAAATGGGAGGACTACGTTGGAGAAACTGAGATCGATAAAGACCATCAAAGCTCGCTCCTAAATAACTAAGTAAAGTATTCAGCTACTGAAATGCAATCATCCCAATTTATTTTTAGCGTTGCTGCTAACCAAACTATATTGACTCTAAACTGACTATAAGGAAATGGAGCCTTTTCCATCCTTATTTCTTTAGCTTTTTAACCATATTAGCAAAAAACGATGAAGTCTCAGAGAAAAATTGTCCAACCTTACTTCTAGACATCGCAAATGTTAGAAGTTGCTTCAGTGCTAACCATAGAAAAACTGGATTTGTGCTAGCGTAACGCGGCCAAAGACGCTTAGGCTCTTGGCAGAGGCGATAAAGCCACTCAAGCCCAGAATGGCGAATTGGCTTAGGCGCACGTTTGAGGACACCAGCGTATAAAGGAAACGCTGCTCCTACGCCAATCATAACTGCTTGAATCTTGTCACGATGTTGCGCGATCCAAAATTCTTGTTTGGGACAGCCCAAGGCAACAAACAAAATGCCTGCGCCACTAGCATTGATTCTCTGCACCGTTTCTGCATCTTCATCGGCAGTGGCAGGACGAAAGGGGGGAGCTTCCATACCAGCTATCTGCAACGTAGGAAAGTTATACAGGAGACGTTCGCGAATCTTATCTAGTACATCAGGCTTTGCACCCAAGAAATAGAGACTCACGCGATCTTCAGATGCCTGTTGGCAAACAGCTTCTAGAATATCCATGCCAGCGACGCGTTCAGATCGCGTCGATCCCAACAGTCGCAGCATCCAAACCAACGGCATGCCATCTGGTGTGACTAGATCGGCATGCTCTAGCACATCCGCTAAGCGAGCATCTCTTTTCGCTTCAATCAACATGTGCACGTTAGCAACGCAAACTACCTTACTCAGCCGCTTCTTTGCCCAAGAAATCATCAGGCTAATCTGCTCGTCAAATGATAGGTCAGTTACGGGCGAGCCAATCAAATTTTGAACTGAGTGAGGCATCTCTACAGTGATGTCCCTAGGGGGGGGTGACAAATATGTACTCGGATTACCAATAGCCATCATGTTTTTAATGATTAAAATTCATGTAAAAAGCTAAGTCTCTTTCGGATAAAGCGTTCTGACTGTTTTAAGTCGAAGCTTAATTAATTCCTGTTTGAATTTCTCAATTCTATTTAAACTTCTCTGAGTCTCGAACATTCCTAAGATTGGATGAGCAAGATCAAATGGAATGTTTAACCTTAATTTTCCATGACAAATTAGGGGATAGAAGAATACCTCTACCCTGCTCGCTCAGAAGATTTACAACTAGGTCAAACTCCTCGTAAATCTGTTAAAGATTAAATATATTAAAGCCCTTAAACTAACTGAATCAAAACCTGCGTTGACAAACAGGCATTTTGGAATTATGGACCCAAAATCTATAACCTTTAGGCTGATACAGCCATAGAGGTAAAATAGAACTTCGAGTTGTGCAGATAATTTTACTCATCTTCAGCTAGTTTTTACAACTAGGCGAAGTTATACAGAAGTTATACAGGCGAAGTTATACAAGTTATACAAAAGTCTTGTCTCAACAGAATTTATACTAAAATTCACATGGAATTTATATGGAATCTCAATCTCTAAAAGGATTTTGCTATGATTTCGACAGAATTTCGATGGGATAGTAAAGTTTATCCAAGATTTATAGAGAATAATTCCATTGAAAAGATTTTAATAGAATTCCAACAGAAGTTATACAGAAGTTATACAGAAGTTATATCTCAAAAGAATTTATACTAAATTCACATGGAATTTATATGGAATCTCAATCTCTAAAAGGATTTTGCTACGATCTCAACGGAATTTCGATAGGATTTATGCAGAATCAGAACTTTATGGATAACTAAAAGTAATTGGGAAGCATTTATATCGAATTCAATGCGAGGGATGACTATTTGCGATATCCACAAAAAGGTTTTTCAGGAAGGCGGTTTCAGATCGAAGGTGCTGCTACAGAGATTCAAAATACCGATCGCTGACAGATAATACCTGCCTCTCATTTCTTGAGTACGAGATAATATAGCTCACCGTCATATTTGATCAGTCCTGCCCGTTGTTTTGGCACTTCTCCAGTGCCCATAAAAATATCAACCCGTCCTGCTCCCTTAATTGCGCCGCCCGTATCTTGATCGAGCACAAAGCGGTTGACAGGGCGAAATTCATAGGTATTAGTAACGGGGTTTAAAAAGGGGAGTGGCGTGCGAATCAGGGCGATCGCACCCGCAGGCATAATCGATTTATCAGTGGCGATCGATCGCTCCGCCGTTACAGGTACGTTCAAGCTACCGATCGCAGGGCTACCATTGGTCTCGCGAAAAAACACAAAACTCTGATTGCGATTGAGATACCCAACCAATTCTTGCGGATGCTTTTGGAAATATGCCATTAAGGACTGCAAAGTGACATCCTCTAGACGCATTTTGCCATCGCGCACGATCGCCGCCCCAACGGAGGTATAGGGACGATCGGTTTTCCCCGCAAAGCCCACGGTGATTAAAGAGCCGTCATTCAAAACCAGACGGGCTGAGCCTTGAACGTGGATCAGAAATGCCTGAAAGCGATCGCTGAGCCAAGCAATTTCCGAGCCTGCTAAACGTTTGCTCCCTTCCAACATTTCTCGGGTGGGATGGGGGCGTTCCCAATTGCTAAAATCTGGGGGCAAGCGATAGATGGGATATTGAAACTCCCCATTGCGGGTGCGACTGGCTTTATAGACGGCTTCGTAATAGCCAGTAAACTGTACTGTGCCTTTGCGATCGAGTCCAATCGATTTATGCAGGTCAAACTCTTGCAGCACGGCTTTTTGCAGTTCTACAGCATTGGGCGAAGTTTGCACCAATTGCCGAAATCGGATGAGGCTGCGTTCCATACGATCGCGACTAATCTCACCGACAGGATAGCGATCGGCAGCCTTGGGCGTGCGAATGTATTGGATGCTATAGTCAATCGCTTTGAGAAGTTGGGCGCGATCGCAGTCAAACAGATCGTCCACCAAGCGATCGCTGAGGGGATTGATAGCTTGTTTGGGTAAGGGTACGAGCACCTGAGCTAATTTTGGAATTCCTAAATTCTCTTGTTTATTCTCTTGTTTAGAATCCTGTAAAGGAACTTGCGTGGTTGCAAGACTAGGCAACCCAGCCAAGAGAATTCCCAAACTCAAACTGAAAATTTGTCCGTTGTACATAGATAGTTCTTAATTTAATGACCGATCGCAGGAGGAGGCGCAACTACAGATATGGATGCGGGTGGATCGTTGAGCGAAAGCATCAACTGGGGTGTCTGAATCTGGTGATCGTCCCGCGTAGGCGTGACTGCGGTACCGATCGCAAAAAACTCAATCACATGGGAACTCCAAGCATATTGATGCTCTTGGATATTTGCCCCAATAATCCCCTCAGCTTGGAGTTGAGAGGCTTCATCCTGCATCCGTTCCATGGCGATTTCGCGGGCATCATAGAGGGCTTGCGTGAAGTTAGGCATTTCCACATTTCTGCCAATCGTTCTAAACCATTGCCCCAAGCCTTGATAGGCGACATGATAGACGCAGTTGCCCATGACCAATCCCAAGGGACGATAGCCCGCTCGTAATAATGTCCAGAAGTCCTGTCCAGACAGGTCGCTCGTAAAGGGTTTGTTTTGGACAGTACGGTAAGATATGGCATGGTTGCGAGCCTTGACAGCCGTTCCGATCGCTACAAACTCCGCCATATTCGGTTCCCAAGTCATGTGTTTGGCAGTCAGCCGCACGCCCACAATGCCGTCAGCCCCGAGAGCCTCCGCTTCTTCTTGCATCCGCGTCATTGCCAACTCGCGGGCGTGATACATTGCCTGAGAGAGGGTAGTCATTTCCATATTTTGGTTGATCCCTGCCCACTGAAACCCAATGTGATACATGGAGCAGCCCACCACCAAACCCAAAGGCTCAAACCCAGCCTCTTTAACCAAGAGAAACTCATTCACAGAAAGATCGCTGGTAAACAAATTGCTCTGCTTGCCCCCCTGCTGCATTCTGGTCATTCGTTCTTGGGCGTGGGGTGGCAGATCGGAGGCGATCGCAGGACGTGGAGAATTGGGTGGTTGGTTTGTCATATCGATAATTTTGAGAGAATCTTAAAGATAGTTTTAAAGATAATTTGGGAACGATGATTCAATCGCGATCGATTAAGAGCGCTTATTCAGGGGGGAAATCAGAAGGGTTTTGCCGATCGGGTTTTGCTGCGGCATCTCATCATCTGGCTGAATTGCCGTACCGATTGCCACAAAATGAACGAGCAGATCTTTGCAGGGACCAACATTGCCGAGAAGGCTATTCAGGATGCTTGTCAAAGTTGAAATCAGGAAGAGAATCACAGGAATAGCGAAAACACCTCCAGACTTAAGTAACGGAAAAAGTAAATTCATCAGTGAATTCATCAGGGGAACGATCGCCTTAGAATTCCCAGAAAATATAGCGATAAAGAAGGAGAGAAACAAACCCATGAAAAAGAGTTGGAATAGCAAACCCCAAAGCGACCTAGGTTGATAAACGAACACCTCTTCCTGCGCTTCGATCTGCATGCCGACGGCTCCTTCCGCACCCAAGAGCTTGACATCTTCGGTCAATCGTAAAATTGCCAATTCGCGAGCATCTTGAAAGCCCTGGGTAAATTGCACCACCTCTTGATTTTGTCGTCCCTGCCCAAAAACGCGATTCCAAAAAGAAGCGTTCGTGAGTTGCCTTGTGGCGCGATCGCTATGCACGTAATAGGAACAAACGCCAAACACCAGCCCTTTAGGATGATATCCCGCTTGGTGGAGCTGCCAAAATTCTTGACCGCTTAAATCGCTCGTAAAGGGATTTTGCGCGGCAGGAAACCCAGGCTTGCGAATCGCCGTTCCGATCGCTGTAAATTCCATCACACCAGGAATCCAAGTTTTGCGCGACTGCTTCAACCGCACCCCAATTACCCCATGACTGCCCAAGAGGGCGGCTTCTTGCTGCATGCGCTGCATTGCCAGTTCCCGCGCCGCAAGTTGCGCTTGGGTCAAAACTTCGACCTCACCTGTGTAATTGCGATATCCCCAAAAGTTGCGGTAAAACCCGATATGGTAAAAACTCGTGCCCATGACTAACCCAATCGGGTCAAAACCCACCTGTCGCACCAGCAGGTATTCATTCGTGCTGAGGTCGCTCGTAAAAAACGGCTTGCCTGTTTGTTTGCGAATCCGAATTTGTTGGTCAAGTCGATGCTTGGCGATTGCAAATATATTTCCTGTCTTGATATGGGGGGTGGCTACGATCGGGCGCGATGGAGGTTTGCGAGTTGGCTGCTCGCGCGATCGCGTCTCGATCGCAACCCAAATTTTGTCGATGAGTCCCATAGGATTTGTCTACCCCCCAATAAATTGGTTTAAGCCATCGCGAACTTCCGTACTCTGTGCTGCCAACCGAGCTAGGGCTTCCGCAACTTGACGATTCCAATCTGCGCTTGTAAGCTCAGTGGTTTTAATCTTAACGCCACGCACCACCTTGATCGCCCGATTTGAGAGCGCACCGTATGGTTCGCGACTCACTTGGTAATGATAATCGTCAAAGCAAAGCGTCACCGTTTGAATGCTCCCCAAGCCAAACCAACTGCGCTGGACTTGTGTATTTCTGGGTAAAGCACCTTTTAATTTTTGAGCCAACTGTGTCAAGAGGGCATCTGTATCTCCGCGATCGAGGGAAAGTGAGGCAGCTAACAGATCTACAGAAAAAGCTAGATTAAAGTCGTCGATCATAAAAAATTATGGGGCAAGGAGAGAGATGTTTAGGGGCACTCTCACCGCTCACCTTAACAATCCCAAGCGCTTCTGTCCAGTGGTGGGGAATACTTACAGGAATTTGGTAGTGCTAAAAACATAAGAATTCGCATAGGGCTTTAAGGGCTGAACTATAACTTGGGGGCTTATCCCCAAAAAATAAAATCAGAAATAATATCCTTAATCCCACTTATGGCGCAAAATGCTTGTCTAGCCATCGGTCGATATCCATCAAAACCTGCTCGGGAATTTCCCAAGGCAAAAGATGGGCAGTCTGGGGATAGCAGATATATTCGCAGTTAGGCAAGCGTGAAGCAGTGTCGTAACTTGAGGCAGCGGTGATGTGGCGATCGCATTCACCAGCCAACATCAAACAGGGAATCACAATCTGCTCTAGATCTTGTCTGCGATCGTAGCCTTGACGGAGGGCAGCCGAAAGGGCTTGCGTGGCAGAACGCGAGGTTTGCAGAAAGGCGCTAGCGCCTTCATGGGCAATGCGATCGTAGGCAAAGGGCGTATGTTGTTGAATTAAGTATTTCAGCAGCGATCGCTTACCGATTCGCTCAGTTACCCAGTGCCAATGGGGAAAAACTAACTTACTTAGGACAGCCAAACCCGTATTGGCATATTTCCACCAAGTCACGCTTGGCAAACTACTCTGAGGACGCGCCGCCGTAGCAATTAAAATCAGCCCAACCAGTTGACCCGTAGCGAGTGGATCGGAGTCTGTGGCAGAGCGAGATGCTTGCAAGGCTAACTCGAGTGCCAAAATCCCCCCCAGCGACCAGCCTAAAATAATATATTTTCCTTGCTGCTTTTTTAAGAGGTCGCTCAGATCCTCCACATGTACTTGCATGGAAAAAGATTGACGATTTTTCGATTTGCCATAGCCTCTCAAATCGGGTGCCGAGGTTTTTAACCCTCTATTGTTTAGGTGTTCGACAAATACAGTCATCGCTGCACCACTACCAGGATGACCATGTAAGCAAAGAACAGACAAATCTTGTAATGATAAATTTTGTGAAGACATACAGCCCAAGCGATCGCCCAAGATTTCTACTTGCCCTCAGTTATACTAAAGCAGACTCGCACAAGCAGTTAGCTTCACATAACATAGCTACAAAATATGATGTTTGGTGTAGCTATATATATTGTTTAGGGCAGCAAGGAGTTAAATTTGGTATATTTCTCATACTCATTACAAGCAATTAAGTTATAACAACTTATTGCTTGCGCTCCGAGTCTCACACGACGCATTAGGCTATGAGATAAAGAATTTTTCTAGCCCTTTATCTTAAAAAAGTTACGTTTTTCCAATTTGTTCAAGCTCTTCCTTACCGCAGTTCAGCAATGTCTCAGATCCCCACAACATTTAACAGTTATGAAGAGCCTGCTGTTACATCTAACACCCTAGGTGGTCAACTTGACATCGTTGGTATGGTTCCAGCAGGGCAGGTTGTTACAAACATGACACTCAAAAGCTTGTTGGCAATGCTCCGCCTCTTACTTAATTCCACAGGCATTGTCAAGGTAGAAACACCACACCTGAGTTGGAAAATTCTGATGTATGGTGGCAGTATCGCCATGATTGAAGAGAAGGATGAATTTTTACCAACGCTATTGCGTAAATTCAAAATCCAAAAAATTAGAGCCTTGGCTCAAGTTGAGTTAACCCAAAAACAAAGCAATAGCTATCAGCTTTATCAACTGATCAGCCAGATCTTTGAGCAAGATCCTGAATCAGTGCGTCAAGCATTAAAAGAGATCTTATTCGAAAATTTATTAGCTTTATATTTGGAAAATAATTTCGCTTTTGTTTGGCAACCTGCACCAGCACAAACTCAAATTTCTTTACCAATTTGGCAATTTTCTGTTTTAGAAGATGCCGCAACCCGTGGCGTACAACAATGGGAAAAATTTAGCTTCGTACGGCATCCTTACCAAACTGTACAGCTTTTAGATGAAGAGCATACGATCGCTCATGTTCCCCTGTTTGCTAAGGTGACAAAGGGTAAACATCGTATCAGTGAAATAGCCGATCACTTTAAGCAGCACATTTCTCGAACGGCTCTAAAACTTGACAAACTGGCAGAAAATCGTTCGGTCGCAATTTTGCCACTACAATCTCGGCAACCCCAAAGAGAACTTATCGATCGCGCGTTTCAAGAGAATGACGAGATCGCCATACCCCGCATTCTCGTTGTCGATGATTCGCCTGTCTTGCTTAAGCAATTTGGGGAATTATTAAAAAGTTGGGGCTATCAAGTTAATCTTGTCAATCAGGCTGCTACTGCCACACAGCAAATTTTAGAGTTCAAGCCTTCTGTTGTATTTATGGACATTAATATGCCAGAAATCAATGGGTTTGACCTGATTAAACAAATTCGGCGGCAACCTAGTTTAGCTTCAGTCCCTCTGGTTTTGGTTACTGCTGAAAACAACATGGCAAATAATTTTAGAGCAAAGTGGGCTCATTGTCGTTTTTTAGCAAAACCTCGCACTTCTGCGGAAACCCAAGAGTTTCGAGAACAATTGCGGACACTATTACGCGAACTTGCACCACTCCCAACTGACCCAATTATTTGAGGGGTGCAACTTCATGATTTTCACTACGGCTTCTATAGCAATCCGATCTGATTTGTGAGAACAGAAAATGCTCGTAGAGTTCATTTCACCAAACCCTATCTCACGATTGATTTAGGATTGCTATAGGTCGATCTACCGATAGTTTTTATAAATCTCTTGTTGTATTTCTGGCGAGCTTATTTGTGTTTGTAGGCAATTTGTACTATGTCCAACAAAGCTAAGCAAAAAAATTGTATAAGTTTTTTAAGTTCGCTTGTATCTAACCAACGAAAATCATTCATAAAACCTACTGGTCTTATGAGTATCTTGCCTATAATTCAAAACCAGTGAAATGTTCGCAAGATGTTTCTCAAAAAAGGATTGCAATCGTCAATTTTAATAATTAATTAACCTACTAATAAAAGTTATAAAAAATTTGTAGTTGTTTAGGCTTTTGATGATGAGCAATCGAAATATTAATGATAAAAAGCTTAAAAATATTCGATGGTTAGGACAAAATCTATAAACTAAAAAAATAATTTAAATTGCATAAGATAAATGAAACGATGCATTGTATCCAATAAAACCAAAGTAAGAGGCATTTGATTGATAATATCTAAGATGCGGTCAATGATAAATTGCAATGATCTATCTTTCACAAGAAGAAGTACTTAGCCAACCCGATGCGATCGCCATGTCAAGTACTCCTCAAAATTTGGGAAATAGTCTCAGTACTGTAGCTGACAATCAGGTTGTTTCAGGTGCTACATTACATATCCTCCTTGCCGCCATGCGCGTGATGAGCCGCTCAGTAGGTATTTTACATATTGAAACTGCCTATCATCGTTGGAAGGTTTTGCTTAAAGGGGGGGGCTTAGTACTGATCGAAGAAGAGGGGCAGATAATCCCTACACTCGTACGAAAATATGCGGGTAAAGGGTTACAGTTTTCTCGCGTACCAGACTGGGAGAAAAAACAAGCAAATCGTCCTTTTTGTTTTCCCTTTGTTACCCAAGTCTATAAACGATATCCCGATCACACAAAGCAAGTACTTCGAGAGATCATTTTAGAAAGTCTACTGGCTTTACACCTCGAAGATAAGTTTTCATTTGTTTGGAAACCTATAAACGACCTTTCGATCGATCTGCCAATTTTGCAGTTAGCATTACTGGAGGGTAATGCCAGTGGAGAAGCCAAACAATGGCAGCAGTTTCAATGTGTCAAACATCCTTACCAGCAGGTTCAACTTTTAGACGCTGCAAATTTACTCGCAAGGGTCGGCAATGATAATTTCCCGCTATTTGCCAAAGTCACTACGGGGCAACATCGCATTAGTGAGATTGCCGATAGTTTCAAACAACCGCTATTTCGTACAGCACTATTACTAGATAAGTTGGCTCAAAAGAAAATAGTTTCAATTTTGCCGCTTGCAGATCGTCAATCTGCCGAGAAATTAGGCGAAATGGGTGGCTTAAACCCACCTTCAGAACCTAGCGCAGGGAGCCATGAGCCCAAAATATTTGTGGTCGATGACTCGCCTGTGTTACTGCGACAATTTCGACAACTACTGAGCGGTTGGGGGTATCAAGTTAATCTCACCGATAATTCAGAGCAAGCAACCGATTTAATCGTTGCCTACGAACCAGATGTTGTCTTTATTGACATTAATATGCCCGGTCTCAGCGGATTTGAATTAATTAAGCAAATCCGTCGCCAACCCCAATTAGCCGTACTGCCTCTCGTACTAGTAACTGCCGAGAATAGTATGACCAATAGTTTTCGAGCAAGGTGGGCAAGTTGTCGCTTTATTGCAAAGCCCCGTACTTCTGATGAGACTGAGAAGTTTCGCGATGAGTTGCGGACGCTACTGAGAGAGATTGCCCCTTTATCTACAGATAAGTTAGTTTGACCTTAGCAAATAATATCGGTCAATCAATTTAGAATATAAAAAGGATAAAATTTAAATATAAAAGTCAGGGTATTCGTGTGGGATAGTAGCAGAGTAGTTACGATAGCCTCGTTATCATGAGTTAATGCCCCATAGTTCTGCAAAACTGTACCTATTTTTGTTAATTCACAACCATTTTTAAATTTAGTTAACTAATGTAAAGCGGAGGGCTTAAAGCCGTTACCCCTAAATTTTTTTAAAGCAGGCAAGCAACTCAGAATCTGAGGGGAGTATCGCTCATAACCCTAGCTAGATAACAATCAGAGGTAAAACGGTCTGGGTAACAATAGTTATTTAACTAGCTACCTATAAATATTTAGAATCTGTTTAAGCATTTTTTAGAACAAACCTAGGAAATTTGAGGAAATAAACGGGGAATACTCAAAAAGAGTCCTTTTTAGATTTGTGCCTTATGATAATGCTTAGGAAATATACACTCCTTAGTTTTGTAGAGATAGTCCAAGTTTGATAGATATAATGGATAACTTCTTAATCATTGATGACAGTGCAGCAGAACGGCATCTACTTGCGTCACTCTTACAGGACTTGGGGCATACGGTTGATGTCTGTGAAACCACAAACGGAGCCCTAGAGAAAATCGCCGAGAAAAAGTATTCAGCGGTGTTTTTAGATATTGTGTTACCCGATCAAGATGGCTACAAGTTTCTTCGTACGCTCAGAGCCAATCAGGAAACTGCCGAGCAGTATGTAATTCTTTGCTCGACCAAAAAGACAAAACTAGAAGTAGATTACGGATTGAAACGAGGAGCCAATGCCTACTTAACCAAGCCTGTAAGTCGAGAAACACTGACAGAAATATTACAGAAAGTGAAATGAACACAGGATCTGGTTTGCTTCTATCCTATAGCCGCTACGTTCTTACCAGTTTGGGTGAGCAAACCTTAGTGTTTCCTGATGCCTTTGTTAGAGAGGTACTGTTGATCGATCGCGCTTCAATTTTGGCTCTTCCTTTTTATAACCCTGCTGTGTTGGGCATTGTACATAGGCAAGGGGCTGTTATTCCTTTGTTGCTGTTACGGCAAGCTCTAGGACAGCCCAAAATTCTTGTGCCAGAGACATTAACTGTTATACATTTAACCGACTTAGCTCAAGCGATCGAGGGAGTTGGGCTGGTTGTTGACAAATTAGTAGGAAGTGTAACCTTGGAGCAATACGAGCAAATGATTTCCCGTAAATTGGATAGTTCCCAGTCGATTTCTTCAAAAAGCGATCGTTCTAGTGGCAGTATTCCCGATCCTGACTACATTCAGATCGAGTCGCTGATTTCGCAAATTCCAAGTCAGATTTGGCAACCGCAAAGATGGCACATTCAAGCTACACCATCGTAGAATGGCTAGATTCAAAACACTAAATCTTAGAACTTTCTAGGTTCCGTAAACGCACATATTCCTGATTCAATCAATCTCTATGGCACTTACAACCAACCAACCTTCACAGTCAGAATCTTCTAAGCTTTCAAGCAAAAAGAGCAAGAAAGCGATCGAGCATTCGCCAACAAAACAAAAACGTAGTAGAGGAACAATTGGAACTACGTTATTGGTTCTGGTTTTGGGTAGTGCCATCCTCGGTTTGGGAACCTCAGGATACCTGTACTATCGGGAATTAACCAGCGCAACGCAACGGCAGATTGAAAAAAATCTCAGTCTTCAAGTCAGTGAGATCGAGGGAAAACTCAGCCCAACTCGGCAATCGGCACTCGATTTAGCTGCGTCAGTTAAAGCACTTCATGGGATGGGAATCAAGGATCCTGAGATCTATAAAAAGATGGTGTTCGAGCATTTCAAGCGCTTAGACTTTGCGATCTCCCTCGGCGTTGGTCAAGCTCCCAATACCTTGGTCGCAGATCGCAAGTGGTACTACCCATCCTTTTACCGCGAATTGCCTGGCGTTAAAGCTGATTTAAAAACAGGTCAACGTTTACCGGCGCCGAATGCAGATACGATCTATTCAGAGCTATTTGAATCAGACAACTACCCAGATAAAAAATACTGGCGCGAACCAACAGCGATCGAAGAAGGTCTGTGGTTGGAGCCCTATGAAGCCAGCAATGGGTTGACGCTTACTTCTTACGTTGCGCCCTTTTATAGCGATAGCAAGCAACTTGACAACAGAAAATTGCTGGGAGTAACCAGCGCAGATGTAAGTATTGTAACGCTCACACAGAAGGTGAGCAGTAACGTGTTGGGAAATGCTGGCACCTTTATTGTTCTGAGTCCAGCTGGAAATTTGCTTTCCTATCCCCCTGATGTCAACAAAGCAAAAGCACGAGAAAGCTATCTAACAGTTCCTGAATTAAAGGCAATTTGGACGCAGATACAAGGAAAAACGGCTGGAATTATCCAAATCGATGGCAAATACTATGCTTATCGGCAAATTCGCGACATTAAATGGTGGGTATTAGCTGTCTTGCCCGAATCCTACGTTTTAGAGCAAGTGCTGCCGATCGCAGTAGGGACGACTGTAGGGGTAGGAAGCGTTTTAATTTTGATTGTGATCTGGTTTGTCTGGTCGCTCAATCGACGGCTGAGACCTATTCTCAACGAATGCGACAAGCTGGCTGAAGAGAAAGGGGGAGAGCTACTGTTACCTAGGGGCAAGGATGAAATCGATCGCTTAGATGCCTCGTTTAACAATATGCTGGCGCAGATAGCCAATAGCGAAGAACGTATCAAACGGGAAGTTACCCTAGCAGTTAAGGAGCAAGAGCGACTTAACGTGATCAAACTTGCGGAAAGAGAATCGGAAATCTTAGAGGGAGAAGTCGGAAGCCTACTAGATGTGGTATCTTCGCTAGAAGAAGGAGATTTGACGGTCGAAGCTGAAGTTAGCGATCGCGCAACAGGATTGGTAGCCGACACGTTAAATCGTTTGCGGGAAAGACTTTCTGAGATTATTGCTAGCGTTTTGGGAACCGCTCAAAGAGTGGCGAGTGGAGCCGAAGATTTAGAAAAACTGGCAAGAACGGTAGCTGAGAATACAGTTAACCAAGCACAATCTGTCGCAGAAGGTCGTGCGCTCACGGAACAGGTGGCACTATCGGCGCAAAACTCTGCTAGTCAAGTTCAAATCGCCAACCAAGCGTTACAAGATGTCCAAAATACTGTGGCAGCAGGTCAAGTTGCGATTAATCAACTGACCGCTGGCATTACAGTGCTGCAAAAAGGTTCGGCGCAGATCGTGCAACGCATGAAAACCCTAGGAGAATTTGTCGGTTTAGCCGAACAGTTCGTTCAAGATCAGAGTCAAATCGCCTCCTTAACCCAGGTACTGGCAATCAACGCCACACTCGTAGCTGCCCGCGCCGCCGAGCAAAAAGATCCCAAACAGTTTACGGGTGTAGCGAGAGAATTTGAAGCGATCGCAGGACAGGTAAACGACCTAGCAACACAAACGAGTGACGGTTTGACGGTTTTGCGCCAACGCACGAGTCAGATTCAGTCGGTTGTGTCAGCCGTGGATGCTGAAGTTCAAAATCTGGGCGGACTGGTTGCAGGGTTTACATCAGGGGTTGAGCAGTCACAACTCGCATTTAACAGCGTCCAGACTACAACTACAGAGGTCGTAGAAGTCGGTCAAAGAGTTACAGAGTCAAGTTTGGAAATCGCTTTGGCTTCTGACTCCACTGCGAAGTATATGAGTGAGATTGCAACTCTGGCACAGCGAACAGCCGATTTGACTGGCAGTGCTAGACAACAAGCCGAACAGATGGGAAGTTTGGCACAGCATTTGCTAGAGGGAATTCGCTTTTTCCGCTTACCTGACACTTTGCCAGCAAGTCCTGAAAGCGATTCGCTGGCGATCGCGAATGGGGCAAGTGACCTCAGCACTTCTGTACCTCTTGCATTTCGAGCCGAACCTGAAGCTGAACTTGAAGCCGAAGAACCTCAAACTCAGCCTGAAGTTGAGTCTAAAATTGAGCCTGAAGCTAAGACAGAATCTGAGATTGAACCTGAGCTGGAACCAGATGACATTCCGATCGCAACACAAGACGATCGTGAAGAATTCTCCGCCAACTCCTTGCTTGACACTGAGGTGCAAGCATCACCGCAGATATCCCCTGTACTGCCACTCGTAGTACCTGCGGCGATCGCTACGGGGCTCTCTATGGTGACTGGTGATACAACAACGCCGCAATTTGAATTAACCTCCAATTCTGAGAGCGCTCTCAATCTGACGTTGGGTCAAGACATTACAGACTTGGAAGTCGATGAGGAACTTCTGGCGATTACAGATACATACGACTCCAACGAATTTCTGCAAAGCCAGCTAGTCGAGGATTCCACACCTGTCAACACAGAAGTAAATGCAGAGGTGAGCCCAGAGATAAATCCAGTAGCAAACCTAGAAATTCAAGCAGAGTCAGATCCTGAAATTGTTTCAGAAATCATTCCCAGCGATGCCATTGAGCCTCTGGTAGAGATCCCAACGGCGAATATCTCAACGGCGAATACTATAGAGAATATCCCGACAGAGAATGTAGAGAAGGTAGAGCCTCCTATCTCAGAAGAGAATCTTCCCAAACGAAGCATTTTAGAAGATGACTTCCGAGGATTTAATCTACTTAAACCAATTATCTTGTCGCGCGTTCCAGGATCTAAAGCTCCCCAAAACACGCCCAAAAACGACCCAAAAAACGACATTGTAGAGCCTAATCTTTTGGCTTCTAATCCTGAGAGCGTTCTAAAACCTCTAGAGTCTACTGTTCGAGAAAGCAGTAGTTTAGAATCGAAAGTTTCAGTGCCTGACATCTCAGAGGGCAATGTCTCGGAAGAAAGTTTCAACCTAGAAATATCTCCCAATGAAGAATTAGAAGATATTGAAATTGACGCTTCATATCTTGATGCGATGACCGATCTTGATATCAATGAAAGATTTGATGCCATGATGCTCGACCTTGAGATGACCGAGACTCCTCCAGATGCGACCCAAGTTGAAGATCTCATGGATGAAGATCCTATGGGCGAAGTTCCAAGCGAACCTCTGAGCCTTACCCTTGGCGATCCGTTTGTAAGCCTAATTCCAGCAGTATCGCACACTTCTGATGTGGACTCTGATAGTGATGCGAGTCCTATGGAGATTCCCGATCTAGAAGTTCAAGCGCTCGTGGAGACGCTAGCCAACGATCTAGAAGAAGGGCAAGTAAACTATCAATTTGAGCCAGCTTCTGATTTTGAGGATGATATTTTTGACGCTAACATTGACAACATATTTGCAATCTCTTCCGATCTCGATCTTGAGATTCTTGAAGACACACCCGACTTAGAGGCAGAGACTCCATCCGATCCTTTTGTTGGAGATTTAGAAAATGATGTTTTAGAAGAAGAAAATAATATTAGTGATGCGTTCTCAGCTTCTTCTGATTTTCTTCCCCCAGTGCTTCCTCTCGAAGCAACAGTGTCCGATCCCTTCGTTGACAGGCAGGCATTTGAGCAGGAACTAACTGACTCTTTGGCTCTTCTTCGTCAGCTTGATGCAGAATTCGATGCTCCCTCACCTGATTCTGGATTGGATAGCGAACAAAGCGATCGCTCAGACATAAACACTCCTGAAACCGTTAATTTAGAAGATTTAGATATCATCGCAGACTTGCATTCCTCTACGCACGACTCGGATGTTCGTGACTTAGAAGTAGAAGAAAATGAGGATAATGAAAACCTACCTATTTCTGTTCCTGAGGAATTGCTAGACACCTCATCAACCGAATCCTCTCCTTTTAGTATTCTACTAGACGATGAATTCAGTTCAGAAATTGTTAACGCTGAGACTGAAATTGACGAGATCTTTGAGCTTAGCATCGAAACCGATCGCGCATTAGAATTAGAAGCAGAAGCAATTCCTGAATTCGTTGCCGAGATCGCAGAATTAGAGGACACTGACGCAATAGATGGGGTTCAAGAAGAGTCAGAAGTAAGCCAAGCGATCGCCGATAGTTCATCTGAAGATTCGGATAGAGATACCTTAGAACCTATTCCGTCTTTTGATGGACTAAAGTCTTTTTCTAAATTTGATGAAGATTTAGATTTGGACAATATACCGACGATTGAGTTTGACGATATTGACGAACCTACGCTTGGCACACCTGCTGCCCCTATTCCAGTTGCCTATCACGATCCTGATTTCAGTTTCGACACCCCCATAGAGGATGCACCCAGTGACGATGAATTTAACGATCTGATGGATCTTAACTTTGATGAGGTCACAGAAATCACGTTGGATGGCTCAACTCCGATCGCACAGAATGACGATCCACAACCCGATCCTGAATTAGAGGACGCAAGTTTAGGGCTTTATGGCTCAGAGGATGGAGATGAGGCGGTCTTTTTCACTCCCGATCCTGAAGAATTGCTGGATGACTCAACGTACGGTTTCTTAGACGATGAAGCGATCGCGGAGCTTAAAGATGAAGTAACTGCTGAGTTGAGCGATGCATCTTTTTATCTGCCAGAATTTCAGTCAGAGACTGAAGTGCCCCCTGAAGTAAATCATGAATTGATTTCCGAACCAGAAGCTTTAGATGGCGATCGCGCCTCAGAAACGAGTCAAGTATTTACAGGCACTCCTTATGGAGATTCAGATCAAGATACTTCAGGATTCTTTGCTGCTGCCATGTCAACGCCAAAGACCCCACCCACGCCGATTTCATCCTTTGATGGGCTGAGATCCTTTTCCAACTTTGATGAAGATCTGGATTTCAATGACATCCCGATCGTTGAGCTTGATGACATTCCTGATTTTACATTAGGTATGCCTACTGCCCCAATTCCAGTTGTCTATCTAGATCCTGATTTTAGTTTTGACAAACCCATAGATGAAACGCCTAAGGATGATGAATTTAAGGAATTGCTCGATCTTAATTTTGATGAGGTAACTGAAATCACGCTGGATGGCTCAAATTTGATCGAAGAGAAAGACGATCTCCCCTCCGATCCTGATGAATTAGCTAGCGATTCAGAGGAAGATACAACCTTACCAATTGCTTCTGAAGAATTGTTAGACACATCTATGGATGTGTTCTCTACAAGCATTCAATCTGACGATGAATTCAATGTAGATCTTGGAAATTCTGGTGATGAATTCAATATAGATCTTGGAAATGTAGATTTTGGAATAGAGGCAGCCGATGTCAGTCATGGATCTACTCATGCGGTTGAATCCCAACCAGATCTCCTTGATACAGGGATAGAATTATCTGCCGAACAGGAAACCCACATTCCAGAACCAGATACAAGTCAGTCATTTAAAGGTGCTCCCAATGGTGATTCCGATCGAGATACTTCTGGATTCTTTTCTGTCCCTATTCCCAGCCCCAAGGCTCCACCCACCATCCCAAGTTCGCCCTTTGATGGGCTGAAATCTCTGGCAAACTTTGATGAAGATCTGGACTTCGAAGCCATATCTTCGTTTGGATTTGATGATTTTGATGACGAACCTACCTTTGGTACGCCTACTCCTCCCGTTCCCGTAACCTATAAAGAATCTGATTTTAGCTTTAATATCTCGTTACATGACGCATCTGCTGAAGGATTGGAGGATGACTTATCTCATGTTAACTTTGATGATGTGTTTGATATCAAGCTTGATGGCTCAAGCACGATCGCCAAGAAAACCAATCCTAATCAAGAGCCCAAACAAACTCCCAATCCATAGCACGCGCGCGTAAGCCCACAAGCAGAAATTCAGTCAAAAACTTGATTACCAACAGCAGTGCCTAGAGAAATATGGGAAAAAATACGCCATCACAAAATCTTTCTCCAGTAGCTCAAAGAAATCTGGCTCTGAGAAAGCAACAACTTGCAAAAAGCAAAAGTCTTAATGTTTCCGAGACTTCAAGGCAACAACTTCAAAAGGTAGATCGAGATCCAGCAGAAAAGACAAAACCCAGCCAAAATTCCATTCAGACCAAATTGAGTGTTGCGCTGGGAATCACGGGATTGCTCTCATTAATTGGTTTGGCTGTGGCGATCGCGATCGTCGATCGCAATTTGCGTACCCAGTTGATCAGTCAATCAAAGTCCGAACTTTCGGTGGTTGCTACCAACTACAACATCAAAGTCAATCAAATGGCTTTTGGCTCTAGAGGTCAATCTGAAAATACGGCAATTATTGCCGCAGCTTTGGCGAATAAATCGAACCCAACCGTTAAAGAGATCTTGGCAAATGAGGCTAACGTGCGCGAGATCGAATTTGCCACCCTAGTCAATCCCAATAAGCAAATTATTGAGTCGGCTTATACAAATCGTACTGGCAATGAATTCAATCCAAGCGGCTTAGTCACGCAGGCGATCGCCACGGGTAAGCAGGTGATTTCTACTGAAGTTTTGCCTTATGGGGATCTAGCGCTAGAAAGTCCTCAATTAGCAGAGAAGTTGGGCAAAAGTGCCACCGACACGCCCAATTTTTTGGTGCGCTACGTGGTTACTCCCGTACGTTCTGGCGGTCAGATCGTGGGTGTCTTGATCTTTGGAGATGTAATTGCTCCGCCTAAAATCGCGATCGCCGATCGCAGCAATCAAACCTTAGAAAGTGGGTTAACCCTGATTACAGTAAAGAGTTCGCCCCTGCTTGGGCAAATTCGTCAAAATGGGCAGGTTCAACTCTTATCCAGTTTTTCCACCGATCTGATTAATAGGGCACTCACCCCAGTCAGTCCAACCAACATTGCAACTTGGCAAACCGCAGGAGGTGCGGCTTTTTCTCACTTGATTCCCAATGCATTGGTTTCTCAGGATGTAACTGTAGACGGTCAAATATTTACGGTGACAGCTACGCCAGTTTTAAATGCTTCAGGTAAACCTGTAGGCGTGATGTTGCGCGGTACGAGCCACAGTCAGTTGAGTAGTTTGCTTTCTCAAGCGGTTCTGCTCATTGTAGGATTAGGTGCGTTTCTGGCGATCGCAGGTTCTTTAATTGGTGTGGCGATCGGACGCAGTATTAGCAAACCGATTAAAAAGCTAGAGGACGTCGCTCGCGAGTACGCTCGTGGCAATTTATCCGCAAAAGCCGATGTCAAATCGACGGACGAAATTGGCGTCTTGGCAACTGTATTTAACCAAATGGCTGACAGTATCAACCAAAGAGAGCTAGAACAGCTTGAGATTCAATCAGAGACATCCTTGCAAAATTTCCAATTGCAGGAAGATGTAGCCCAGTTATTAGATATTGTCTCCGATCTAGAAATGGGGGATTTGACGGTGCAGGCAAAAGTCAGCGATCGCGAAACTGGGTTAATTGCCGACACGCTCAATCGCCTGATCGAGCAGTTGGGTGAAGTGATGTCCGCTGTGTTGCATACCGCACAGCAAGTAAACCAAGGGGCAGAGTTTTTAGAGAAGCAAGCGATCGTCGTTGCTCAAAATGCTCAGCAAGAAGCGAGATCGGTCGCGGAGGTGCGAGAAGGGATTGATAATATGAACCAACAGGCGCAGAAAGCTTCTCAACAGGCAGTTTCAACCAACCAAGCCGTACAGCTAGCCCAAATTGCTGTCACCAAAGGTCAACAAGAAATCGCCAGTTTGATTGCTTCGATCGATTCCCTGCAAGACGGCACCGTGCAAATGGTAAAACGAATTAAAAATTTAGGCGAGTTTGTGGACTTAGCCAAGAAATTTGTACTCGATCAAAAGCGACTGGCATCCTTAACGCAGGTTCTAGCAATGAATGCCTCTATGGTGGCAGCACGAGCCCTCGAACAAAGAGACCCCGATCAGTTTGCCAGTGTGGCAAGAGAATTTGAAGCGATCGCCAATCAAGTCAATAATCTTGCAAACCAGACCAATCAAGGGCTGATCGTATTGCAACAGCGTACGGGTTTTGTCGAAGTCGTCGTATCGGGAATCGACCAAGATGTGCGAGATGTTAGCGGTCTCGTAGAAGAATTTACCAATAGTATCGAGTTGTCCAGTCAATCCTTTAACAATATTAAATCTGCCACAGAGCAGGTAGCGGAGATCGGTCGCTCGGTAACCGAGTCATCTGCTTCAATTGCCCAAGCTGTCAAACTCAGTTTGAGTTCAATTCAAAATATTGCGGTTGTAGCAGAGCGATCGGCAAACCAAGCCCGATTTACCCGCGAGCAATCAGGTCAAATGGGAGAATTGGCAAGGCAGTTGCTGGAAAAAGTACAATTTTTCCGTTTGCCTCAACAACTTCAGCTTCAGCCTAGCAATCCGCAACTGGAGGCAGTTGACACCAAATTTATTCCAGTCGGTTACATAGATCGCAAGGATGAGAATGATTACGCCATAGAAGATGTATCGATCTTGACTGGTAAGAATCGTAACTGAAGAGGATACTAGAAACAATTCTCTAGCTAGATAGAAACCGATCAAATGTCCAATTCTAATTTTGACATCCAACACCTACAACAGGAACTGCTCGATCTATTTGAGTTAGACACTGAAAAGTACTTACAGCTCTACGAAGAAAAAGTACAACAGCTAAATGCCGAATCATGGAAAGATGACATTCAGCAAATCTATCGTTGCGTGCATACGATCAAAGGTGGAGCTGTCACCGTGGGAGCCGAACCACTTGTACAAGTTGCCGCTGTTTTAGAAGATCTACTCTCCGATCTGCGCTACATCGATCTGGCACCACCTCTACAAGATGGCAAACTCAAGCAAATTCTCACAGAATCGGGCGAACTTCTGGTTGGGAGCATTCGGATTTTAGAAGTCCCCTCAGCCTCGATCGCAAGGATTCAAGACCTACGCACAGAGGTACAAGCCAGATTCTTACCTGAGTGGAATGAATATAGCCAACTCCATCAAGAATTTGCCGAGCAGGGCTTTGCTTTAATGGTGCTTGACTTAGAGATGGGGCTAGAAATGCTTACCCTAGACAGTCAAATCCCCAATTCTACAATCGAGATCGCGCGGCAAACGATCCAGCAGCTTCAAGAAATAGGGGTCGATTTAAGGTTAGGGAAAGACTGGGATGAGACGATCGCGCAAAGTAAATTACTCTTCGAGCATGTCAAAGCCGATTACTGGTTGGCGCATTGGGCGAACTATCTGAAATCGCTCAAAGAATGTGCTAAACATGGCGGAATTGTCACGAAGCGATCGCCGGTTCCATATATCATTCCCGAGCATTCAGCGATCTCTTTGCCAAAACAGGAAACAGCAAAGCAGGAAATCCCTAACGCCATTCAGTTAGATACCAGTAAAGGCTCAGACCCAGTTCCGTTCGCCAAGATGAATTCTGAGCAGCCCGATCGCCCCGAAAACAACACTACAACCGATTCCCTTGAGCAAGAACTGCTGGATCTCTTTTATCTAGATACGCAAAAAGATCTGCAACTGTATGTGGATACAGTCGCGCAGCTCAATGCAGCATCATGGACGCAAGATATTCAACAGCTTTATCGTTCGGTACACACGATCAAAGGTGGATCGGTGACCGTAGGCGCAGAGAGAATCTTAGAGATTGCCACCGTGCTTGAAGATTTGCTCTCCGATCTGCGTCATCTAGAAATAGCCCCTTCTCTTACCGATGGAAAGCTCCAACAAATTCTGAACGAAACAGGAGAATTACTGATTGGTAGCCTCCAATCAACCGATGCCCATAGTTCCTCCAATGCAATTCAGCGCATTCAGTTGCTCCATGAAGGCATTAAGCAAGACTATCTCAGCGAATGGAACGAACAAAAACAACTGTATCGAGAATTTGCCGAGCAAGGCTTCGATCTGGTGGTTCTAGAGCTAGAGATGGCGATCGAGCAGTTGCCAGCTTCAGGGAATGTCCCCTTGGATACTATAGAAACTGCCCAGCAAACCCTGGCGCAATTGGCAGAAATTGGCACGGATTTGGGTTTTGCTGCGGAATGGCAAGATCGGCTCTTGCCCCAAGGTCAAACACTAATTGCTAATTCCGACGCTGCCGTTTGGGTAGAACAGTGGATGCCTTACCTGCGATCGCTCAAAGCTGCAGCCAAATTGGGCGGATATTCGCCTAAACCTCCAAGCCAAGTTGCCGAACCTGTTGTCGTAAAAACGCCAAAGCCCCAAGAATCCACTCCCTCCACCTCGCCAGCTTTACCCTCGAAAGAAACCAGAGCACCTGAGAAAAAAGCACCTGCTGCGATCGTGGCAACTTCAACCGCAAATATTCAAATCCCAGTTCCCCTCGAACGCTTAGATCGCTCTTCTCAGCATCTGATCGAAACCCTGATGGCAGCCCGTGCCACGCAAGGTTTTTATCAATCTGTGCAAACCAACCTGATGCCGCTTGTTGCCCTTGCCCAAGATAGCGTGCAGTACATCGGTCAATTGCGAGATGTACAGGATGACTACGCCCTTTCTGAGGCATCCAATTCACAAGATGGACTGAAAGTAGAACGCTATCGCCAAGGTTATCTAGCCATCAATCGACTGTTAGAAATCAGTTTGCGGTTGATCGAGCTAGGGGCAGAAACGGGTGAAGCTTCTAGACGCACCGCCGAAAGCCTCCAAAAACTCGATGTCAGTTTGCGCAGTTTACAGCAAACCCTTGAAGAGAGCCGTCTACTCCCCTTTGAAGCGCTAAGTTTTCGTGCAAGAGGAATTTTACGCGACTTAACCACGCGGATTGGCAAGCCAGCTCAAATGTCCGTGCGTGGCGAAAAATTGGAGTTAGATGCGGGTACGCTTCGCAATCTCGAACCAATTTTATTGCATCTGATTCGGAATGCCTACGATCATGGGTTAGAGGATCGCGACGATCGCAAAAGCAAAGGAAAACCCGAACAGGGCAACATCGAAATCTCTTTGCTCCGTCGCGGGAATGTGTTTCTCTTAGAAGTTAAAGATGATGGTAAGGGAATTGACCCTGCCAAGATTCGCAATATTGCCCAAGCGAACGGTTTGTCTCTGACCGATACGAGTACCTCAGCGCGATTGCTGGATGTGATTTGTCAACCAGGCTTTACCTCCGCTCAAACAATTACCGATATTTCTGGGCGCGGCGTAGGAATGGATGTGGTAGCCAGCCAAGTTACAACGCTGGGTGGACAGTTGCGGCTGCATTCTGAGATCGACGTGGGCACTACCTTCACGCTCCAAATTCCTGTGCCCCAGCTCTTTGTGCGCTGTATGCTCTTACAAGCAGGCGATCGCATATTTGCCATTCCCACGGCCGAAGTTTTCACAACCATGCTGCTAGGCGACCTACTCTGGAAACAGGTCGATCCCCAAGACAACCACCCCTACAACTTCATCATTTCAGAAAATACAGGTGAAATCCCTGCCCTCGACCTATCTCAATATTGGCATAGTAGTACTGCTGGACGACCTGTGTTACCAAACGCGATCGCAGTGCGCGCCAAACGTTTAGAAAGCGATCGGGGAGTTTGGTTAGTAGCAGATAACCTGATGGGGCAAAGCGATCTGTTGGTCAATCCCCTGCCTCACCCCCTGATTGCACCCGCAGGGATCGTCGGTGTAAGCCTGACATCTGAAGGGAAACTCATTCCTGTAATTGATGCCCTATCTCTGATTGATGCCTTGCTGCTCGAATCTCATTCAGGTGAGTCCACAAGTATGCGCATAGATAGCCCCATGCAGGCAATTTCAGGGACTACCAGCGAACTAATTGCCCGACAGATAGTCGTGGTTGATGATGCAGCGCTGATGCGCAGGCGCATTGAGAGCAGCCTGAGTTCGCAAGGCTATAACGTTCGCACCTGTAGTGATGGGCAAGAGGCTTGGGAATGGTTACAAGCGCAGGTTCAGCCATCGATTTTGATTACGGATATTGAGATGCCTAGAATGGATGGCTTTACCTTGATCGATCGCTGCCGTCAAGCTGGCATGGATATGCCGATTTTGGTGATTTCATCGCGCTTAGCTGAAGAATGGTCTAGGGAAACGCAACGTCTCGGAGCAACGGACTATCTCACCAAAGGCTTTACGACAGCTGAGCTTTTACAAAAAGTAGAATCGTTACTAGAACAAGCTGGTAGTCGCCAACCTTTAGGGGTGTGAGCTTTGTAATTTCTAGATCGGTGGGAACAAAATCTAGTCTTCTGTCGGTCGGTAGTAATCAGCCAAATTATTGTGAAGGGATCTTGTCTCATTTCAAGATATGCATAAGGATGATTTCAAGGTAAGTTGGCGATCGCGTGTGATTTGTAGAAAAACGAAGGATGGGACAACCACATGAAGCTGCGTAAATTCATGCTTTTTTTTGGGCTGGGGACAACAGGGTCGATCGCAGGAAAAATATTACTCAAATTTTCTTTATTTACGTTACTCCTTAGTATTTTTGCAGCGACTACGATTTATGCGCAGTCGCAAATCTTTGGGGTTCCCGGTCGCAATGGCATGGATGGTCGAAGTGGGCGCAACGGGCTGAATGGACAGGAGCAAATCATCAGGGCAGGAAACCAAGCGATCGCCTATGACCTATCTGGGGGTGAAGGCGATGATGGCGAAAATGCATCACTGGGCGAAAATGCCACCCAATGCCAGCAGCCGCAACCTGAGTTCAGCATCATGGGCGCACAGGGTGGGAATGGCGGTAACGGGGGAAGTGGCGGCAATGGTGGGAACGGCGGCAACGCTACGATCTATTTTGACGAAATTTCCCAGCTAAAAAATGTTCTGCTTAAAAATAATGGCGGTCGTCCCAGACGCGGCGGCTTGGGCGCACAGGGGGGCAATGGCTGCACTTGTCAACAGTCCTCATGGGAAGTTACTTACTGCATATGGGAATTGCGATCGCAACCGATTAAAGATGAAAAACAACCTTGGCAAGCCATTCGCCAAAGAACTACTCTTTGTTCGGGGATTCCTTTTTTAGGCGACAACGAGCCTAGCAGACCCAGCCATGTAGGCTCCGATAATAATTATCGCTATCGTTGGCACTATATTGGGGTAGATCGCCGCGATCGCCACACCTGTAAGAATGGTAGCCAAGGTCAGAATGGCAGAAACGGAAGTGATGGAACTCCTGGTGCCTATGGTCGTGTTTGGTTAGTTCAGGGAACCACGATTCCCACAGAGAAGCTCACCCACAGTGAAAAGGTGTCTACACTATCAGGAAAAACCATCCCGTTCGTTAAAAACAACTGGTTAGATAAAAATGGGCTGGGGCAACTCCTAGCGTCGGGCTCAAATGCGAGCGATGCCTACGCATTACTTGATACCAAACGGCGATCGCTCAAAGTCGTCTGGGCAACCGAAAAGAGTTTCACCGATCTTGGCGATCCTGAGATCGAGTCTACGATTGTAGCTTCGGGAATGCTAAACCTCACGATTCCTGGTACATTGGAATCAGATGTGGATATCCAAAAAGATATAACCATTGTAAAGATCGCGAATGGAATTCATCCAAATCGACTGCGGCAATTTCAATTTAAGGGATTCTATCTTTTCAAAGATCCCAGCAAAATCTACTTGGAAGATCGAGGAAACCTCTTAAATGAGTTGAAGCAAGTCAAGGTTACGGTGAGCCTCTACGATCGCAATGGCAAGCAAATAGGGAATAAGCTTAAAGAACGGGTCTATGCGATCGCACCCAGAGTAGATCCGCCCCAAGGAGTTTCCATTGCGAATAATTCCTATACCCTCGACTTTGGTGACGCTTTTAGTCCTCTGCTTAAACCAGACAAACCAATGGCTTACCTAATTTCCATCGATCAAACCACAAGAGCTGGAGCCACCTATAATTCTGGAATGCAAGTAAAATTTGTGGTTGGTAAAATCAACACCAATCCAGAAGTTGAGCGCTTCTAATTGCATAATGTTACCATCAGACACAAGTGAATGGATTGGTGGAGAGGTAGTTACTCAAGAAGGAAAGATCCTTTACTCACCGCGCCTAAAAAATGGACTTTTAGATTTTCCTGTGCCATCAGGTATATGATACTTGCATCCACCTTTCAAGGAACAGGGCGGTTGCAAGGAGGATTTTATGGGACAAATTTTTTCACGAGTAAGGTATTTTCTAATCTGGGTATTCGTGGGTTTCTTGATAGTTCTTGGTTTAACTGTTTGGAGTCCGATCGCGTTCGGTCAGATGCCAACATTGCCCCAGTCAAATACACCTCAACTCCCGATGGGCGTGACTCGACAAGGATTGCTAGAGGTGACCGATGTAAAATTGGATGGGAAAGAAGTGTTGAAAATTGCTTCCCCCGCAGTCTTCAACCGTAATGAATTGGGCAATCAGATTCCCGTCGAGGTGAGGGCGCATCAAATCGAAGCCAATCTAGAGCAAATCCTAAAATCCAATCAATCTTCAGCCCTTGATTCATTGGGAAAACGGTCGATATCTCTCGACTCCCTAGGGGAACGTCCCACCCCTCTCGATCCAGACACCATTCAGGTGTTTAGCGAAACGCTCAATCAGCAACCGCTTTTGTTTGCGAAAGATGCGAGTCTAGCGGAACCAAGGGTGTTATTGACGGTCACGGATACAGACGCTCAGTACTATGCTACAACGAAGGAACTCTTAGCCGCGCGTTGGCAAAAATCACTAGAGAAAGAATTACAACAGGCTTTGGAACTGCGCAAACCAGAAGCATTTAAACAGCAAATTAGCGATGCCGTCAAAATCTCGATCGCGACGATCGCTTCCAGTATTTTGCTATGGATAATTTGGAGGGGATTGGGATGGCGAGAAGAAATATTGACGAAGCATTTAGAAAGTCACGCGATCGCACAGGTCAGCGATGAAACACTCGCGAGTAAAGCAGTTCATGAGTATAAACTTCAGTTATTAGAGAACTTACGGCAACAATTTAGCAGTCAAATCAACATTCAGCGGCGCTTGCAAATCGTGGGACTCCTGCGGTGGTTGGTATTTTGGGCAATAGTATTTGTTTGGGTTTGTGGCATTGCCGCAGCTCTATATCAGTTTCCCCAGACCCGTCCCTTTGCACTGGGCGTCGTGTCTACCCCCATTTTGATTTTGATCGTCTGGTTTGTCACGGGCTTCACCAACCGCTTGACGAATCTAGCGATCGACGGGCTGCTGCAAATCTGGGAAAAAAACACCCTAACGATTGAGAACTCCCAAAGGCGATCGCAGCGTCTGGCAACGACCGTAAATGCCTTGAAGGGAATGAAAACGGTCTTGATTTACTGCTTTGCGGTTGTTTGGGTTTTGCAATTTCTCAATATTGCGCCGATCTCCTTACTGGCATTCGGAACCTTGCTGGCTTTAGCGGTCTCCTTTGGGGTACAGAACTTGATCAAAGATTTAGTGAATGGCTTAATGATTTTGATGGAAGATCAGTACGCTGTTGGAGACTATATCGTTATTGGTTCAGCGAGTGGGATTGTGGAAAATGTTAACCTGCGCATTACCCAGATCCGATCGGGTGATGGGCGATTGATCACGCTACCCAATAGCCTGATCGCCCAAGTTGACAATTTGACCAGCACTTGGTCGCGCAGTGATTTCTCGGTGGAGGTTGCCTACGATACGGATGTCGATAAAGCACTGGCAATTGTATTGCAAGAGGCAAGGCAATTAGCCAACGATCCAGCATGGGAACCCCAAATCCTCGATGTTGGCGAAGTTTTTGGCATAGAGAAAATTTCCCATGCAGGGATTGAAATCAAAATATGGATTAAAACGCTTCCTCTAAAACAGTTTGATGTAGCGCGGGAGTTGCGCCGTCGCCTCAAAATCGCCTTCGATCTGCAAGGCATTCAAATCGGAATTCCACAACAGATGTGGGTAGAGCCTTCTCGCGATGCGATCGACGATCTTCCTCAAAATGCCCCACACCCAATACCAACCCCCAAAGATCCTACATAACCTACTCAAAATTCTATCCTTTCGATAGGTTTGTGACATTAGCAAGATCTTTGCCTCTATTCGCGTTAAACTAAGAAAAGAGTTGGTTTCAGCCCTTTATCATTGGGATAAGAATTCCTAAGATTCTCGATCTTGGTTAATTCCTCCCGTCTCTCCATCATCCCAAATTCGCCTAGATAAATTCTACCTATCCAGACAATTAGGGCGAGCACGGGGGGGCATCGCCCCTACCTAATTTTCATAGGGCAGTGGATGATACATGCCTTCCATCGCCCATACGCCCAGTGTTTCGTCCTACAATCCTTATTCCGAATTCAAGTCAAGCAAAGTCATGGTCTATAAAAAATCTCATCTGCTTTTCTCTATCTGCCTTTGTCTCAGCCTTCCATCTGTCTCGGTATTCGCCCAATCCACATTAGCCCAGTCCACAAAGGCATCTTGGCTCGATCGCCCCTTGCAAAATTGGAATCGAGTTAATGGGAATTTACCCCAATTGCCTCGCCCTGCGGCAGATAGTGGAGAGATTGACAAACGCTGCCTCAGTCAAGTGCGATCGCCTAACAGCCCCGCAGAGGAAGCGTTAGTACGTCAAGGCTGGAAGCTTTACGGCTCGGTGCAGAGCTATGGTGAAACTCAAATTATCACGGCAACTTCTGGTTTTGATGGCATGTGCCGTCCGATGCAGTACCAATCTTTTGTGTATTGGGAAGGAAGATATGCGGGTACGCTCTCTCCTGTAGCCATGGACTCGCGCACCGATGGCGCGATCGCCAATATTCACCTAACAAGTCCCACCAATGTATTGACAGAGTTTAATCGATACCGTGCCTCCGATGCCCTCTGTTGCCCTTCTGGGAAAAGCTTTGTTACCTTTACGCTCAAGCCCGATGATGTGCCTGATTTAAAGCCTGTAAATGTTGGGGAATATCGCCCAACCTGTTCCAATAGCCAACAGCAAGCAGATGTGAATGCCAATGCCACGCTTTGGGGTAAGAAATGGAAGCTTGTCGAAATGAACAGTCGTCCAGTCAAAGCCAACGATGCTTATATCGAGCTGGATCGAGAACTGCGACGATTTTCAGGTTCAGGTGGCTGCAATCGCATTGCGGGAAGTGTCAAGGTTGAAGGCTCAAAATTGAAATTCTCTCAGATTATTAGCACGAAAATGGCTTGTCTGAATGAGAATAACGTGGAGCCAACTTTTCTCAAATTACTAGAAACAACCACTCGGTTTGAAGTGGAAACGGATAAGCTGCGTCTGTACAGTGGCGATCGCCTGATTCTGGTATTCTCGCGACAGGAAGCGCGTCAGACCCCACAAATTTCGAGCCTTAATTTCACGCGTTAATAATGCTTGGCAGCGGGAATCGTCAGGGTAAAAGCCGTATGCCCCGCAGGTGTGCGATCTAGTTTGAGGTCGCCACCGTGGGCGCGGGCAATTTCTTGGGATAAACTCAGTCCCAACCCAAACCCCTCCACATGGCGGGTACGGGCAGCATCGCCGCGATGGAAGCGATCGAAAATTTTGGCGCGATCGCTTTCAGGAATATCCTTGGAACGATTGGCGATCGTAATAAACACAAAATTACCGTCCCGCCCAGATTTAATCCGCAGCCAACCCTCGGGGAGATTGTATTTTATGGCATTCCCCATGAGATTCTGTAGCACTTGAGTCAAGAGTTCGCGATCGCCCTGCACCTGCAACCCAGCTTCAATTTGGACGTGAATCTCCAGATCGGGCGCTAGCATTTCAAGATCCTCCGCCATTTCGGATAGAACCTGCGATAGATCGATCGCGATCTTATGTACAGACATGCGCCCCGCATCGGCAAGGGAGAGCAGCAAGAGTTTGCGGGTAATTGAGTTGAGCCGACGCACTTCGTCGAGCAGATTGCTCAGGCGCTGTTGAAATTCCGAACCCGCATCGGCTTCTTGGAGCGTACGTTCCAATTCTCCCTGTAAAATCGCTAAGGGAGTCTTGAGTTCGTGGGCGGCATCCGCACTAAAGCGAGATGCTTGGGTAAAGCTACGCTCTAAACGTTCCAGCATCTGATTGAAGACTTGCAGTAGTTCCACCAATTCTTCATCCGTACCCGCAATCGGAAGGCGTTGACTCAGTCCTTTTGCTGTGATGCGTCGAATGGTTCCCGTAATCTTTTCGATCGGTTTTAAAGCCCCTCCAGACATCCACCATGCCCCTAGCATGACTAAAAGTAGCGTCAAGGGAATCGTCAGGAAAAAGACATTACGAATTGCCCCCATTTCGCGATCGATGGTTTGCAAATTCACCGCGATCGCCATCCGCACAAAAGGAGAAGACACAGCCCCAATTCGCCAAGTTCCCGTGCTGGTTGTTTGGGTGACAAAACTAGAGAGTTTGCCTGCTTGTTCGACCGTCGGCGGCAGTCCGTCAGGTGGCTTCAACTCTGGAAGTTGTCCTCCAGATTTACTTGGGGATAATGGTTCCTTGCTATTTGGAGTTTGCCCACCCGAGTTGATTTGCGGGGATGGCGCAATCGTGCCTGTGGGTGCAGGAAGTCCCAATGGTATCCCTTGAGAGTCTGTGGGTTGCCCTGACGGTTGTGGGGATGGAGGTACGATCGTGTTTGTGGGCGTGGGGATTGTGGTCGGGGATGTCACTCTCACCGTTGGAGTTTGCCCTGATGGCTGTGGGGATGGTTGTGGGGATGATGGTTGGCTTACGGGTGGCGATGGCTGCGGTAGAATTTGTCCTGACGGTTGGGGGGATGGCGGTCTGAATTGTGGTGGAGGCAGTCGGTCGGGTGGGGGCAGGGGTTGTGTCGGGCGGGTTTGTCGAGATTGTGCCTCTCGATCGGGAGGAGGGGGCGGTAATTGAGCGATGGGTTCGAGATCGGAGTTCCAAGCAACCGATTGATAGACCATGGTTCTGTTACCAGCAAACATCAGGGAAGCGCTCGGGAATTGCAGGTCATTTTTTAAGGAAGTCTGTTGTGGGAATAGTGCCGTGCGATCGAACTCGGAACTCCAGCTATCAGATTTATAGAGCGTTTTCCCCTCTGGGTCGATCGCAATCAGGGCGATCGCAGGCTGGGTATCTTCACCAAAAAAAGAGGAACGCGATCGCGCATAGGATTCCCAATGGGAAGTCGGTCTGGGGGCTGAAGCCTCTCGCAGTAACTGGTCTTTGATTTCGTTGTCAAGGCTGGAGAGTTTGGCTTGGTAAAACAGCAAAAACGAGAGAAAACTAAACCCCGCGATCGCCCCCCCTGCCAGTAGAGCCGAGAGCAAGGCAACCCTCAAACGGAAAGAATGTAGCCGAAAAGAAGGTAGTTTCACGATTTCATCTCAGGTTTGCGAAAACGATAACCAACTCCGCGCATACTTTCTAGGCAACCTGACCCGCCGACGCGATCGAGCTTTTTGCGAATGCGCTGAATGCAAACATCCACCAAATTCGTACTCGGGTTAAAGTCATAGCCCCAAATATGTTCGAGAATCTGCGTGCGGGTAAATACGCGCCCAGGCGATCGCATCAGGTATTCCAGTAGGTTAAATTCGCGAGAGGTGAGTTCGACCGATTGTTGATTGCAGGTGACTTCGCGGGTGATGCGATCTAGCTTAATTGGATCCACACTGAGAATATTTTGGCGATCGCCTGAAATTCGCCGCACCAGTGCGTGAATTCGCGCCACCAGTTCTTCGACAAAAAAGGGCTTGGCAAGATAATCATCTGCACCCAAATTTAGCCCCTCTAAGCGATCGTCCAACTCGTTACGAGCCGTTAATAAAATCACGGGGACGTTTCGCCCCTCACGGCGCAGGCTTTTGAGAATCGCCAGCCCGTCTTTACCCGGTAGCATGATGTCTAGGACGATCGCATCGTATTCGCGATCGAGGGCGTACTGATAGCCATCGTTGCCATTGTCGCAATAGTCCACAACAAACCCCTGTTCCTTCAGACCGGCACAGACAAAGTTGGCAATTTTTAATTCGTCTTCAACGTAAAGGATGTGCATATGCAACCTATTTTACTGGCAGTCGCCTCCGCCAAAATTACAAAACTGTAATCAAATTGTGGCTTGAGTTGTCATCTTGAGGCAGCTTAATAGGAGATGTAGAACGTTTCTTCCACCTAAAGAATTTACGCCACCCTTGCACGCTACCTCCTACACACATCCCATTTATCCGAGAGGTTCGATCCCCCTGCCCTATCGGGCATCCCCCTACCCTTCGGGAAGTCGCTTCGCGGCTCAGTAAGGGGGACTTCGATTCTTCTCCCCCCTTTAATAAGGGGGCTGGGGGGGATCGAACCCCTAAGCGAAGCAAGAGTTTATGCGATCGCAGTCTTTCAAAGGGAAGGGAGCTAGGGTTCCGATCTTTCGGTGGGATAAAGGGGGTAAATCCAAAATTGACGTTAAACATAGATAAGGAAATAGAGATGACAGCCTTACAAACACTTACAGTTGCCGACGATGGATTTGGGTTCGATACCTCGACAGGCGAGACCTATACGCTCAATTCTTGTGGTCATTTAGTCCTGCAACAACTCCAACAGGGCAAAAATCGCACCCAAATCGCCCTGCTTCTCTCCGAACAATTTGGCATCGCTCAAAGTTCTACAGAACGCGATGTCTCAGACTTTATGCAACAACTGGAAATGCTCGGATTCATCCAATCAAACCTAACAGGAGCAAAACGATGAGCCATCCCACGATCGCCGTTTCAGGGATCAATGCCGTTGACAATCCAGGACCCGGCACTGGCATTGCCCGCAGCCTGCGCGAAGACGAAGCACTGGATATGCAGATTGTCGGTCTCGCCTACGATGCCATGGAACCGGGGCTATATATGGACTGGCTGTTCGATCGCCGTTACATCATGCCCTACCCCTCCTCAGAACCAGAGGTTTTGATCGAACGATTGGAGAGGATTAAAGAACGGATGGGACTCGATTGCGTTATCCCCAATTTTGATGTGGAACTGCCCCTCTATATCCATTGCGCTACGGAATTAGAATCGCGGGGAATTCACACCTATCTGCCGACCAAAGCCCAATTTGCCTTACGCAATAAAGCCCGTTTGGCAGAAACCGCCGCTAGTTTTGGTATGCAAACCCCACGCACTGCTACAGTCACCTCCGTGGTGGAATTACAGACCGCGATCGCCGAGTTGGGATTGCCCTTAATGGTGAAGGGAACCTATTGCAAGGCATATCATGTCTGGACGCAAGCAGAAGCTATCCAACGATTTCATCAGTTAGCCGCCGAATGGGGCTATCCCGTGATCCTGCAACAAGTAGTGAAAGGAGCCGAACTCAACCTCGTTGGCGTGGGAGACGGCACTGGCGGCGATCTGGGCTTGGTGGCGATCAAAAAAATGACCGTGACCGAACTGGGCAAGATCTGGAGTGGTGTGACCATCCATCACGAGGGGCTATTCCAAGCAGCTAAAGCTTTTCTAGAACATACCCATTGGAGAGGAGCATTTGAACTGGAATGTATCGCCACCACCGATGGAACCATTTATTTAATTGAAATCAATCCGCGATTCCCTGCTTGGACATACTTTGCCACTGCCGTGGGCATCAATTTACCGTCCCGCATGGTAAGAGCAGCCCTAGGATTGCCCATGCCGCCCTTACAGCCTTACAAAGCTGGCAAACTGCTGGTGCGCTACACCTATGAAATGGTCACAGATGCCGCCCCTTTTCAAACCTTAGTCACTTCAGGAGAAAGATAAATGAAAACTGCTACTTCCACCTATGAAAAGCCTTCCATTCAACAACTTAAGAGCGGGCTAATGAATAAATTTACAGGTCACACCTCGGCATACAACCAAATCAAAAGCTCGATCGCTGGCGTTTCCGTTGACGATCTCGTCGCCCAGTTCGGATCGCCCCTATTTGTCTATTCCGAGCGATCGCTGCGCCGTAAGTTCCGCACGATGCGTCATGCCTTCACCACCCGCTATCCCGATGTCACCTTTGGTTGGTCGTATAAGACCAATTATTTGAAAGCCATTTGCGCGATTTTGCATCAAGAGGGCGCGATCGCCGAGTTGGTTTCCAAAATGGAATATGACAAGGCAAAAGCTTTGGGCATTCCCGGCAAGCATATCATTCTGAATGGCCCCCACAAACCCTTCGATCTGTTGGAGGCAGCCGTGCGCGATGGTGTCACGATCAATATCGATCACTTGGATGAAATTGAGGATTTGGAAGCGATCGCTACGCGACTCGGTCAAACCATTTCTGTGGGCATTCGCCTCAACCTCGATGCGGGGATTCAACCTTGCTGGTCGCGCTTTGGCTTCAATTTGGAATCAGGACAGGCGATGGAAGCGATTCATCGAATTGCGCGGGGCGGTAAATTAAAGATTAACGGGCTGCATAGCCACATTGGCACGTATATCATGGAACCTAGTGCCTATGGTCGCCAAGTCGAGAAAATGGTGAAATTTGGCTATGACATCGAAACCCTCTATGGCTGGCAGATGGAATACATTGACATTGGTGGCGGTTTCCCATCACGCAGTCGCTTAAAAGGAACCTACCATGCCGCCGATGTGCTCTTACCATCGATTGAGGAATATGCCGATGCCATCTGCGATTCCCTTTGGAAACATCTCAGATCGGGGCATACACCTAAACTGATTATCGAATCAGGTCGCGCTGTGGTCGATGAGGCAGGTTCGTTAATTACCAGCGTTTGCGGCACAAAACGCCTACCCGATGGCACTCGCGCCTATGTCATGGATGCGGGGGTGAATTTGCTATTCACGAGTTTTTGGTATCGTTTTGACATTGCCCTCGATCGCCACGTACCTGGAACTGCCGAACCCTCAGTGGTTTATGGCCCCATGTGTATGAATATTGATGTGATTGCCGAAAGCATTTCGCTACCACCGCTTTCCCGTGGCGATCGCATGGTGATTTCTACGGTGGGAGCCTACAACAATACGCAATGGCTCCAGTTTATCGAATACCGCCCCAATGTCGTGCTGGTTACAGAAACAGGCGAAGTGGAATTGATTCGAGCAGCGGAAGACCTCAGCGATTTGGAACGGCGCGAACACCTGCCAGCCAGACTTGCCTCCAATGCTTTTAACGCCTTGCCTCAACTTTCAAGTGTGGGATGGAAATAAGACCTCTCCCCAACCCCTCTCCTGCGAGGAGAGGGGCTTAAAAGCTTTATATTTTCTTACTCCTCTCTCTCCTATCAGGAGAGGGAGGTTGGGAGGGAGAGGTTCATCCAACTTATGCCATCCTTTCCCAAGCTGTCATAAACAAACATTAAATTGGAATAGTTATCGATGTTGAATATTCGTCAGCGATCGCCTTCTCTCGGAAATTCTAACTGGGCAATTCTATCCAAGCCGTATTTACGGCAAAACTGGAAACGTTTGATGAAATGGCGGCAAGCCCCCCAGCACTTCTTGCAAGCGGTCTGTGCTGCAATTGCCGAAATTATGTTTTTGCGCGGTGCGGGTATGGGAGCCTGCCTGCTGATCGCAATGTTCCTACAGCCCTCGGTTTTAATCATGGGACTGACAGGACTGATGGCAGCGGTTACCTTCGCTACCGTGGCAAAGCTGAAGCAGGACTATTTGAATTTCGCGCCGTTACTCTTCAACCCACTCTTGGCGGGATTGAGCGTGGGATATCTCTTCCAACTCAGTCCTGCCTCCTTATTCCTATCAGCGGCGGCGGGAGCCTTTGCTTTTGTCTTAACATGGTCGCTGTCGCATATTTTGCGAACGGTTTTACTACTTCCCGTCCTCAGCCTTCCCTTTGTTGCTGTAAGTTGGATCGTGCATCTGGCTGCCTTTCGCTATGCGGGTTTGCAAGCAGCGATTCTGCCCGTTCACACCTACACGATTGGCTTACCGTTAGAATTTGAAGGCTTTCTGCGAACCTTGGGATTGATTTTCTTCTTGCCCAATATCTGGGTGGGCATAGTGGTAATGTTGTTGCTGCTGATCAACTCCCGCATTCAATTCTTTCTCGCGATCGCAGGCTATGCCTTGGGAACCTATACACGCGGCATTCTCACAGGCACGTTTGCTTACGTATATTACGATCCAGCCACGCTGAACTATATTCTGGTTGCCCTCGCGATCGGGGGATATTATCTGCTGCCCTCAGTACGCAGCTATGCTCTCGCCGCGATCGCAGTGGTGATGACGGCAATTCTAGGCGAAGCGGTCAGCGTGTTTTGGGCGGCGGTCGGTTTGCCCGTCCATGCCTTTCCCTATAATGTCGTCACCCTATCGCTGTTGTATCTATTGGGAAGCGTGGGCAGAGGCTTACTTGCCAAGTATCCGCAGGCTTCCCCCGAAAAGACTTTGGACTACGAACTCACGGAAAGACAGCGCCATCAAGGTAGCGGTCACGCGATCGCCTTACCCTTTGCAGGACGATGGATGGTTTGGCAGGGTTGCGATGGACGCTGGACGCATCAAGGACTCTGGCGCTATGCCTACGATTTTGTGATTCGGGATGAGGAAGGACAAACCTTTCGGGAGTCAGGTCTCCAACTCAGCGATTACTATGCCTTTCAAAAGCCCGTACTGTCGCCAGTCTCAGGCTGGGTCTCGCGCGTGGTGCGCGATCTGCCTGACTGTGCGATCGGAACCGTAGACCAAGATCGGAATTGGGGGAATTATGTGATTCTGGTTGACGATCGCGGCTTTTATGTGGAGATTTCCCATTTTGCCCAAGATAGTATTGTCGTAAATCAAGGCGATCGGATCGAACGCGGTACTTTACTCGGACGCTGTGGGAATTCAGGATATTCGCCGCAACCTCACATTCACATTCAAGTCCAACTCACACCAGAGATTGGTGCTACCACGGTTCCCTTTAGCTTTGCCAACCTACGCGTCAACGACGAGTTTTGTGCGGAATCCACACCAACGGAATCTGCGGAGGTTGAGGCTGTGTCTTTAGATCGGGCTTTGCTCCAAGCATTATCCTTACCACTAGATTCGCAAATTAAGTTTCAAGTCTTGCGGAAAGGGAGATCGCTAACGCCTCTAACAGTGACGGTTCGGATGGCGATCGATGGTACGTTCTATCTAGATTCGGGCAAAGCAAAGTTATATTTCCGCCGCGATGACAGTGGCTTTGTATTTCATCGCCTCGTAGGCAACGATCCCGCCCTCGCTGCTCTCTTGATCGCCATGCCTTGGCTACCCCTGTCGCGCAAACAAGGACAGTTCTGGTGCGATTACGTGCCCATCGGTTTAGTCACGACCCAATGGCGACAAATGTTTTACCAGTTTGGTAGTTCGCTCTACGCACCACTAGGCTCCGCTAGCTATAGAGGCGAATGGAGATCGGAGAATACGCTCGTCGGGACGATTTCCATTCCCTTCGTCAAACAAAAAATCTCTACCTCTGTGACGTTCGATCGCAGCGGACAACTCGTAGCGATCGACATTGACAAACAACTCAGCCTGCAAAGAATTTCCTAGGTTTGCTACAAGTTAACTCTCGATACCACAACCTCGCATAAATCTGAAATCTCCAGCCAGCAATTACAAATTCAACAGGTTGAAGATGTCAAGTGACGATCTTAAAATTAGTAAAATTTAGCTATTTAGTATGAGATTTTTGTGATGTAATAGATAATAGTCATCAACTCACTAGGAAAAGTATGTTTGAATCATTAGAGCCTGTTGCTAAAATCTATGAAAAGATTCATGATTCTGTCAATGAATGGAATCGACCTACACAAAGTGCTAACAAAATATCAAGCGTAGCCGAGCCAGTTGTGGATGTACTGAATCAAGTCCCAGGTATGACACAAGCTCATAGCAGGGATTTCAAGCGAGCGACACCTCGTTTTACTCTTCGTGATGGATCAGTGCTAAAGATGTTCAAAAATCCTGTGGGTGTTAACCATGTTTTTATTGCTGATACTGAAGGCAACATGGTTTTTGGTGGTTTTGTTGGTTGGATTCATACCGATAGCTTAAATCAAGCTATAGAAAAAATCAGACGCGACTTCACTTAGTTTTTGCTACGTAACAGCTTTTAATCATAGATGTGTTCGCAAAAACAAGAATAGTGTTGTAGAAATGGAACTTCAAATAGGTGATATTCTGTCCGTTGAACTGGTTGCTCATACTCGACATTTCTTTGTGTATATTGGTAATGGGAAAATAGTGGAGTGGGGACCTTGGGATGGAACATCTTGGATGGGAAGTAAAGGTCATGTCTTTACAAAAGAATTGTTCAGATCTGGTTTAAGCTACAAATTGCCAGGCAGTGATGGAGAGTTAAAAAAAATCACTTTAGAACAGAGCACTGGAGCTAGTAAAACCTTGATTAATCAAAGGATTAAAGAGATGACAACAGGAATTGACTATCATCTAGGTCATCGAAACTGTGAACATTTTGCTTATTACGTCACAGGATATACGGGCTACTCTAAGCAAAGTGTTTCCCATATGTTTACCGATCACGATCCATTTACAAGCAACCCCATGATTCACAATCTAAATGAATTACGTGATGAGCTTTTAAGGAGCAAATATTGTGGAATTGTTGGATTATCAAGAGGAGATTTTGAAGGTTCCGTTCTCGCTGGGAAAATGAGTGATGGACATTACGCATACCATTATAGTCATCCTTTAGGAGGTCAGCATCTATATGTGACTACTATTCCAAAATCTGAGGACTTTGAGGCTAGTTATAATTCAATTCTTTTGGCATACTATGGCGCATTCTTTGGAAGAGGGGAAATCTTGAGTATTGTCCGAAAACTAAGGGGATGCTGAACATAGACAAAGTACATGTTGCTCAATAAGATTACCTATAACAAGATCGTTTAAGTGTACAATCGCTGTTTATCTACAGTTCATCACAAAAAGGCGATCAAGTGGAAAGGTTATGCCACAAGAGGATGAGGAAAATCGTAGACCGCCAAGAGGGCTTAATTTAGCAGAAAAGCATATACATAAGCACTTGCCAGATACACCACAAATGTTAAAACTGTTAAAGGAAGACGGTAAGGCGCATGTGTTTAACGATAGAGAAACTTTACTCTTGGTTACAGAGGCTTTGTTTGAGGATGGTCAACTTATTGGTACTGTAAGAGGTCACGAACGCTATGGGATGTATTTTGATCGGGCAATTGGATATAGAATTGATCTAGAAGGGAATCGATTGCCATTATATTTTGCAGAAATGAAAATCATTAAGGGTGAATATCATGTCATTCCGCGCACAAAACCAAGCGAAGTTATCTAGTTGGAAATTTATTGAAATGTGGGTCGATCCAACTTCCGACCTTCCCTATGTGTTAATGCTAGTTGGAGATGCAGACGGTAGCTATAAAGTGTACGATCCAACTGAAGGTTATAAAATAGTCTATTCCGAGCGAGACTATGAGAAAGTAAAAGATTTTTTATTGGAAGATGAGTACGTGCAAATTCGTGGCAGATATCAAGACATAGAACATAACTCTATGGTTGCTTAATTTTGCTTGCATTCATCCCCAAACAAGCGATTCCAAAATTTAGCAAGTCTAAAACTCAACCTGCCACTCAAAAGACCTAAAAGTAGTCGCATTTTTACCTAAAAAGAGCTTCTAGAGTCAGTGATGAAGCCAGTCACAAATATTCTCTTCCCCATGCTAGAAGAACTCACAAAAGAATAGAACTCTGATTGGTTAGTCGATTCTCTAATAAGCGATTAGTCCCAACATCTCAGCGCAATTCCAAAATTCACCAAGTCTAAAACTCAACCTGCGATCGCTTCAGACGGCAATGCTTCGAGCGCGATCGCTGCTGGTTTTTACAACTAAATCAAACAAGAAAATTGAGCCAATTTGGTTAAATTTATGCAGGGACAAGTAAAATATGTGTATTGATATCAGGCTTGGAACATGAACGCTGTAAAAGAGCTTATTTTAGGCAAGCTAGAGCATTTAGAAGCTTTATCTGAACCTGTTTTACAAGAGGTTTTAGATTTTGTCAGCTATTTAGAGTGGCGGCTGGATCCAAATCATCGCCCAGTTCTAGGCTCTAAACTGGTAGAAGAGAATTTAGCGAGAGAATCAGAAGAAGATACAAGTTCATTTCTATTGGGAATCGCTACGTCTTTTGCGACTGGTCTATCAGACAAAGATTTGGAATGTTTGCCCACTGATGGTGCCGAGCATCACGATCGCTATCTCTACAATTCGCAATTATGACCGAGTTGATTTTTGCCGATACCTTCTATTGGGTTGCATTACTCAGCCCTCGCGATAATTTCCACAACCAAGCGATCGCAATTACAGAAAAGCTAGGTAAAACAAAGATTATTACGACCGATGAAGTACTTACAGAAGTTCTCAATTTCTTGTCTGAAGGTGGCGTAAAACTACGCAATCGAGCAGTAACTACAGTTCGGAAACTGCTTAATGTAGATTCGGACAAGGTAATCGTGTTACCTCAGTCTCATGAGACCTTTTTGGGTGGATTGGAATTATACGAACAGCGACTAGATAAGGGATATAGCCTCACAGACTGCATCTCAATGGTAACAATGCGGCAAATGGACATCGAGCGAATATTGACTCACGATCGCCATTTTGTTCAAGAGGGTTTTACAATTCTGTTTTCCAGAGATCGCCTCATCTAATCAGAAGCGATTGCCATTCATAAGATCTCAGCGCGTTTCCAAAATTCAGCAAGTCTAAAACTTAACCTGCGATCGCTTCAGACTACAACGCTTCGAGCGCGATCGCTGTTAGTTTTGCTGCACTGCATGCGTCATCTTGATTTGAGCCAGTTCTGCTCCCTACACTATGCTTCGGACAATCAACCTTTTTGTCGAGCAAACTCATCCTGAATCAACATTCGCGAAAAGTCAAACGCAGATAGCTTGATTGTTCATGTGTTTGCAGACAAAAGCACTGTTTTTTTCTGGTCTACAAACCTGCCTAAGAAAACTAAGGTTGTAGGCGCACACTGGTATTGCAACGCTAGTTCATTATCAGTGTCTAAAAAAACGCAACTAGGTTCGCTAAATTATGAATATTTTTTAGAAGTTAGAGCGAAATCATCCTCTGGCGCAGCGGTGCAGACCGCAGTAACCCAAACACAAAGCGATCGAAACATGAGCACCCAAACTCGACCAAATTTTGTTTTCCCTTGGCTCGCGCCTGATTTACTGCCACTAAGTATCAGCGAAAGTATCAGCGATTCCTTTTGGGATGCGCACCGCCGCATCGTGGCGACATTAAGAGAGATCGAGAACTTGTTGCTTGTCTGTACGCATGAAGAAATTTCTAGTGTTTGGGTTGCTTTACAGGATATGAGAAACACAATTCGGCAATATCGTCCTGATTTACCCAGTTTTCTGCAAAAAAGACGCGTTCGCAGAAACATTACGCGCATTTTGGTTACGCTGACCGATTTGGGCTTTCGCAATTTAATCGCCCAATCGAACAAGAACTCAGTGGGCGGCATATCAAACAGTACAGAATCCCCTAACCAACTTTATCCCAACTAATTTCCCAAAATAGTTAGATAGATTCTTGCACATAGCGTATCCCAATTTCAGATTTTCAAAAATTAGCTCAGGAGATTCCCTATGCAAAGTGATGCTCATCCTACCCCCTCTATCCTCTCCCACCGTTTTAATTCCAATTCCCATCCGAAGGTCGTTGAGTTCTCACCACAAAACACTCAGATTGAATATGTTTTACAAGAAATTGAGAATCTGCTAGCGAACTGTACCGCCCATGAAGCAGAAACTTTTTGGGCATCAGCCGATCAGATTAAATCCAGATATCGCATTGCTTCGGTCATGAGCGAAATCGAAACTTTGCTCGTCACCTTTGCCAGTATTAACGATGAGGCAAACGTCTTAAAGGAAATCGCCGAGCAGGTTAAAGCGCATAGTAAAAGCGACAGAAGTGAAAAAAATGAGAGGATAGAAAGAACTGACGGCAGTGAGAAAAGTGATTCCCTTTGGGAAACGCCCCGCCGCAAACCAGAAATTCCTAGTTTTTTGATTCGCAGAAGAGATATCTATCATGGTTGAAAGGATGGGGGGTAAGCCTGAAGTTTTGATATGAGAAGAATTGGTAGAAGGACTATTCTTCAGGTTGGCGCAGGGGCAGTTCTCACCGCGATCGCCACGCAATATACTGCCCGTGCCCAAGCTCCTACTGGCAAGATCTTTATCTCGGCGGGACGGGGTGGCTTTGAGGGGGCTTTGCGAAATCCTGGTGCCGAAGTTGGGGGGACAAATGAGGCGGTTGAGATGATTGCTACGCGAGATCTGATCGTGGCGGAGCTGCGATCGCGCGGACTCACAGTTGAGGCTCCTGATGATGCGCTCAACGCAACCAGTACGATAGAGTGGATTAACGCACGCGGTAACATGCAGGATGTGGCACTAGAGATTCGCATGGGGGCGTTGGATAACCCTGAAATACGGGGAGCCGCCGCGTTTTACATTGCCTTGAATAGCGATCGCCGCCGCCAAGCCGAACTTTTGCTCAATGCTCTGATCAAACGCGTTCCACGTTTACCGAGTCGGGGCATAAAACCTGACACAGAGGCATCTTTGGGAAGGTTAGCTTTTTGTCGCGATCTGATCCCTCAGTCATTGCTGGTCGAATTAGGATTTCTTACGAATTCCCAAGATCGGAGCTTATTGCAAACGCACCGTCGCGATTTTGCCTTAGGGTTGGCAGATGGCTTAGAAAAATGGTTGCGATCGATTGAGGCGCTCCAAAATAATCCTACTGTTGTTCCTCCTACCACGGATTCTGGAGACAAGTCATCTAGTTCTATTTCCTTTTCTAGCGACCATACTAACCCTCCCCCATTGAGAGCAAATCGAGGATCGAATCAGGCGCTCAGTCAGGCTTCCAGCGATCGCTCGTCAGAGCCTGACGATCTGCCCATCGTTGCCATCCAAATCAATGGTCAAATCCAAAAACAACGTGGCATTATCCTATTTGGTAATGCCTATATTCCAGAATCCTTACTGGATTTGTTGGGATTAACTGTCCAGCAAACTGTGAATATTCGACGCATCATTTATCGCAAAACCGTCTACGTACAAGCGATCGCCCTGCGAGATCTGAGTATTTCAATTTCCTTTGATTCTCTGCGGCGTATGGTGATTCTCAAAATGGTGTTAAAGGCTTGCCTCGGTCAAATCGATCGGATTATGGGAAGTGGAAATACATCCGAAGCCCAGTTGCTTTCCTTCCTCAAGATCAATGAGGTTCCGATCGCTAAATATGGCGACTTACCTAGAATCTATCGCGAGGAAGCTGCGATCGAAGGCGTCAATCACGACATTGCTTTTTGCCAAATGTGTCTGGAGACAAACTTTTTACAATTTGGCGGCGATATTTTGCCCGAGCAAAACAACTTTGGCGGACTGGGGGTAGTGGGCGGTGGGCTGCATGGCGATCGCTTCCCCGACCAGAGAACGGGAGTGAGAGCGCAGATTCAACGATTAAAAGCCTATGCCAGTACTGCTCCGTTGGTTTTGGCAGTGGTCGATCCGAGGTTTCCTTACATTACGCGTGGAGTTGCACCCCTCTTAGGTCAACTCACCGATCGCTGGGCGCTTGACCCTAACTACGATCGCCGCATTATGGCAATTATCAGGCGTTTATACGAATCCGCTGGTATTCTCTAAAAGCTCTAGGAATCTCGAATCTTGGCGTAAGCCAGCAAACGCAGGATTAGCCTTTGCCAAACGACAATAAACAGCAGGATTGCAATCGATCGCAGACTTGAGATTCACCAAGGCTAGTTCCAACTCGGACTGAACCGCATAAATACAGGCTTTGCTAAACCAAGCCGCAGCATAGTCGGGTTTTAGGGCAATTGCCTTGTCCCAACTGGCGATCGCACCGTTGTAATGCTCTAGATTGCCCATGGCACAGCCGCGATTAAACCAAGCCTCCGCAAAATTAGAATTCAAGGCGATCGCTTTGTCCCAACTGGCAATTGCGGCTTCGTAATCCCCCAAATTCCCCAGAGCAATACCTCGGTTGTACCAAGCTTGATGCAAGTTAGGTTGCGACGCGATCGCGCGATCGTAACTATGCACGGCGTCTTCATACTGTCCTAGATCGTTAAGGGCAATGCCGCGATCGTTCCAGGCTTCGGCAAAATCTGGCTGAATTTCTACGGCTTTGCTAAAGGAAGCGATCGCCGCCTCATACTGCCCGATCTTGCTAAGTTCGATCCCCTGCTGAAAGTAAGCTTCCGCACCGAAATTTGACGGAGAAAAAGAGGATAATGGACGATCGGATTGGGGCATAGCATTGTCACATGAGGCTTTCTGGATATAAAAATGATACAGACATACATTACTCAATTTGTACTACCTGTCATAATTTGGTTCGCGATCGCTTGGTTCATCTGGGATGCGATCGCCTCAGTGGTTCGAGGTATTAAGCGCATTCAATATTTGCATCAAATTCCTTGTAGCAATTGCGTTTACTTTACAGGGAACTATCGGCTCAAATGTCCGCTCCATCCTTTCGAAGCCCTGACTGAGTCAGCAATTCGTTGTCGAGATTTTGAGCGTGCAGGATGGGGATGATCGACAGGCAAAAAATTAAACCCTTAGTAGTGTTGTGCGTCAGCATTCCCATTGCGATCGTAGGCATCTTCACATGGCTATGGCTAAAGCCTCCTACTAACCTATGTAGCTCAGAGCGCATGAGTAATAACCCCAAAGTTCGCGAAATTCGTGCCGTAAAAGTAATCGTGCAACCTTGGTTTGGGCAACACAATGTCTACGGCATATTTATGATTCCAGAACAGTACAAACACAGTCCTAAGTATGCGATCGCGATGGCAGTAAAAGGTTCCAATCACCTCTTTGCCGTGGATGCAACCTCCGATCTCCAATATCTAGATGGAGTCACTGCAGAACCAGGATATTATTTGTCGCGCAGCTACGTTCCCACCCGTGAAGCTTTAGGATTTATGATGCAGGGAGCGTTTGGCGATTTACAACAGCCCTGCAACTGGACATTGCTATTGATCGAACGTTGAGAGTGTCCTATTCAACTTTATTCAACTTAGGGCTGTAAGACCATGCTCCATTCTTTGTGCTGTTTGTCCCAAAAGGGAGCATCGGTTTCCCCAACAACATTAGGTCCCCAATAGGCCCTAGAGCCATCGATCGCAAAGGCAAAAATAATATCTCCCTTACGCAGTACCACCTTTTCACTGGGTAAAGATAGCAGCAACCCCTCTGAACCACCCTCTTTGGGGGCAAAGTCCCAGTTTAAAGGTTCGACTTGATTCCACGATGTTTGCGAACCTTTGCGGAGCAAAAGGACAATTCTAACAGGACTATCGGTACGATTACCCACTCGTAGACTTCCCTGAGCTGCGTCAGGCATAGAATTTGGGCGAGGAAAACTACTAGTACACTACGGCGTAAAAATGTCTACCGTTAAACTGCCAGAGCCTTTCCTTTATAAGTCCACTTAAAAGGCTTTGCCATCGTACGGTTGAAGTAGGCAATAAATGCAAGGATTCGAGT